>JAFSDI010000042.1 GCA_017436325.1 Alphaproteobacteria bacterium | reverse complement strand
GTTCTACGAAACCTTTCAGGATTGCAGTGGTTTGACTGGCGCAATCCCCGATGATTTATTTGGTAATCTAACTGGCGCACCAGCAGAGGAGATGTTCGCCTACACCTTTGAAGGTTGCAGTGGTTTGACTGGCGCAATCCCCGATGGTTTATTTGCTGGTATATCTGGCAAACCAGCAAGTAATATGTTTTACAAAACCTTTTATGGTTGCAGTGGTTTGACTGGCGCAATCCCCGATGGATTATTCGCGGGTATATCTGGCGCACCTGCAAGTTATATGTTCGCCTACACCTTTAATGGTTGCAGTAAATTAACATCAATTCCCGATGGGTTATTTGCGGGCATCTCTGGTGCACCAGCAAAATATATGTTCGCCTACACCTTTAATGGTTGCAGTAAATTAACATCAATCCCCGAAAACCTGTTTGGGAATATTTCTGGTACTGCACAGAGTAGTATGTTCAGTCGAACATTCTCTGACTGCACATCCTTAACCGGTCCATCTGCGCGTATAAATGGGCAATACCTGTATGAAATCTGGCCAGATGCCACATGGTCTCAGGTTGGTGATATGTACTATAGAGCAACCAAATTGTCTGATTATTCCAGTATTCCAAGCGCGTGGAAATAATCCCGACCACAACAGCAGTTTCTGTGTCACGGCACAGAAAGAACACCGGCGGTTTTGCCTCCTCCCCCGCCGGTGTTTTTTTATTAACAAAGAAAACAAAACCAACCACACCCATCACCCACACCCCGAACTTTTAACAAAACCCGCCTGCAACACGAAGTTTTAACGAAGTGTTGTCATTCCATGGCTTGACCATGGAACCTAGGTTATGTATTCCTTATTATCAGCACTACCTGGGTCCTGTGGTCAAGCCACAGGATGACAATGAGATGAAAATTTATTTCAAAATTTTGTGGGGCCCGAAAAAGCCACAGGATGACAATGAGATGAAAATTTATTTTTAAATTTAGCGGGTGCCAAAAAAACACCGTATAAGAGCCAGAAAAATTAGCAATGTTGTACGGTGTCGGTTTTGTTTTATAATTGAATATATAGGGATGGATTTTGACTTAATTGCTTAATCCCATTATCAAGAACTTTGCGATATTCAAGAAATTTTTCCTTGTCTTGTTTGCCAAGATTACTGATTGCAGGCAGTTTTACCGTCATTGGATTTACATGTACACCGTCTTTGATAATTTCATAGTGTAAATGTGGGCCGGTTGAATATCCTGTTGAACCAACATAGCCAATCGTTTGACCTTGACGGACAGTTGTGCCAACATTTACACCCTTGGCAAATTTTGACATATGTGCATATAATGTTTCAAAAGAGCCGTTATGTCGTATTTTTACATAGTTACCGTGGCCGCGATTATAACTGCGCGCGACAACACGCCCAGCCCCAGCAGCAGGTATTGGTGTGCCTGTTGAAGCACGAAAATCAACACCCTTGTGTGCGCGGGTATAGCCTAAGACAGGGTGTTTGCGATTTTTTGAAAATTTGCTGGTTATTTTTGCGTTATTTATTGGTGTGCGCTTTAATGATTTAATTGCGCCATTGCCGTTTTCGTCATAGTAACCAGATGTGCCATCTGATTTCTTGAAATAATACATTTCTACTTTGCCACGCAGTGCGTCAAAAGAAACAGCTAAGACACGGCCATTGTCAATTTTTTTGCCATCTGAAAAGTTTTCTTCGTAAAGAACTGAAAATTTTTGACCGGCGCGAATGTCGCGTTCAAAGTCCATCTCAAAGGCAAGTAAATCATAAACCTCTGCCAGAATGCCGGCAGGAATTCCTGCGCGTTGTCCCGCCAGATAAAAGCTGTCGCCGTCTTGGATTTCGCCGGTACGATATACCGCGCGTGTGTCGCGTGCGATTTCTATCTTTTTGCACGCCCAATTGCCAGAATCGCCACAGGTTAGTTCAACCTGGTTCCATGGTGATGTTATAACAATGATTTTCGATACAGGCGAATCGATGCCTTGACGTATAAATTCAAGCTTGTCGCGTTGGGCGCGTAGTGTGGAAATTGATGCGTCTGATTTCAGAACCTTGTCAATTGTGTGAACATCGTTGTGATTAAGCCCCTGGGCCAGTAACAGACCAGATAATGTGTCGCCAGATGATACAACAACAATTGTCTTGTTTTCTGTTATTTCTGTAATGTTTTTTTGTGAACGTGATCCAGTTAATACAAGGTATATCGCAATCAGACCTAATAATACCGCCAGCGCAATAACCATACGGGTCAGGTTTGTAATATTCATTATTTTTTTTGCTTTTTTCATAACCCCGATTATAATTGCTTTATGACTAAAAATCAAGTTTTTGAAATTTTAAAACAAGCGGGTGGTGTACGTGCTGCACGAATAATTGTTGATAATCTTAATTCAATATCTGTGTTTCGTTTGTATTGGGTTGTACGGCAATTGCGGCGTGGGGTGCCTGTTGCGAAAATAATTAATCAGCGTTGGTTTTTTGGTTTAAAATTTTATACTAATAAATATACTCTTGATCCGCGGCCAGATACAGAAACACTTGTTTCGGCGGTGATTTCAGATTATGTCAAGAATTGTGAATTGCGAATTTTGGATTTGGGAACAGGAACAGGCTGTATAATTGCATCGCTGGTAAAGAATATTTATGGTGCGTCTGGGGTTGGAATTGATAAGTCTTGGCGCGCGATAAAGGTGGCCAGAAAGAATGTTCGTGATTTAGGGCTGGGGCAAGATGTTAAAATAATTCGGGCGGATTTTTCAAAATTAAATAAAAATTTAGGATTGTTTGATGTTATTGTGTCAAATCCACCGTATATTGCACGTGGTGATAGGCGGGTTGATTGTGGGGCAATGTATGATCCTGATATTGCATTGTATGCTGATGATAATGGTCTGTCGGCATATCGCGTAATTGCAAAAAATGCAGGGGCTTGGTTAAGGAACGGTGGTAAAATTTATCTGGAAATAGGGCAGGGACAAACAAAAAACGTTAAAGATATATTTAGTGATATGGGGTGGCGTTTTTTGCGTACAGAATGTGATTTGGCCGGCATTGAACGTGTATTGGTCTTTGCAAAGGGGGGGGATAGATAATGTCTATGAAAAAATTAACTGATAAAGATATTGATGATATGATTGCAGGTGAATGTGTGCTGGAAAATGATGCAGTTTGTCGTGACGTGCGCAGGGAATTACATTTGTCTGTGCGTATCCCAGCGGTGGATAATACGGTGCCAAAGTATGTAAAACTGGATTTGCATCAATTGACCGAAGAACAAGCATGGACTGAAATTATGAATCTTGCAAAATCAGGTGTGCGTAACGCGACAATAATTACAGGTGCAAGTGGTATTTTGCGAATAAAATTTATTCAATGGGCTAATGATAGTGTGTTAAGTCCATATATAAATTCTTTCAAGCCTATAAATAATGGCAGTTTTGATGTAAAATTTAATAAAATTAAGCTGACTTTTTAAAATAAATTTATTATTATGCTTGCGTTAAGGAATGGTCGTAACGAAAGGATATAAAAATGGCTAATTTACATTTTCATTATGGGGTGATGAATAGTTCAAAATCTGCAGCGCTGATAACAAATGCGTATGCTTTTTCTGAAAAAGGTACGTGTGTAGAGGTTATAAAACCGTCTTATGACAAGCGCTTTAGTGTTGAAGAGGTTGTGTCGCGTACAGGACTTAGATGGAATGCCAGCGCAATGCCAAATTTGCAAGGATATTGCCCAAGTCGTTCAACTGAAGTTATTCTGGTCGATGAAGTTCAGTTCTTTTCAGCAGAAGATATAGATAAACTGGTACAAATTGCCGATTGTCATGGTAAAATTGTAATGTGCTATGGCTTGATGGTGGATAGTAATGAAAAATTATTTCCGGCCGCACAAAGACTGATAGAAGTCGGGGCAAAATTGCACAGAATGAATTCGCCATGTCAGATAAGGGGTTGTTTGAAATTGGCAACGCATCATTTGCGATTTGACAATGATGGCAATGTGGTTCATGCGGGTGAACAATTTGAATTGGGGGCTGGGAAATATAAGTCTGTATGTCGTGAACATTATAATAAATTGTATTACGCCAAGGACAAGGAAAGATAATGAATTTTTTACTTGCGTTTTGAATAATATCGTATATAATAACAATCCGTTGCATCCATAGCTTAACTGGATAAAGCATCTGACTACGGATCAGAAGACTGAGGGTTCGAATCCTTCTGGATGCGCCACGAATTCAAACACCACCATTTTTGGTGGTGTTTTAATTTGTGTTGCACATCCCAGGATTTGAACCCTCGGGTTCGAGCCGATAGTTGATGAAAACAAACGAAGTGCAGTTTGAATCTTACGAGGCGAAAAGGGGCCCACACGATTTATCGTGTGGGAATTAAACAATCCTTCTGGATGCGCCATAAATTTGAAAGTCATTGAAATTACTAAAGTTTCAATGACTTTTTTATATTTGATTTTCGCGGCACGTTTCTGGCTGTTTAAGGTTTTGTGGACTTTTCTTAACAAAACTGTTATAATACGAATCATAAAACCTCGCTATGGCTAGGCTGTAGCGATAAGGGGGGTAGCAATGCCCCCCTGTATTTTTGTGAGGTATAATGACTAAAAAAACACGTTATTGCGTATGTTGATGGTTTTAATTTGTTCTGCAGTTGTTTAAAGGGTACAGACTGTAAGTGGCTTGATTTGGTAAAATTATGCGAATCATATTTAAGACCAGACCA
This sequence comes from Alphaproteobacteria bacterium, assembly GCA_017436325.1. Lineage (GTDB taxonomy): Bacteria > Pseudomonadota > Alphaproteobacteria > Rs-D84 > Rs-D84 > Enterousia. Next base: position 29,132 of record JAFSDI010000042.1, on the reverse strand, counting down.
AGAATTAATTTGTGTTAAGTATTTTACTGCTTTGGTCAATTCTGCTGTTGGCGATGCATCACGAACCAATCGAAAATAGAAGAAGGTTATTTTTCCGTTCATCCAATTAAAATGCCACCCCATTTGGGGTGGCGGGGGCATGAGAAACTGTTGTTTATTATTGGGCTTGTTCTTCGTTGGTTAAATCCATCTTGACCCATGTATAGGTAATTGTATCACCAACTTTTTTTGCAGTCAACACATATTGACCATCATCAGATGTGCTGGGCAGATTTTTTGCATCGATATCTGATTTCATCGCGGTCAGCGCCGCCCCAACTGTCGCATATTCTGTTGGTAGTGTACCGATTTTGGCAGTGTTTGCGTTTACAGCAGTAACAATAGGGGAATCACCGACTAAGTTATATGCTGTACTTAAATTAGCTAATCCTTCTATTCTACCACCAGTAGGAAGATTAATACCCATTAATATTCTTGCCATAATGTTTCTTAACGATAATACATTATTCGAACCATCCTCATTAAATAACATAGCGAACATCCCGCCAATAGTATCCGGTAAATCAATGGGGGTGCCTCGGTTTTCCACAAAACCATATCTGTCCCAAATGGAGTCCACATTTGGGATTTCTGTTGGTAAATCACCGATTTTGGGTTCGATAGAAGCGATTTTATCAATCCCTTCACTCAGTTTCCACAGTGGATATATAGGGCCTGTATAATAATTACCATATGTATATTCTCTTAAACCTTCAGCTAATAGCGTAAGAATAGAAGCATCAGAAAAGTTCCTTTTAAACTTAAGTATATCGTTCGCTATTTCATATAAACCTGGAAGCTCATTACCATATTCTGTCCAGCCATTATACATACCTTTCAACCCCGGATTGATAATAACGCCACCTTTTGCATCAGTCCAGCCGTTTGTAATTTGATATAGCCCCGGTTCAATAACATTGCCAGTTGAATCTATTGAACCGTTTATTGCGTCATTTAATCCAAATAATCCTTTGTGTTTAGGCTTTCCGTCAACAGATTCACCCCAACCGACAAATGTTGAGAATATTATACCATCGTCCCCAGAGCCATAAAATGCTTTCATGAAATCCGTCATTGTATTTGGATAATTAATAGTCATATTGTTGAAGTCAAGTAATTCCTGCATTTCTTCATAATAGTCTGAGGGCACCCCACTTGTAAAAGCAGAAACGCGCGAGCCTGCACTACCTATGGCAAATCCATATCTTTTTAGGTCAGCCCTATAACCAAATAGCGCATTCAATTCCTTTAACCCCATAAAATTATCGCCGTCTGTATTGGTCCAACCGTTTAATAGCTGATTTGTTACACCAGCAAGACCAGGAAAATCAGGTTCTGTATAATTTACAAGTATAGTAGTTGCCATATTACTTATAGCGAGGTTTTTGTCTGGTGAAAGGTCTGGAAATAATTCTTCAAGATATGGGATGTTTGAATATTTATATTCTTCATTTTCTGGCCCCCAATAATAAGAACCGGTTTTGGTATTTAAATCTTTTACGCCAAGATAGGTTGTGCCGTCTGTACTGGTCCAACCGTTGGTTAATTGTGTTAAGCTTCTGAAACCTTTGTCTATTTGGCCTGTGTTTACATCGTACGCACCAGTAACGACTACATTTTGACCTAGTATATTTAATACCCCACCTTGGTTTATTCCAGATTCTATTTTACCACCAAATAAAAACCTTACCAAATCGGATGCGTTTTCTAAGGTGATTTCTTGAGGATATAGTTGCCAGGATAAATTATAGAGCCCCTCGCTCATATCACTACTATAAGGCCAGGCGTCACCGATTTTATTTGATAATGCAGTTAGGTCGGTTTGATTCGCTTTTAAATCCAATGCGGTGTTGGTGGCATAGTTTTCCATTGCCTCATCAAAAAATCCACGCGAAATAATTGATGCGCCTGCATAATTTGCGCCAGTTAGGCTTAATATCGTTCCAAAAATCCCAGCAGTTAAGAGTTTCCTCATGCTTCCCTTCCTTTATTTGTTTATTAATAAAAATACCGCAATGGAAATATACTGCGGTCGGGGAGTTAGCAAATCACCTTATCGTTGATTCTGTTGCTTTTGAGGTGTCTCTGTTATATAGCGAACAGCCCCCCGACTGCTATAAATTAACCGTACAGTCAGGAGTTCTATCAATTGCAGTGCAAATATGAATATCGCCGGATTACGATGTCGCTAATGTATATATTTGCACTGGATAAGGTAGGCCTGCTAAAGCCCCGAACCAGATTCCCATCCAGTTCGTTAATGCATTATAACACAGTTTTTATTTTTTTGTAAATATAAAAATTATTCGCCAGATGATTATAATTGCACTGTTGTAATAAAAAACATCGGCATGGAGGAGGAAATGCCGATGTAATCTGCGGTTTTGTCGCAGAAACTTCGTTCTTAGTGCCGGTTTTATCGTTGTTTGTCTTTTAGAAATTTATCTATTCTGATTGGCGCGGCGGCCGTTGGGCCGTGTTGACCATTGTAATGACTGCGCTTGTTTGTGTCGTATGGTTTGCGTTCGCCAATAAATTCTTCGTAATAAATTTGACAGATTTGCATATATGGATAAACAACAACAGGTCTGAGTACGTGAATCTCTAGCGTCCATTGACCACAAAAACCATCGTCACCACGACCAGCGGTATGGTGCGTTAATATGAAATTGCGACCAATACTGGATTTGCCGTCAATGTATGGGAATAAATTGCGCGTTTCTGTGTGTTCAACCGTTGAACCTAAATATCCAATAGTTGGGGATAAAATTAGCCCCGTTTCAGGAATCTTGATTTCAATTGTTTCGTGATGCGCGGGATTCGTTGGATCAATTAAATAAAGCGGATTGCGAATGTCGTGCGTAAATGGATGAAGCGTGTTTGCCGCATCCATATGCGTGCGATAAAATGATTCTTTTTTAGTCTTTGGGGAATTTATATCGCAATATATGTTATAAGACATTGTATCTTGGAACCAGTCCGCCATGCTGTGCTTTTCAGGTGAACCGCGATATTCAATCGCAGGACGCATACCATACGGAACAGTGCATTTGTATACACGCAGGGTGTCAGATAAATGTAAATCATAGCTGTTGCTGCCCAGACAGCGTTCGTCAAATGGTTGAATCACAATGTCTGGATTTTGTCCTTGCATACGTTTTAAAATTTCTGGGCCTGTAAGTTGCATAATCTAAATTCCTTGGTTATTTTTTTTAATGTTTATCATAGTTATTAGTTTTTTCAAGTTTTTTATTCACTTTTCGATTTGTTGTGATATGATTTTTGCCATGACAGAAAAAACATATTCGGGCTTTGTTGCAATTATTGGGCCAACAAATGCTGGTAAAAGTACTTTATTAAATCAAATTATGGGACGTAAAGTGTCAATTGTTTCGCACAAGGTGCAGACAACACGGACACGTCTGCGCGCGGTTAAAATGGTCGGAACACGTCAACTGATATTCGTTGATACCCCTGGGGTGTTTAAGCCATCGCGCCGTCTGGACAGGGCAATGGTTGCAGCGGCAATGGATGCAGTTGGTGATGCAGATGCGGTCTTGTTGTTGCTGGATGCGCAAAAGGGGATAACAGAAACTATTAGGGCGCTGGTCGAAAAAATAAAAGATAGATCAAATATATTTGTCGCATTGAACAAAGTGGATGCCGTACCAAAATTGGAACTGTTACCAATGGTCGCAGAAATATCGCAGATGGCACAGTGGACTGATATTTTTATGATTTCTGCGCTGAAAAATGATGGAATTGAAAAAATGCTGACCGCGTTGGCAGATGTTATGCCAGAAAGTCCGTACTTGTTCGATACCGTTGATGCGCCAGATGTGCCAGATGAATTGTATCTGTCTGAATTAACACGCGAAAAGATTTATAAATATATTCATCAGGAATTGCCTTATCATATAAATGTTGTGACAGAACGGGTACAGGTTGCCGATGATGGGGTGCTGGATATATATCAGAAAATCGCTGTGCGTAATGATGGACATAAAAAGATTGTCGTTGGACGTGGTGGCGCGCAACTGAAAAAAATCGGAACCGCAGCACGTCATGATATCCAAGACCAGTGGGGGGTAAATGCACGTCTGCACTTGTTTGTGCGTGTCGAACCGGATTGGGAAGAAAAAGCAGAAAACTATATTGACCAAGGCTTGGAATTTAAGAAATAAGGATATAAAAATGAAAGTTTTTAAGGGTGTTTTTCCGTATGTCTTGACCGCAGGTATGATGGTTATGCAGTCTTGTGGTGAAATGCCGCCAGAGCCAGAGCATAAGGCAGTTGTAAAGGTGATATCAAAAGGTGAACCGTGTTGGTTTTATTGTGATAAAGATGGTGATAGTTTGGTTGATTTTCGCCTTAATATCAGTTGGATTAATGAATGTTTTTCGGATAAAAATATTCATGTTGGCGATACTTTGGTTTTTAATGCATTTCCTGAAGATTTAACAGCTAGAAATGTTAGAATAAACGAATATGGGTTGAAGTCTGTAAATAATCGTTTGATTAAGGAAATAAGACAAGCCCACGAATTAAAAAAATTACGTAATATGGCAGCACAAGAAAAAGTGAAATAATATGTATAAAACATCTGATTTTAGTTATGATTTACCAAAAAATTTAATCGCAACACATCCGTTGGAACAACGTGACGCATCACGTATGCTGGTTGTGCGTGGCAGGGCACATGAAGATAAATATGTTAAGGATTTTGTCGATTTCTTGCGGCGTGGTGATGTTGTTGTCTTTAATAATTCGCGTGTTATCCCGTCGCGTTTTATCGCAGATGGTAAGCATGAAATAACACTGCATACTGCAACAAGTGACGGTTGTTGGTGGGGAATGTGTGCTAAATTTAAGAAAATAAAGCCAGGACGTATTTTGTATCTGGATGATGGTACAATGGTCGGTGTTGTCGCACAAAATATTAAAAGTGGATTGAAATTAAAGTTTATTGCAAAAAATACTTTTGATGTTCTGGATAGGGTTGGAAAGTTGCCTTTGCCACCATATATGAACCGTAAAGAGGAAATAGAAGATCGTGACAGATATCAAACGGTCTATTCGTCACCATTGGGGTCTATGGCGGCACCAACCGCAGGTTTGCATTTTACACCACAATTGCTGGAAGAAATCGAAAAACGCGGTGCAAAAATTGTTAATGTTACATTGCATGTTGGGGCTGGGACTTGGATGCCGGTCAGAACAGAAAAACTGGACGAACATAAAATGCACAGTGAATGGGGACAAATAACAGAAGAACAGGCAAAAATTATTAATGGTGCAAAGCGGGTTATTGCAGTCGGTACAACTTCGTTGCGATTGCTGGAAAGCGCTGCAATATATAATACAGACCCAGAACAATATAAACGTGTTGCGCCTTTTTCCAGATCGACAAGATTGTTTATTACCCCAGGATATAGATTTCGCGCGGTTGATGTCTTGTTCACGAATTTTCATTTGCCTAAATCGACTTTGTTTATATTGGTTTCAGCCTTTGCAGGATTGCATGAAATGAAGTTGGCTTATTCACACGCAATTAAAGAAAAATATAGGTTCTTTAGTTATGGGGATTCGTGTTGGCTGTTTAAAAAAGATCCAACGAAAAGTTCGCGCCGTAAAAGAAGTAGATGGCGCGCAATACCAGAATCTGTTAGAAAAAATAAACGTTTTGGTAAAAAACACTTTGGTAAAAGATAATTTCTTGTTAATTAAAAGGAAATGATATGGCGGCATGGGTGCGTGTTTTGGCAAATCCAAAGGTTCTTAAAAGATTCTTTAAGAGCAAGGCAGGAAAAAAAGTGCTGTTTAAATACGGCAAAATGTTGGTTAAATCAAAAATGATTCGCGGAATGATTGATAGATTCTTGAGAAAAAATAATGCGATATTGCGTAATAACAAGGAATATAAAAAACTGGAAAAAGAATATAAAAGCTTGCAACAGCGGGTTGATGGTCTGGAAAAAAAGCTGAACGCAACAAATGAAAATAAACAAGAACTGGAAACCTTGACTTTTACGTTGGGGCGCACTGTTGTCGAAATGCAACAGCTGTTGGAAAAAATGCAAGCCGAATATCAAAGAATATATCAGCAACCGCAAATTAGTAAACAAATGCAATATACACGTTAGTTTTTATTAGGGATAAAAATATGTCGTTGAAATTTAATTTGATTGCAACAGATGGTAATGCGCGGCGCGGCGCAGTTGAAACTGCACATGGTACTTTTCAAACGCCGGCATTTATGGCAGTTGGTACTGCAGCCACTGTAAAGGCGCTGACCATGGAACAGGTTGCCGCAACTGGAACACAGGTAATTTTAGGGAATACTTATCATTTGATGATGCGACCTGGGGGTGACTTGGTTGAACAGATGGGGGGCTTGCATAAATTTGGGGGCTGGAATGGGCCAATATTGACAGATAGTGGTGGTTTTCAGGTGATGAGTTTGTCCACCCTTACTAAGATGAGTGAAGAAGGGGTGCAATTTACATCGCATTTTGATGGGGGAAAAAAGCATTTCTTGCGACCCGAAGATTCTGTACATATTCAGCATCAATTGGATTCTAATATTACTATGGTGCTGGATGAATGTTTGAAGTTGCCTGCAGAACGTGCACGCGTTGAAAAAAATGTTGATATGGTAACCCGTTGGGCAAAACGCAGCAAGGATGCATTCGTTGATCGCGATGGCTATGGAATATTCGGTATTGTCCAAGGGGCGGACTTTCCAGATTTGCGCGAAAAATCTGCACGTGCGCTGGTGGAAATTGGATTCGATGGGTATGCAATTGGTGGATTGGCAGTCGGTGAACCACAAAACGTTATGTTTGATATGATTTCTGCAACTACACCATTATTGCCAACAGATAAACCGCGCTATTTGATGGGGGTGGGAACACCATTAGATATTCTGGGTGCGGTTGAACGTGGGGTTGATATGTTTGACTGTGTTATGCCAACGCGTGCTGGTCGTACCGCACAGGCGTTTACTAGATATGGTACGATGAATATGCGTAATGCCCGCTTTCGTGATGACGCAGCGCCATTGGATGATAAGTGTGGATGTCCGGCCTGTCAGCGGTCACGCGCCTATATTCATCATTTGATTAAATGTAATGAAATTTTGGGCGCAACGTTATTGACGCAGCATAATTTGTGGTTCTATCAGGATTTAATGCGTGATATTCGGAATGCTATTGAGCAAGGGCGCTTTGCGGAATTTAAGGCGGAATTTATAAAGAACTATACCAAAGGTAATAAGGATGAATGATAAAGTAAAAAAACCGGATTTGATATTATCTATGGATGATAAGATTTATTTGGCACTTATGTACAAGCAAGTAGATGGTATGGGCTTTATTTATTCATTGGTTTGTCCTAGGGTCGCGAATAGTTATTCTGTTGTGCCAGAATCGCAGATGATGACATTTAAAAAAACAGCAGATGCCAAGTTTTATTACCAAGCCTTGTGGCAAATCAAAGAATTTCAAGAAAATTATGAGGTTTTCAAGAAATTGCAACAGACTAATAAGCAAGAGATAGATAAATTTTTGTCTGTATATGCGACAATTAAAAATCGTTAAATAAAATGGAGAGAGATAAAATGGCAAAGGCAAAAAAAGAACTTGATATTATTGATATGGGGGGCGCGAAAACAGTCGCAAAGAAAAAGTCACTGGTTCGTGGGGTAAAGCGGACGATTGCTGTAATAACTGTGGTTTGGTTCGTGATATTAATTTGGGCGCCGTTGTATGTTAAAAATACTTATTCAGAACCAATAAAAAAATCAATTGTTGTGTCGATGTTCTTTGATTTGCAACAGGGAATTGTAAAGCAATATGAGGCGTTGTTGGATGGGGTGGCAAAGTCTGTAAATCTGGAAAAGCCAATAGCCAAAGCAGTCGATGCAGTAAAAGTGGTCGAAAAAAATGTAGAAAAAGTATCGGTGGCGGCGGATTCTGCACGTGAAAAAACGGCTGAAGCATCTAAGGCAACAGCAGGACTTAAAAAGGTTTCTGGATTGGCAAAAATGTTCGGCGTTAAAACAGATGGTATAGATAATGCGGTTGCAGAGGTGGATAAAGGTATAGAAAAAACAAATGAAGCAATCAAAACTGTTGATAATACTGCAGAACAAATTAATGCAAAGTTGGATAAAATCAAGAATGATTTGACACGTGTCGCGCAGACGGAAATAGATAGTGCGCTGGACACCGCGATTAAAAATGCGCTGGATAAACAGTCGGGAGGCTTGGGGACAACATTGTTGACGAATTATGGTATTGAATATGTTTATCCTTGGCGACCATCTTCGTGGGGGGTGGCGACTAAGATTTATGATGATTTATCAAAATCTGATATAACAACAATAACCGTTATCACAAATACAGTTGATAAATATTTTGGTTTTGTTATGTGGGGATTGGTATTTGCAGTCTGGGCGCTGGGGATATATTTGTGGCACTTGGTATTTGCGAAAGCCAAGGCAATAATAAAACCCTTTAATGTTTGTCCGCGTTGCGGTCATACATATGCAGACAAGCGTACTGCAATGGGATTCTTAAAAGTGTTTCAGCCATGGAAATGGTTTTAATTAAAAAGGGTGTTTTATGACAGAACGTGTGAAAATAGATCAAGATTGGGCCGATAATTTTAAAGTAAAAGTGGTGGCAAATGGACGCTTGATGCCGATTACTATGCTAACATTTGTTATTGCGGTGGCAACAATGAGTGTTGGTAATGAAATCGCAAAATCGAATGATTTGCGTCGTCAGGAATTAGAAGTGGCAAAAAAACAATATCAGTTGGATTCTTTGCGATATTATGCGCCGTTTGCGAATCAGCAGATAAAGCAAAAGTAATATGCCAAAGACAATGTACGAAATCATCAAAAAGCAAAACGGTGAACGGTTTGCCAGGGCAATTCGTAACTGTGATAATGGGATTTTTGATGTGCCAAACATTGATAAAATCGTAAGATACGCAGGGCGTGATGCAGAACCAATTTTGCAATATTTAGCATCATTGAAAAATATTAAAATAGTAGAAACAGGTAATCCGCAAAATCCGTTTGATTTGCTGGATAAGGCAGGCTATAACGCCTATGTTGCGGATACTTTGGGAAAGCAAAATGCAATAAGACAGTATTTTGCCCCAGATGAAGAATTATGTACCTTTCGTGATTCAAGCAGATATTTGAATTATTATATAATTAATGCTGTTCGTAAAGATGTTGATAACATAAGGCGATGTGACTTTAAAAATCCACAACGCGAAGATGAATATGGAACATCGGTATTGTCAATTCAGATTTTGAAAAAAGGTGGGTTTATTAGTATAAAAAATCGCTATAATCATACTGTTGATAATAGTGATAATACATATAATTCAAATCCTGATAATATAATTGTCGGATTGGCAGAGGCACTTAAGCATTATTTTAATGTTAATTTTTCTACAAGAACTGTTTTATTGCCAGATGGTTATGTATTGATTAGCGGACAGGTTTGTAAATATAATTCTGAAATAAATAATACTTATTTTGGTGATGATTTTTATGTAATTGGTGGAAATATAATTGACCTGAAAAAAGATTATCAATTAATGCTGGGACGCGGTTATGTCTATGATAACAGTAAGAAAAGCATAACAGACACGTCTGGTGAAGACAAGGTGTTATTTGATGCTGACTTTTTCCAAAATAAAAAGGTAAGAATTAAAAAAAATAAGGATAATACTGTTTCGTTGTTCGCAGATAGTGAAAGGGTTCTGTCTGTGGAAGACGGTGAAATGTTTTGGGTAAAACCAAAATCATCAACACTGGTTGACTTAACAAAATTTAAATTACGGGGACATTTGGATTTTTCTGGTGCAAAAAATCTGGGTCTGTTTGGTATAGATTTGAGAGGTGCAGAAAGTTTGAGGTTTTCTGAAAATACAGACAGTATTAATTTGAATAATGCAAAATTACCAGAATGCGATTTAGATTTTAGCGGTATATCCAAATTAGATATGTATCATGTGGATTTTAGTGGTATGAAAAGAAATACTGTAAAATTTCCAAAAAATGCCAAAGAAGTTAATTTGGGGTGGGCAAAACTGCATGAATGTGATTTAGAATTTAATAATGTGGATACCGTTGTTCTGGCTAGTGCGAATTTATCGAATGTTAGAAAAATTAATTTTGCAAATGTTGGACATTTGGTTATGTGGGATACTATAATGCCACAAAATTGTGATTTAGATTTTGCAAATATAACCGAAAAACTTAGTTTGGGACAGGTGAATTTGTTGGGGGCAAGAAATATTAAAATGCCCGATTGTATAAATGGGGTTGATTTGGTTGGGGCAAAACTGCCTGCGTGTCGTGTTGATTTAAGTGGCGCGAAAAAATTAGAACTTGGAAATGCTGATTTGTCACGTGTGACAGATTTAAAATTGCCAATCTGGTATTTGGCGAAAAATAATAAATTGAAATTAATGAATAAATATCGCACTAATAAAATGCAGAAAATGGATTATCTGCAACGTCAGAATTTATTAAAATCGCGTTGATGTAACAAAAAAATCCCCGTTTGGGGATTTTTTTTGTTTTCTCGCTTTCTTCTATTACTAACGAGAATAGAATTCAACAACCAATTCTGGGAACATCTGAACTGGGTATGGAACGTCTGCGAATGCAGGTACGCGTACAAATGTTGCTGTGAAGTTTGCACTGTCAACAGAAACATAGTCTGCAAAATTGCGTTCGCCAGATTCCAAAGCCAATACGACCAATGGCATCTGTTTTGCTTTTTCGCCAACAGTGATAACATCACCTGGATTTACGCGATATGAAGCAATCTTTACACGTTTGCCATTTACATAGATGTGACCATGGCTGATTAATTGACGGGAAGAGAATACTGTTGGTGCTAATTTTGCACGATATACAACAGCATCCAAACGACGTTCCAATAAACCAATCAGGTTTTCTGGGGTGTCGCCCTTCATATTGTTTGCTTCCAGATAATATGCGCGGAATTTCTTTTCGCCGATATTACCATAGTAGCCTTTTAATGTTTGTTTTGCACGCATCTGTTTTGCATAGTCAGATGAGCTGCCACCACGTGATGTTGGGCCATGCTGACCAGGTTTGTATTTGCGTTTGTTAAATGGGGATTTTGCCTGACCCCACAAATTTACGCCCAGACTACGTCCGATTTTTAATTTGCGTGTGCTGCGCTTTGCGCCCGCTCTTGCCATAGTTTTTTCCTTTTGTTTTTGGTTTTTTCTTGGTGCCGGGTATTTAACAGAATCCTTATCACAAACGGGACCAAAAAGCACCGTTGTTTAATCAGTTCTGATTACTCAGCGTGGCTGATTTTATCGTTTTTTATTAAAGAAATCAAGTTTTTTATATATTTTTACTATATTTTTCTTTTGTGGTGTTTCTATGTTTTTTTCTCTTTACAAGATTTTTTTTATTTAATAAAATATGAATGTATAACTAATAAAGGAAGGGATAAATGCCAGAAAAAAATACAAAAAAATCAACAGTAAAAAAAACAGTTGCACGTAAATCTGCTGCTAAAACAACAGTTAAAAAGGTAGCAAAACCAGCAGAAACATATTCTTGTGGTTGTCATCATAATTGTGCGTGTGGTGGAAATTGTGCAGAACATATGCATTGTAAGTGTCATAAAGGTGGATTTTTTAAGAAATTTGTTTTGTGCCTGATTGTTTTTGCGTTGGGGTTCGCAAGTGCAAAGTTATGTTGTTGTAAACGTGGTGGCTTTATGCCAAAGCCAGAATTTGATAATGGATGTTTGGTTGTTAAGTGTCCAAAGATGGCAGAAATGGCTGTTAAAATGGATAAAAATGGTGACGGTTGCGTTGATAAGGCTGAATTTAAAATTGCTAAAAAACATAATCGTAAATTTAAAGCGCGTCATCAGGAACCAGAAATGCCGGCCCCAGTGCCTGAACAGGTGGTGGTGGAATCTGTGTCAAACCAGCAGGTTACAGAATAAGTTTTAATCCCGCATTGCGGGATTTTTTGTTCTTTGACAATTTGTTTCTTGTGACATATGATATGAAATATGTTGCAGTATTTTGATTCACATTGTCATATTCGTAATGAAACGGTAAAGTTACCTGATGGTATCGGGGTAATTGATAATGCGGCTAAAATATCTGATTGGAATTCTGTTATTAATTTTTCACAAAATAATTTGAATGCGTATGGGGCAATTGGAATTCATCCGTGGTATGTATCTGATTTGCCAGATAATTGGGATTCGTTGATGTATGAATTATTAGTACAGTTCCCAAATCTGACAATTGGTGAGATTGGCTTGGATAAAAAACATCCTGAATTTGTGCGCCAATTAAATATTTTTGTGCGGCAACTTGAACTGGCAAAGGTCTTGAAATGTGGTGTGCATATTCATTGTTTTGGTGCGTGGGATATAATGCGTGAAATATTGATAAAACAAGATTGTAATGCTTTGCCTTTTGTTTTATTTCATCGTTTTAATGGCGTGATTTCTGATTGGATTAAATGGGAAAATGTTTTCTTTTCGTATTCGCCTGTGAAAAAATTTAGACGGATTTTATTAACACCGCAAAATCGTATTTTGTTAGAAACAGATTCTGATAATGCTGCTAATATTGTTGAATGGACTGATGTGGTTGTAAATGAATCTAAAATATTAAAAGAAAATTTTGTGAATAATGCATTAAGGATGTTGAATAATGGACAGATTGCATAGAACACGTTTGTTGTTTGGTGGTGATGGTATACAGAAATTACAAAAATCGATTGTTATGGTGGTTGGTTGTGGTGCTGTTGGATCTTTTGCAATAGAGGCATTGGCGCGTACTGGGGTTGGGCATTTGATTCTTGTTGATTTTGATGTTGTCGAAGAATCAAATATAAATCGTCAATTGTTTGCACTTGGATCAACGCTTAGATTGCCAAAGGTTCAGGTTGCGGCCGCACGTGTATATGATATTAATCCATTGATACGTGTTGATGTATTTAATTTGTTTTTTGATTCTGATACGGAATTATCTGTTAAGCCTGATTTTATAATTGATGCAATAGATTCTGTTGAATCTAAAGTGGCGTTGTATAAGTGGGCATATAAGAATGATATTCCATTAATTAGCAGTATGGGGGCTGCATCAAAAATAGATCCATATATGATAAAAGTAGCGCGATTATCACAGACATCTGTATGCCCCTTGGCGGCACGTGTTAGGCGTTTGGTTCGTGATGAAAAATTGCCTGATATCCCAGTTGTGTATTCAGTGGAAAGGCCGCAACCTGTACTGGGGTATGCCAAGAATTTAGGGTCTGTTATTACAATTACTGGGATGTTTGGATTGATGTTGGCGAATTGGGTTATTCAGGAAATAATTGCAAAAAAATAGTTTTGACTTAGTTATTATAAATATAGTAATGTGTGTGTATGGTATATTTGATAGAGAGGGAAATAAATGAAAATTGTTAATAAATTAAAATCTTTTTCTGGATTGTGGTTGTCTGTGTTGGCATTTGGTATCGCATTGGGTGGTTATTTTATTGGTGATGGTATATTTCGTGCAATGTCTGGGCGTACCGTGACGGTCAAGGGGCTTGCAGAACGTGACGTTGTTGCAGATACCGCTGTTTGGAATATCAAGATTAATGCTGTTGGTGGTGATTTGGCAAGTCTGCAAAAGCGTATTGATCAAGATATAAATGAGATACATTCATTCTTGATTGATTCTGGATTCTTGCCAACAGATATTCAAAATTTACGTGTGCATGTGCGTGATAAGTATGCAGGGTATTCAGATGCAGAATTAAAGAATCAGCAAAATGATGGGCGCTATGTTATTGATACTGGGGTGATGGTTCGTTCACATAATGTTCAATTGGTTGATATTGTGTCGCGTCAGATGGGCGATTTGGTGCGCCGTGGTATTACTATTACCGAAGACTATGCGGGGCCTATTTATATTTTTAATGGTTTGAATGATATAAAAATTTCAATGATAGAGCAGGCAACAAAAAATGCCACTGCTGCTGGTCAACAGTTTGCAAAAGATGCAAATGCGCGCTTGGGTAAAATTAAAAGTGCAAACCAAGGGGTGTTCAGTATTGAATCGCGTGACCCAACGGATTCTTGGTCATCAAATGAGCGTCAGGCAATAAATAAAAAGGTTCGTGTCGTTGCAACAATTACGTTTTATTTGAAATAATTGTTGACAATATAATGTATTTGTGTTATTTGTGTTGCGTAAAGAATTTAATTAAACTTTTAATAAAAGGATTTTTCGATGGGATTGTCGTGCTAGTTTGTCCGAAAAAACAATAAATGTGAGTAGGGCACAAAGTTAAATGTTTTTTATAAAAAGGATAAATTATGTTACGTAAAAACATCGGAAAAAATCAAAAAAATTCCGTAGAAAAGAAAAATAATTCTGGTTTGGTTTTGCCCAAATCTTTGTGGAAGTTTTATTTTAAGTACGCAGTCAGCGGTTCAACTTTTTCGTTGGTGGCGTGGGCGATATCGTTCTTTATTGTGGCGATGGATGGGGTTCTGTTTCCTAATTTTCAGCGGTGGTTTGTTGCACTGTTTGAAAATCCGGTTCCCACAGGTCAGACATTTATGCAATATGCGTTGCCAACAATTTTTTAATTGCAGGCTTGCTGTTGGTGATTGATGGTTTTACAATTTTTCGTGATTGGTGTTATTCGCATTGGTCGCCAAAAATTCAAAATAGAATATCGGTTGTGTTAAATGACTATGTGCATAGTCAGTCGATGTCTTTCTGGACAGGACGTATGTCGGGTAAAGTTCATAGTCAGATTATGTTTGTTTCACGTGGATTTGAATCTGTTATTGAGTTTTGGCGAATTATGTGTCTGTTTGTGGTGATTGCAGTAAATATGGGGCTGATATTTTCTATTAATCGTTATGTTGCATTTATTTTCGCAATAGTATTTATTTTTCGTGCCGGATATAGCTGGGCAATGATAAAACCAATGAATCGTGCTGCAAAGAATGCAAGTGCCGCGGCAAGTGATTTATCAGGTAAAAACGTAGACAGTTTGTCTAATTTTTCTGTGGTGAAATTGTTTGCAGGTGCGCATAAGGAACGCGATTATTTAGAACCTGCACGTGAAAAGAATATTAAGATGCAACTTAAAAAATCTTTGATAAGACGCTTCTTTTTTGCTGTGCCGTTTATAATTTGGGATGTTTGTTATGGTTTGACTTTGTTTTTATGCGTGTATTTGTATGTGCGCGGTGAAATAACTGTTGCGGAAATAGTGTTTACTAACTCTGTATTCTTTACGGTTATGGGAACAATTGGTCAGATTGTAAATCAAATACCTGTGATTACAGATAATTTAGGGGCGGCATCCAAGGCATATGAAGAATTGGTGGTGCCAATTGATGTGCAGGATGTACCAAATGCACCAAATTTAGTTGTTACACGTGGAAAAATAGAGTTTCGAAATGTGTCGTTTAAATATAAACGTAAATGGGTATTGCGTAATTTTAATTTGATTATAAATTCTGGGGAACGTGTTGGTTTGGTGGGACCCAGTGGTGCAGGTAAGACAACGTTGGTGAATTTGTTAATGCGTTTTTACGAGCCAACACAGGGACAAATCCTGATAGATGGTCAGGATATTCGTGAAGTATCACAGGATTCTTTGCGTGAAAATATCGCTTTTATTCCCCAAGAGCCAACAATGTTTAATCGCACATTGCGTGAAAATATTGCATATGGTCGTAATGGTGCGACATTGCGTGATATTCAAACTGCATCAAAACGTGCGATGGCGCATGAATTTATTATGGGTACAGACAAGAAGTATGATTCTTTGGTTGGGGACAGGGGGATTAAGTTGTCTGGTGGGCAACGTCAGCGTATCGCGATTGCGCGTGCTTTTCTGAAAGATGCGCCGATTTTAGTCTTGGATGAAGCCACATCAGCACTGGATAGTGAAACAGAGGTTTGTATTCAAAAGTCTTTTGATGAATTGGCGCGGGGGCGCACAACATTGGCAATTGCGCACAGATTGTCGACTTTGCGCAATATGGATAAAATTGTCGTTCTGCAACAGGGGCGCGTGGTAGAGCAGGGAACGCATTCACAATTATTGCGTAAACGCGGTGAATATGCGCGTTTGTGGAATATGCAATCAGGTGGATTCTTGCAAGAGTAATAAAAATCCGGCTTTTGCCGGATTTTTATTGGTGTTTTAATTGCCTTTTAGTATGCGGGCTTTGTTTTTGTCCCATTCACGTTTTTTGATTGTTTCGCGCTTGTCGACCTTGTTTTTACCATAGCCAACACCCAATAATACTTTCAGTTTACCACGATTGTTAAAATATAGTTTTAATGGTACGATTGTCGCACCTTTTTCTTGTAATTTGCCGATAAGACGGTTGATTTGACTGCGGTGCAGTAATAATTGTCGACTGCGGCGTTCGTCAAAGTTTACAATGCGGGCGGCGGTGGGCAGTTTTTGAATTTCTATTCCTGCCAGCCATAAATCATCACCGCGTCGTTGCACAAAGCCGTCAACAATTGTGACCAATCCATATCGAATAGATTTAATTTCTGCGCCGGTCAGGGAAATTCCAGCCTCGATAGTATCATCAATAGAATAATTAAATCGCGCTTTGCGATTTTCTGAAACTTGACCAGATTTAATAATTTGTCTTACCATAGTTTGGTATTTTATATGAACAAAAATTTAAAAGCAAATTAATTTTAGTTTTTTTAGCGGTGGGGTTGGGGCAGTGGCAGAAAAAAGTTCCATTGGTGGCAAGGCTGGATGCTTTAAGAATTTATATACAAAAACACCGGCGGGGGAGGAGGCAAAACCGCCGGTGTTCTTTCTGTGCATTGACACAGAAACTGGTGTTGTAGTCGGGATTATTTCCATACGGTTGGCATCGTGGCATAATCAGACAACCCGGTTGCGCCGCTGTACATACCGTCAACTTGGTCTGATGTTGCATCTGGCCAGATTTCATACAGGTATTTCCCATTTATACGCGCAGATGGGCCGGTTAATGATGTGCAGTTATAGAATGTATAGTAGAACATATAATTCTGTGCCGGTCCAGAAATATTCCCAAACAGGTTTTCAGGGATTGATGTCAAACCACTGCAACCATCAAAGGTGTTTCTGAACATACCATATGCAGGTGCGCCAGTTAAATTACCGAATAATCCAGCTGGGATTGCACCTGTTAAACCACTGCACCAATAAAAGGTGTAGGAGAACATAGCCTCTGCCGGTGCGCCAGATATACCCGCGAATAAGTCAGATGGGATTGATGTCAAACCACTGCAATAAGAAAATGTGCCGGAGAACATCCACTCTGCTGGTGCGCCATATATACCCGCGAATAATCCATCGGGAATTGCGCCTGTCAAACCTTTGCAACTGTCAAAAGTGTAGTAGAACATATTACTTGCTGGTGCGCCATATATACCCGCAAACAGGTTCTCTGGGATTGAACCCTCCATATTAGATGCATTATAAAATGTTTGACAAAATCGTGGTTGCTTTTCTGTTGCATCAGGTAATGTTCCAAATATCGCCCCCAGTGAGCCGTTAATTGATGCGATTTGCCTTGTAGAATCAAATTCCCAATCAACAGTATCTACAAAACTTATCGCAGCTGTATATGGGTCGGTATTATATGCTGTTGCCTGACCGCTAAGCCCAATTGTGTATGCACCAGCGGTGGTGTAATTATGCGAATATGTTGTGTTTGTTGTGTCTGGTTTTGTTATTGTTTCAACTGTGCCATCGCCCCAGTCAACCACAAATTCACCCGCTGCACTGATTTTAAAACTAAAACTGCTGGTGTTGGGCGTCGTTGTCAGTGTGAATTCGTGCTTTTCTTCTTTCTTCACCAACGTTTCCACTGCGGTGTTTGTGGCGACTGTATCGGCGACCTGAAGTGTCGCAAATTCGCCATTGCCATAGTCGGTGGTTGGTTCGCCGTTCAAAATTTCATTTGCAACGTCAATCGCCGTCAGCAAGTATTTCATATTTGCAACCTGCATTGGATTATCTGCCTTTATTGGTACAGATATATCCCATTTTTGCGCAATTAATTTATGCACATAGTCCACATTTACAATCTGTGCTGCGTGCGCACATATCGCCACAAAGCAGCCAATCAGACTAACCAATATCTTTTTCATATCTGCCCCCCTTTATTCTGCAGTTGGCAGGGTTGGTGTTGTTGCATACATTGTGCCAGTAACATTATATGTTCCCGCCATTGTTTGATTTGCGGTGGCACTGGTGTCAACCTTAGACGATATAGCGGTTGCGATTTGCGATGCGACCTGTTCGCGCATATATGCACTGGATGGAATACTGGCAATCGCCGGCGCAGTTAAAATTGTAATTGCAGATGTTAATATAAATGTCTTTTTCATTTTACCTCCCTCCGTCTTGTTTAGGGTTTATTGTTATTTTTTTGATAAAAAGAAACCGCTATAGGAATAAGCGGTCGGGGTGGTTGCTAAATCATAAACCCAATGACTCCGTTCGGTTTTAGTGAAGCGCCACTTGTTGTATACCGAACAGCCCCCCGACATTAATGTCAGGGCGTATTAAAATACAGTGCAAATACAGGGATTTGTTTGTCGGAATAACGACACTTAATATATGACCACATATATTTGCACCGGGGTTTATAAGGCCTAGCACAGCCCCGAAACCAATTCCCATTGGATTCAGTTTTGATTATATCATACTTTATGTTTGGCTGACAAGATAAAATTTGTGTGATAATGAAATTATTTCTTGGTTGCCTGATATAGTGACCACAGCCATGCAATTATTGACCATCCAAATGCCCAACTGGCAATGCGAACCCCCTGCATTCGTGGCTTTCCGTGTCCGTTTTGCCGCGCAATCCACGCGGGTGCTAATATAATTGAAATTAAAATTATTACGCAAAATGCGTATTTTATAATGTATAAAATTTCAGTGTCAATTATTCTCATATTATATAAAAAGGGGGCTTTTGCCCCCCCGTCTTCTGTCTTGTAGTATATTTATATACCATATTTTGCAGATTTGTCTAGTTCTTCTTCAATGCGAATTAACTGATTGTATTTTGCCATACGATCAGTGCGTGACATTGAACCGGTTTTGATTTGTCCCGCATTTGTTGCAACAGCCAGGTCTGCAATTGTTGTGTCTTCTGTTTCGCCACTGCGGTGCGAAATAATTACGCCGTAATTTGCATCTTGTGCCATTTTTATTGCACGCAAAGTTTCTGTCAAAGAACCAATCTGATTTACTTTGATTAAGATTGCATTTGCAACACCGTTCGCAATGCCACGTTCAAGACGTGCAGGATTTGTGACAAATAAATCATCGCCAACTAATTGGCATTTCGAACCAATTGTGTCTGTTAATTTTTTCCATCCGTCCCAATCTTCTTCGGCCAGGGCATCTTCGATAGAAATAATTGGATAATCTGAAATTAATTGTTCATAGAAGGCAATCATTTCATCAGATGTTAATTTCTGGCCTTCGAAATTATAAATGCCGTCAGAATAGAATTCAGATGATGCGACATCTAGACCAATTGAAATATCACGGGCAGGTTCATATCCTGCGGAACGTATTGCCGCAATAATTGTGTCTAAGGCTTCGCGACATGAACTGAAATTTGGTGCAAAACCACCTTCGTCACCAACGTTTGTAGAATTTCCACCGCGTTTTAAAATTGTCTTTAAGTGGTGGAATACTTCTGAGCCCATACGAATCGCATCAACTTCGGATTTTGCCCCGTTTGGAATAATCATAAATTCTTGGGCATCAAGGCCGTTATCTGCGTGGGCACCACCGTTAATGATGTTCATCATTGGGCGTGGTAAAACGCATGGGTTTGCATTGCCATAAATTTCTGCAATGTATTTGTATAATGGTATGTGCTTGCCATTGGCAACCGCGTGTGCAACAGCCATCGAAACAGCCAGAATTGCATTGGCACCAAGTTTTTCTTTGTTTGGTGTTCCATCAAGAGCTAGCATTTTTTCGTCTAGTTCTGTTTGATTTTGTGCATCCATATTAATGATAGCAGGGGCAATTATTTCGTTTACGTTCTTTACGGCTGTTAATACACCTTTGCCCATGTACGAATTGCCGCCATCGCGCAGTTCCAAGGCTTCAAAACTGCCTGTTGATGCGCCAGATGGAACAGCGGCACGACCAAATGCACCATTGCTTAGTTCTATGTCACATTCAATTGTTGGGTTGCCACGACTGTCCATTATTTGACGTGCATGTACTTTTGTGATTTTAAACATATGTTTTTCTCCTTAATGTTTATCAGGTGATACAATTTCATCTTGATATCTTTAGATGAGTTGTGGCATAATATAATCATATTTAGGATTGGAAGAAAATAAAAAAATGATAAAAAAATTATTCTCGTTTATATGCTGCCTGTTGCCAGTCGGTGCAGGGGCTGTTGTAGTTGAGCCGCAGTATGGAAACCTTGTTTCTACAGAACAGACAGATTGGAAAAATGCTGTTGCTGATAGTGATAGTCTTGTGATTAATGGGCAAAATGTCATAGGAATCGAATCGCCAAATGGATTTGCTGTTAATAATATGGTTGTTGGCGCAACAAGTACACAGGGAATCTTGCCTTTGGATTTATATGTGATGGATACTGTGCCGGATAATTTTACGGTGCTGGCAGGTGGTAATGTTTCAGTTAATGCGATGTTGTCTGTCTTGGGCGGAAAGAGTTTTGCATTTAAATCGTCTGATACAAATCCAGTGGATTTTGATTTAACACTTGGTACTGTGACTGTTGGCGCAGAAGGCGATAGTGTGGCGGCTTCTTTGGTTGCGGAATCTGTTGATAGTTTTGTCGTAAATGGAAATGTTGTTTCTTATGGTGATGTTAAGGTGTCTGCAAATTCTGTAGATATGGGGGCGGCTGATGTTTATGATGGTGATTTTGCTGTAAGTGCAACGGGTGATGTTGCAGTTGGTGGTTTGGTTGCAACTATGGCTGATTCTGTTAGTGTAGAATCGGGGGCAAATATTGTTGTTGATGGTGGGGTGCAAAATAATATCGCGTCTGGTCAGATGAATTTGAAGGCCATGGGAAATGTTACTGTGACAGGGGCTTTGGAAAATAAGTCTGGTAACGGTATGACAATAAATGCTGGTTTGTTAAGTGTTGCAGGCACTATGATAAATGATTATGCAGGGGCAGAACTGGTGTTGAATTTGTCTGGTTGGACCGTTAGTGGTGGTGATGTTAATAATGCATCTTTTGTTAATGTGGGCGATTTGTATGCAACGGTTTCTGGTCAGACTAAGTTCGAATATGGTATCGATATCACAGATATGGGGATTGATAATGTCTTTAGCCTTGATACCGGTACATTGGTTTTTGGGGAAAATGTCAGTCAGGAAATCTTGTTTGGGTTATTCTCGAATGGATTGAATGATTTTAATTTGGCGGTGCGTGATGGCGATTTGGATGTCGGTGTCGTTTTTAATGGAGATGATTCAAATAATGCCGCAAATATGAATGTCTTGGCAAAAAATGTTTCTGCGACAACTGTTAATAATGCCGGGGATAGTTTGGTTATTAAGGCTGCTGATTTGGATTCGGGGTACGATGTATCAGATGTTGCGGCAAATGATACAGTTGGAAATCTGTCCGTTTCTGGTCAGGTGGTTGGTGCGCAAAATTCTGATACTAAATTGATTGCATCAGGAAATTTAGAGGTTGATGGTGCGGTATCTAATGATGGAAAAATGTTGTTGAATGCAAATTCAGTTTCGTTGGCAAGTATCGCTAATACTGGTTTTGCTTCAAGTCTTGAAATTAAATCTTTGTTGGATGCAACTGGTTTGATTAATATTTCTGGAAATATTGTTAATACAAATGGAACGGTGTCAATTTCTGCCAAGGATGTTAGTGTTGGTGGTGAAATTATTAATAATGGTGGTGTATTAACATTGTTAGGGTCTGATAGTAATGGGGGGGCTGTTCAGTTGCAGGCCTTGGATATTCAAGCAGGACAGGTTGATTTAAATGCTTTGGCTGGTGCGGTTACGTTTAGTGGGGCATTAACTGTTGCAGGTGGAAATTTAAGTTTGGGCAGTTCTTTGTATGATTTGACTGTTAATAATGCGCCTGTTCAAATTTTAGGTAGTTTGGTTAGTGGACAACAGGCCGCAGGGCAGGGTAATGTTACTGTGGCAGCAACAGGAACACAGGATTTTGTTCTGGGGGGGATGTCGATATCTGTTGGAAAAGATGTTGTGGTTGGTGATGGCATCGCGGTAAGAAATGTTGTGTTGGATTCTGGTTTGATTGATGTTAATCAGAATGTTGTTGTTCATGGTAATGGACATTTGACAATTGGAAAAACATCTGGGGCAACTGTTGACGTAGAAGAACAGGTAATTGTAGAAAATAATGCGGTTTTAGAGATTTATTCTGATAATTTTGTTGCAGGTTCACTTGTTGTTGATGGTAAGATGCTTTCGCATGGGGCAGGGGCTACGATTGATAATGGTGATGTTGAAATTGCAGGAAATATTTATTTTAATGGCGAAACTGCAAATACTGGGTTAACAATTGATGTAGATGATGTAGATACTTGGACTTTGAAGACCACACAAGATTTATCTAGTATTTCAGTCGGTGCGATTGCGATTGCAGATGATAAAAAATTAAATGTGGATTCCGCAGGCGCATTAACAGTTGGTGGTGTTATTGATAATGCCGGTGATATTTCTTTGGTTGCTGCTGATGATGTAACTGTTACTGGAAAAATACAAAATACTGCGGCATTGAATGTTTCTGGTGCGAATGTTTCGTTGAATGGAATTGACAATTCTGGTGATGTTCAGGTCGTAATCGCAGCAAATAACGGTGATGCAATAGTTGGTGATGTTAATAATTCTGGCAGTGCGTTGGAATTTGTTGCAACGGATAAAATAGTCGCTGGTGCGGTTTCTAATTCTGTGGATGGTGTTTTGGCTTTTGATTCTGATTTGCTGGAAGCGCAAAGTATTATTGCAAATGGTAATGTTGGTTCACAGATTAATGTAAATGCAGATGTTGTTGCAGTTTCAGGAAATGTTAGGGTTGCAGGTAATTTGAATCAGGGTGATTCTGCGGGAATGTTAAATTTGCAAGCAACTGATTTTAGTGCTGGAAATTTATTCATTGGTGATAGCCTTGTTGCAAGTGCAGGAAATACGACTTATGATATTGGGACTAATATTGAAATAGCGAATATGCTTTCCGTTGCACAGGGGGCAATTACTAATATTTATGCAGGTAATTTGATTAATGCTGATGCTGCGGTTATAGAAAATTTTGGAACGTTAAATCTTAGCGCTTTAAGAGGGCTGACCTTTGCGTCTGCTGTAAATAATGCTGGGGTTTTAAGTATCGATTCTGGAACCGGTGTATTGGATTTAGGGCAGTTAACAATTAATTCTGGAAATGTTGTTCTTGCTGGTTCTGGTGCTTTTATCGATGATGGAATTAATACAGGCGCAATGTTGTATCAAAATTGGGGGACAACATTACAGTCTAAAGATGTTAATATTAATGCAAATAATTATCTCTTAACTACTGGTGCACTGGATGTTAAGGGTATTAATCAGGATGGTGCCTTGGTTATTAATACAAGTGATATAAGTATTGGTTCAGCAGGGATAAATGCGACCGATTTACGTTTCGTTGCACAGAAGAATGATGATGGTGATACTGTTTGGCAAAATGTAAATATTATGGGAAATGTTTCGGGAAATGTTGATTTTATTGGACTTGAAAAAATGAATGTTTCCGGCAGTTATCTGTTTAATAATGGCAGCTCAATTAATGCCGCAATATTGCCTTATGCGGATGGTGTTACGTTGAATACAACTGATATAAATTATTGGGCGACTATTTCATTGCTGGATGATGGTTCGTTTGGAAAAATAGTTAATCCAACAGGTGATGACGCGCGCCCCCTGATTTCTGTAGATGGTGAATTTGAAGCTGATATAACCCTTGTCGGTGGGACAGGTGGTGATGCGTTATTAGATGCGCAGATTGGAATTGATATATTTGATGTTGTTGATGCTGGGACTGCTATTTGGTTCTTGCAGGCAGATCAAGGAATTGCTGAATTGGGAACAAAAATTCGTAATTTGAATGTTCGTTTCTGTAATGCTGATGGGACATTGTGTTATAATTATTTTGATTCTTTGACAAACGTTGGGTCAACGGATTCTGATGATTTGCCGGCGTATATAACAGCGATTGATTCAGATTCTGATTTTACATTGGATAGTTTGTACATTGTTTTTGACCCAAGTTTTGGTGGGCCAATAGAAGTCTTTAAAATTCAGCCTATTGTTGCAAAGCAGGATAATTATACATATGCTGAATATGTTTCTGCGGGTGCAATTGATGATATGCTGGCGGGTAAATTAAATGATAAAAAGTTTAATAATCGTACCCCAATAGAAGTGATTCCTTTGGTGTTTAAAGGAACAAATTTATCGCGTGTTGGAACTGAATTGTATAACAGAATGGAATATTATTCTGCTAATCGTGAAGGCGAATTGTTTGTTCCGTTTAGTCGTTTATTCCAGGTTCGTGAGTTAGAACAAATAGCAGGTAGTCTGGCGTTAAATGAACATACTGCGTTTCGTTCTTTTGAAGATCGTATGTTGGATGAATTTATATGGAATCGTGGACGTAGGTTAAAAAAAGCCTGGCTTGATGTTGATTATGGTATGTATTCACAGGATTTGGTCGATTCAAAGCGTATTGATGGTAACAGGTTTAGTATCATTGGTGGTTTTGATTGGCAGGCTACTAATACCTTGATGCTTGGGTTAACGGGACGTATTAGTCATAATTCATCTGATTTTTCTGATTCTATGGATTTAAGCTATGGTATGGTACAAGAAGCAGGTTTTGTTGATTTGAGTGTTGCTGATACTAATATCGGTTTGGGTGCATATTTGATGGAAACGGTTAATGAAAAAGCACGTATTTATGGAAATGCATTCTTGGATATTCATGTTTTTGATGTTAAACGTAATCAAAACTTTGTTGCCCCAATTGATGGCAGTGGTTCCGCATTCAGTTTGATATCAGAATGGGGATTGATGCATGATTTGTTAAATCAATATATTGTTGGTAATTTGTATGCGCGTGCTGGTTATAATTTTGGCTTTGACATTACGGAAAAAGCTGCTGGTGCGGATTATATGAATTTAAAGTCAGATGGATATTTTATCTTTACCCCTGGGTATTCATTAACCGCACAGAAACGTATTTATCCATCTGCGTGGTTCCAGATACGTCCATATGCGTCAATTGGTATTGAATATGATGTTCTTGGGATGCCAGATAATACAAAGTATAAATTTGCAGTTGCGGATAAGTATACTTATTATGATATTGAAACAAATCCTTTCTGGGCAAATATTGGTGCAGGTGTGGAATTTGTTGTTGCAAATGGTGTGCAGATGGGTGTTGATTATCGTTATCAGTATAATTCTGCAATTCAATTGCACAATATTAAGTTTTCTGGTTCGTACAGATTTTAAAAAAAAAATCGCCCATTTGGGCGATTTTTTATTTGTTTTTACAATTGTATAATTTATCTAATTCGTGTTGTTTCTTTTTTTTGGATTTATTTAACCCAGATGCCACGATGTTCGCAATAATCCCAGACAGAAATGATGCGCTTGCCAACGGTATTGTTAGCATTGATTTTTTTTCTGGTGAAAATTCTTTATAAATGAAATATGCGCTGCCCAGTATACATAGTATGCTTATACCGCGGTATGTTATTGATAGTAAGCGATAATTTTTTATGTCTTGTTTTAGACTTTTTATTTTTTTATCCCGTTTCATTTTGTGGCTTTATTTATTTGTGTTTTGTGTATTTTTGCACATAAATTTAATATTGTCAATGTGTGCGTATGGTGACTTGTGAAATAAGACTTGACTTTTTTGTCAATTTATTGTATTGTGTACTATATAATAACTGGTGCAATTCTGCACCGCGAATTTCCCTAGCAAAGGATTTTTTTATGCATATTAATGAGATAAAGGCGAAATCGCCACAGCAATTGCTGAAGATGGCAGAAGATATGGGTATTGAAAATCCATCACAGTTAAATGTGCAACAATTGCGCTTTGCTGTGATGCGTGTTTTTGCCGCAGACAAGAAGATTACATTGATTGGTGATGGTGTATTGGAACGTATGCAAGACGGCTTTGGTTTTTTGCGCGCGCCAGAATCTAATTATTTGGCGGGGCCTGATGACTTATATGTTTCCCCAAGTTTAATAAAAAAATATGGACTGAAAACAGGTGATTATATCGAAGGGCAAATCCAAGCGCCTGCAGCAGAAACAGAACGTTATTTTGCATTGGAAACGATTGAACGTGTTAACGGTGACAGCCCAGAGAAGTTAAAACATCGTGTGTCTTTTGATGATATGACACCACTGTATCCGGATGAACAGTTAAAGATGGAGGTTGCAGATGATGCTGATAAAGGCCGTAATTTGTCTGCGCGTGTAATTGATTTGATTTCGCCAACGGGTAAGGGGCAACGTTCTTTGATTGTTGCGCCACCACGTACAGGTAAAACGGTTATGTTGCAAAATATCGCACATAGTATTGCGACAAATTATCCGGATGTAAAACTGATTGTTTTGTTGATTGATGAACGTCCAGAAGAAGTGACCGATATGCAACGCAGTGTTAAGGGCGAAGTTATTTCATCAACGTTTGATGAGCCTGCAACACGTCATATTCAGGTCGCAGAAATGGTCATTGAAAAGGCAAAGCGTTTGGTAGAAGCGGGCCAAGATGTTGTTATCTTGTTGGATTCGATTACGCGTCTGGGGCGTGCATATAATACAGTTGTTCCATCAAGTGGCAAGGTTTTAACAGGTGGTGTTGATGCATATGCCTTGCAACGTCCAAAGCGTTTCTTTGGTGCGGCACGTAATATCGAAGGTGGCGGTTCATTGACGATAATTGCGACTGCATTAGTTGATACTGGATCAAAAATGGATGAGGTTATCTTTGAAGAATTCAAAGGAACAGGTAATAGTGAAATTATTCTGGACAGAAAACTGTCTGACAAGCGCGTATATCCGGCGATTGATATCACAAAGTCTGGTACACGTAAAGAAGACTTGCTGGTTGGCAAGGATACTTTGGCCAAGATGTATGTTCTGCGCCGTATAATTAATCCGATGGGAACACTGGAAGCGATGGAATTTTTGCTGGATAAATTACGTTTGACCAAGACAAATTCGGATTTCTTTAGTTCGATGAATCAGTAAAAAGTCCCGCAAATATGCGGGATTTTTATAATATTTATTATTATACATTTTTTTCTTGTAAAAAAATGTATAAATATGTTATAATCAAAACAGAATCCATAGGAACTGGATTCGGGACTGTGGTAGGTCCGTCTTATTACACGCGCATCTGCGTTCTTATTATTGCGGTGCGCTTTTTATTTCCCTTGGCCGTAGGTGGTATTTTGGCGGTCGGGGGGCTGTTAGCTATAAAACAGAGACACCTCAAAAGCAACAGAGTCAATAATAAGATGATTTACCAACTCCCCGACCGCTAGTTCCTGATGCGGTTTCTTTTTACGTAAAATAACAATAAATACCCAAAAGAAAGGAGGGAGGTAAAATGAAAAAAACATTTATATTAACATCTGCAATTACAATTTTAACCGCAGTACCGGCAATTGCCAGTATTCCATCCAGTGCATTTATGCGCGAACAGATTACCGAACAAATTACATCCGCGATTGCATCAAAGGCAGATGCATCGGCACTGACCGCATTGGATAATAAAATCGGAACATTACCGGCGGGTTATGACAATGTTGGTGCGGCGCTGGGCGCGATGGTCAGTACCGCCGCAACCGCAACACAAACAATGGCGGGAACATATACGGTTTCTGGGACTTTCAATGTATCAACACCAACAATACCAACCGCAGAATAATAATTGGGGGCGCATAATATGAAAAAAATTTTATTTGCGATATTTGGGTGCTTTGTTGCGCTGTGCGCGCACGCGGCGCAGATTGTAAATGTGGATTATATCCATAAGATAATTCAGCAAGAATGGGATGTGACAGTTCCGATTCGAACGAATAATATAATGGCGGCGGCAAATATGAAATACTTGCTGACGGCGATTGATGTTGCAAATGAAATTTTAAATGGTGAAAAGACAACAGACTATGGCAACGGCGAATTCGCGACACTTCAGGCCGCCGATACAATCGCCACGAATCAGGCGGTCGAAACATTGATTCAAAAACCAATCGAATATAAGTTTTTTTTGACAACCACCTCAACCAACAGTTTTAGTTTTAGAATCAGTGCGGCGGGTGAATTTGTGGTCGATTGGGGTGATGGAAAAAGACAAACCATAACAAAACCAGATACAACAAACACAACATATTCGCATACATACAGCACCAGCAAATCATACACAATAAAACTAGCGGGTCAGGCAACGGCATATACAACCACCGCTGCGATAGGTTTTTATGTAAATTCATCACAAACAAAAATTGCATCTATTGATGGCTCGTTGGGTGCAATATTTGGAACACTCAGCAGTGATACAAATAACCAACCAAGATTTTATAATACATTTTATGGTGCATCTAATATGAAGGGTGCAATCCCAGCAAACCTATTTACTGGCATATCTGGCGCACCAGCAACTTCTATGTTCTACGGCACCTTTTATAATTGCAGTGGTTTGACATCAATTCCCGATGATTTATTCGCGGGTATATCTGGCGCACCTGCAGGTTATATGTTCTACCGAACCTTTTATGGTTGCAGTAAATTGACATCAATCCCCGCGGGATTATTCGCTGGTATATCTGGCGCACCAGCAACTTATATGTTCTACTACACCTTTTCTGGTTGCAGTGGTTTGACATCAATCCCCGCGGGATTATTCGCTGGTATATCTGGCGCACCAGCAGAGGAGAT
>JAFSDI010000041.1 GCA_017436325.1 Alphaproteobacteria bacterium | reverse complement strand
CGTCCATTACTCATATGACTGCATAAAACTCTTGCTGCTTGCGGCCAACAAACAACATAAAAAACAAAAATGAGATCTCATACTTTTATAAATAAATGTTCTCTTAATAAAAATAGACCATTCATTTATTCACTGTTTTCATTATACACGCAAAAAACTTTTATAGAAGTTATAAATAGCAGTTGCAAAACGCAGTAAGTTTTATTACCGCCCTTGTATTTCTTACGAAATTGTATTATGATAGTTACAGAATATTTCACATGGAGTGATAATTATGGATTCTAATCAATTAAAATACATTTCTTATCTCACACAAACAACCTCTCTTACTAAAGTAGCTGAGCATTTTTTTACTAGCCACCAAGTGGTAAAAAAAGCGATTGCGAATCTAGAAGAGGAATTGCATGTGGCACTGATACAGACAACAAACCAAGGTAGTAGACTTACTCCCGCCGGTTTATGTGTTGCTGAACACGCCCCCAAATTTCAGCAACAGTATCTAGAACTGACGGAAGCGCTACAAAATTTCCGCCCGTCACAGCCAGATAAAATAACCGAATTACATTTATATGTCGTACCAAGCATGGCCAATGACTATTATTTGACTCTTTACGACACATTTTTCGAGCAACACACACAAAGTAAACTAGTATTACATGTGTCCACATTTCCACAAATGTTAAAAGATGCTGCTTCAGCGGAGAACCGCGTTTATCTTTCTATGATTTCATCATCACAGGATATGACTTTTGAATTAAACGCATTCGCGCAAAAATATCAATTAAGATCAATTCTTTTCGAGCCAATTACAACATATATTTGCATGCACAAAAGTTCTCCATACGCAAAACTGGCTCATCCCTCTTTAGCAGATCTCAAAGAAGCTTCAATATATGTTTTTTTGAATACAAACCCTCTTTGTTTTTCTGAAGAAGACCCAGGGCCATCTATACAATATTTTAGTGATTATAGTATTTTGAAACGCAATATTAAAAAGCAGCAAGCTTTAGGTATTGTAAAAAAAGCAGATTATGAATACTATTTTGGTAAAGATAATTCCGAATTTATTTTGCGACCATTAAATGAAACCAAAATGCAATATACAATTCTTGTTTCTGAAAACACATTAACTGAAAACCCTCTAATTCAGGAATTTATTTATTTTCTCCAAAAACATTTGCAGGAATAATAAAAATGGCTTTTATGGACACAAGTTATCCATAAAAGCCATTTAATCTATTACAACCTACAATGCCGTTGTAAAGAAGTCATATACGATTTTCACCAATAACAAACACAATACAAATATCATCACCGGCCGCACAAATTTAGCACCTTTTTTAATCGCAAGTCCGCTGCCCACCCAGTTGCCCAGAATGGAAAAAAACATTGCCGGAACAGCTACCGCATAATACACTTGCCCTGCCAGCATAAATACAATCAATGCTGACACATTGGTGGTGAGATTTACAATTTTGGTATTTCCGCAGGCCCGTTTCAAGTCAAATCCCAACACTGTGGTAAACGCTAAAATCAGAAATGTACCGGTACCCGGACCAAAAAAACCGTCATACATGCCAATTAAAAGACCAATTGCCACCATACCGATAAACACTCTCGTTTTAGACAGCTGCTCAAATCGGCTTTCATCATCCTGCTGACGATTCAGCAGTACAAAAACCGCCACGCAAGGCAAAAGCACCATCATGGCGATACGCAAATAATAATCGCTGGTAAACAACGCAATTTTAGCACCCAGTGCAGAACCCACAAAAGCAATCACCGCGGTCTGCAGCGCTGTTTTCATATGCAGGTTCCCGCTTTTGATAAACCTTGCAGTCGAAATAGCAGTACCAATTGCAGCAGAAAATTTATTAGATGCAATAGCCATATGGGCAGGCATGCCGGTAATAAAATAAGCCGGCAGGGAAATAAGACCGCCGCCTCCGGCAATGGCATCCACAAACGAAGCAAAAAACACCAGCGGGCATACCACCAGCAGCATTTCCATCAGTTCCATAAATTGATCCTCTTCTTTCTATCACAAACGTTTCCGAATCATTCTATCTTCTATACAAATCTTATGTACGCAATTTGTCTCTTGTTCATTATACAGAAGAATTATCGCTTGTCAACCGTTCCCATGATAGATTCTG
>JAFSDI010000040.1 GCA_017436325.1 Alphaproteobacteria bacterium | reverse complement strand
CGTTGGTATCGATGTTATGAACATCATCCGTCAGGATTACGAAAGAGCATATGTAGTTTACTACATTGAAGAACACTAATTTTCAAGAGGGCATCAAATAATGCCCTCTTTTTTATGTTTTTTGCGACAAGAAAACGGCGCAATATGCTTTTAGCTTTGTTCGTACGCGGATACCATCACCACTCCCACACAAAGTTGAAAGCATATTACGCCGTCAATGTTATATCACACTATAAATTGAAAGGCGTCGAGATATTTCTTTATTTGTACGGCGAAGCTGATGGTATGCAAGCCACAAATAAAGAAATCATCTCGGCGCCTTTATGTGTCATCATATTATCTTATAGTCAATTTCCCCGTCGGTGATAATGGCACGGCCATTGGTCCATTCTACAATGAGATCTTTGAAATGCGCCGTGTCTTCGATTTCTACCCACACATGCAAATGTACAATGTCTTCGTACACAATATCTTTGGTATCGTAGTTGTGCAGTTTGAGCAGATTCTGCAAATTGCCAAGCATAGTATAATCCACCGAAACAATCACCGTCTGATATAACACTTTGGTAATAATTCCTGCCGCTTCTAACGCAATTTTGGCGCCTTTGGTATAAGCTCTTACCAGCCCGCCGGTGCCTAATTTAATGCCGCCAAAATAACGCGTGACCACCACTGCCACATCGCGCAAATCTTCTTTGCGAATGACTTCCAGCACCGGTACACCTGCTGTGCCCGATGGCTCACCGTCATCATTGCAGCGCTGTACATCATTGTGTTCCCCTAATACATAGGCCGGCACATTGTGGGTGGCATCTCTGTGTTTCTTTTTTATTTCCTGGATAAAGGCTTGCGCTTCTTCCTCACTTGTCACCGGCTTGGCATAACCAATAAATGTAGATTTTTCTATAATAATTTCATCCTGGCCGAAATCAGCCACGGTACGATAGGTGTTTAACATAATATGACCTCCGCATAAACAATAGCTGCCCTTATTGCATAGTTTGACTCAATTTTATCACACAATTCAGCAAAAATCTATTTGTTTGTCCACGCAATTGTCCACTGTTTTGTTGATAATTTTTGCATAAAATCTGTGGATAATGTGGATAAGTCTGTGCATAACCTATGGTTGACAGCTTTTTTCTGTGTACAACAAGGTGGATAGTACGAAAAAGTTTTACATGGAATGGTGTTGTGTAAAAACGAAAAAAATTTTTATCAAAAAATTCATAAAAAACAAAAAAGATATTTGTAAATCGCACCGTTTTCAAGTACAATATAGGTATGATGAAAAAAATATTCTTAATGGAGTGATTTTATATGAACTTACCTTTGATTAACGGAGAACAGTACGAACAGATTATCAAAGAAAACAAAGAAACCTGTATTATTGTATTCTCTAAAGAAACCTGCTCTGTATGTAAACAGCTGGCTCCTGTAGCTGAAAAAATGGCATCCCAGTTTGAAGGTCAGGTAAACTTCTACACAATGGATGTTAAGACCACAGATGGTTTGGCTACATTCAAATCTTTACAGCTGATGGGTGTACCTCAGTCTGTATTCTTCCTGAACGGCGAACTGAAAGAATCTCTGCCGGGTGCAATCAGCGAATCTATCTTCAAAAAAGAAATCAGCGATATGCTGAATCCGAAAAAAGGCTTCCTGGGTAAAGTAAAAGGCCTGTTCGGCAAATAAACCATACTGCAGTTTAACGAGGCACCGTTTAAATATGTGTCTCGTTTTTTTATTTTAAGTTTGGACTCGTGATGTTGGATAATTTTATTATTCTTGGCTCGCATACCATCAGCTTCGCCGTACGAATAATGAAATATCGCAACATCACCGAAAAACATGAACATCTGACAGACACGACGTAATATATTTCAAAATTCGTGAGGGAGCGGTGATGGTATCCGCGTACAAACGAATTT
>JAFSDI010000039.1 GCA_017436325.1 Alphaproteobacteria bacterium | reverse complement strand
TCGCGTCCAATAACAGGATCAAGTTTTCCATCTGCAGCAAGTTTTGTAAAATCAGTAGTGTATTTTTCTATTGCTTGCTGCGGTGTTTCTTGTAAATCATCTGGATTCATAATTCATACTCCTTTTGGGGGTTGTGTTGTTATTTTAATGTATATATAGTGCCATAAAAAAGCCTGTCAAGACACAGGAACAAATGCCCCAGAACAGAAAATTTATGTTTTTATATAAAAAAATAAAACTTTACTTGACTTTTATTAAAAAATGTTATAAATTTAGCCACGCTATTAATTAAAGGTAGAGTATTATGCCACGTGTATGTAAAGTTACAGGTAAGAAAACAGAAGTTGGGATGAATGTTTCCCACTCTCATCGTCGCACAAAGCGTACTTTCTTGCCAAATCTTCAGAAATTAAAGTTCCACAGTGAAATTCTTGGTCGTGATTTTTCATTGCGCATTTCGACTGCTGGTTTACGTACATTGACAAAGCATGGCGGTTTAGATGGCTATGTAATGTCAAAGCCGGTGTCACGTTTGACAGAAGAAATGGCGACAATAAAGAAAGCGATTGAAAAGAAGGCTGGGAAACCTGCTGCACCTGCGAAAAAGCCTGTGCACAAGGCGAACCGCAGCGCACGCTTGGTAAAGAAAGTTGAAGCAAGACAGGCTGCATAATTATTTGTAGTTTTGTTTTTGTTTGGCCCCGTGGCGGAATTGGTAGACGCGCTTGACTCAAAATCAAGTTCCGCGAGGAGTGTCGGTTCGAGTCCGACCAGGGCCACCAGATTTAAGACCACCCAATTGGGTGGTCTTTTGTAATCAATGACAATTCCTATCGTCAAATATGGGACCCCGAATTTGACACACCTCGAACCGAAAATATACAACAAGTGCTTGATTTAGGCCTGTTGTTGAATAAGATATTAGTGGAAATTGAAACAGCAAGTTAGTACTTTACTTCATTTAATATTTTCCAAAATTCTGGGACGTTCTTTGGTGCCATTCCATTCAGCAGTTGCACCGATGCGATTGAGCCAAATGGCGCATAAAAACCTTCGTCAAAATCATAGTATTTGCGGATACAGTTGTTTATTGCAATATCTAAATCCGCCATTGACATGTGTATCATCAAATCCCATACCCGTTCCAGTATATCGTCATACTTGTAATCACTGAATCTGTAATTATCCCAAAAATAATACAATATTTGTTCTGCCTGTGCATAACTCAAATCTTTGATATGTTCTGGGAAATTAAAACGTGGATGGGCCGCCCGATACATATCCAGTTTTTCTTGATTCACAGCGTATGCGTTTATCAGCGCTGGGTCAGTTCTTTTATTAGCTGTTTCATATTCAATGATTTTATCAATCCAAGTGTCGATGGGGTGCCCCCATGAAGCCACGGGAATCAATAAAGTCAATAAAATCACCATCTTTTTCATACGAACATTATGACAAATAAAGATCTGCAAAATCAATATGTATTTGTACGATTTGCCCAACCGTCACCATATTTTTCCCAATCCGGCAGTATCTGCAAATATTCTAATCTGTTTTCTTTTAAGTCATCCATAAATTTATCGACTTTATTTTCTGAGATATTATTTAGCGCCCCAATTGTATTATTTCCAATATTTCCGTCCACTTTCAAACTTTCACCCATTGAATCATTTAATGTTTCCTGAACCATTTTTCCTACGTTTCCAAAATTACTCATAAGCCCCATATCAAATATCGCCATTGCAATTCTTTCGTTTTCAATTTCTCCTATACGGCGTTCATCATAATAATCCTCCTTATATATTTGTTGCACTTGTTCAGGGCTTAAATCTTTTACTGTTTCTGGGAAATTAAAATTTGGGTGGTCAGCATTGTATTTATCCAATGTGGGTTGTGTTACGCCTATGTTTGTTGGTTGGTCTATTAAATCAGGATCATCAACATATCCGCCCTCGTTTTTCATTCCCTGGCGGACTATTCTAGTTCGTCTTTCATCATTATTTAGTTCATCGCTATCATCTAATTCTATTTCTTCTATCCAACAACGACAATTAGGGTGGTGTGGATTTTCTGGTATATCTTCCATATTTTCATAAATTGTATCAGCAAAACCCAAACAATCATCACACGTCTGCTCGTCTACTTCTGTATGCCACCGCCATGCGGTTCTGACTGTGATATTACGTCCCGTTGCATCGGAGCTGGTTGGCAAATACCCCAATGCTAAAATTGTAATTGCGGCAGATAATGATTGGGAAAAATCGGATAACACAGGGGTAAAATATGCAACTGAGGTGGCACAAAGATACGGACTGACCATTTGTGTGCCTAAGATAAATGTGTCTGGTGCATCTGATTTTAATGATGTGGCGGTGCATTGTGGGGTAGATGAAGTCAGAAATCAGTTATCGTGCTCATTAGATGAAATATGGGGCCAAGAAATGGATTTCGGTTTTAAAGTGTTTGGTGCAAATGAGTTTTTGAAAGAGCCGTTGCCTAAAATAGAATTTTTGCTATATCCATTTATTCCACAGAATGGTGTGTCTCTTTTATATGCGGAACGTGGAGTAGGGAAAACCTTTATGGGGTTGGCTATGGCTTGTGCGGTAGCTAGCGGATTTGATTTCTTGCATTTCAAGGTGGATAAGCCACGTAGAGTTTTATATGTGGATGGCGAAATGGACGCGCGTGAGATGCAGGATAGATTAAATTTATTGATTGCGGGGTTTGAAAAAGAGGGTAAGCATGTAAAAAAGGAAAATTTGCGCTTGTTTTTAGCAGGTATGCAGCAAGATGCCACTATGCCGGATTTGGCAACAAAGCGTGGGCAAGCACAGTTGGAAGCTTACATAAACCAATCAGATTTAGTAATCGTTGATAATATCTTCTCTTTGTATACGGCTGGGCGCGAAAATGATGCTGACAGTTGGGTTGAATATAATGCATGGTCACGAAAGTTGCGTGCCAAGGGTGTATCGTTATTGTGGATTCATCATACGGGCAAAGATAAAAATCGTGGCCCGCGGGGGTCTTCGGCAATAGAGGCTATATTAAACTCTTCTGTTTGTTTGGAGGTAGCATCTGGTCATCGGTCCAGTGATGGTGCAATTGCTGTTGTTAGATACACCAAGACGCGAGGTGTTGCGGGCGATGCGGTTAACGATTTTGCAGCCAGATTGATTGAGGTTTACGATTTGAATGGAGATGTGTGTGGATTGCGCTGGGTGTTGACTGATAACCCACAAGAATATGGTTATAAGCAGGTCGAGCGTTTGCTAGCAGAGGACAAAACTGTAAAAGAAATTGTGAAAATTACGGGCTTGTCTAAAAGTCAGGTGTATCGGCTTAAACAAGAAATAGAAACCGAGCGTTGACAGTTTGATTGCTGTTGGTTTAAGAATTCCCATTTTCCCGCACTGTATGTACGGGAATTTGGGATTTTTTTTGTTAACATGGGTGCTTTGTTAATCTGCTAATGAGGCAATTAATCCGATGATGCAAAATATTATAATATACCACAGGATTACAGCAAGTGGTCCTACGGTTAAAGGTTTTACGATGGTCTTATTGATTACTTTTGATTCTTTTATTGTTTTGCCTGTGTTTATAAAACTTTGGCCGATTTTGAAGAAGAATCTGTCAATGGCATTATCTGGTATGTTTTTATTTGACATATTTTTCTCTTTTTTTCTTTTTGTTTTTATTGTTATTTTGTTTATGTTTTAAATATGTACTGGCTAATATTACAATAAATATTGGTAGTGAAAATTTGCCGAAATAGTATCCGATGTATGCAGAAGTAGCTGCGTTAGGGGTTAGTTTATTATTGGATGTTTGGTATATCGTGCTGCTATTTCCCTTTTGAAACCCTGACCAAAATCCTTCTTTGAAATCAGGGATTCTTTCGTGCCCAATAAAGTAGTCTTCTGGTTTGCTTTGTATAGAATGTGCTAGTTGGCGTGCAAATTTTGCTCTGTCTGCTTGGTTGGTTATTGTGTTGTTTGCCTGGTGTAATATTTCATTAAAGTCGTATATTTGTTGTCTTTTTTCTGTGTTTTGTTCTGGATTGGTACTAATATCCGTTTCGTTTGATGGTGTTTTTTTGTGTGTGTTGTTAATATTTTGTTTTATGTTTTTATGTGCGGGAAATGGGGCGTTTTCTTTAAAGATTGCCGGGATTTCTTTTTTTTCATTAATTTGGTCGAATTCTTGTTCTGGAATTTGTGTGCTGATAATAGAGCCGTCGGAATAGTACACAACCTTAAAAAAATTTGTTCCTTTTGTACTAAGTTGGCGTGAAGTGCTTGTTTTTATAATTTCTTTTTTTGTGGATGTGGCATAGGATGGTATTGTGGCGTTAATGGATAATAATATAGAACATATTATGAGGTATAAGTATTTCATGAATTGTATCCTTTTCATTATTTGCATTCGAATGCGTTATAGCGATAAATTGGCAGATGGAAATTGCCAGCGTGTATTATTTCTGAGGTGGGTTTCACAGAGTTTTCTAGGGTTCCTGATTTATTATCAAAACTTAAAGGAAAGCTGACACCAGATTGTGTTAATGTGTTTCCTTCTAGCTCAAGTGTTGTGTTGACAATTTCCTCCATGTTGGAGCTAGTTATAAGTCCAATTAATTCGCAGCTTTTGTCGAGTGGCAGGCCTGATAGATAAATGGACACTTGATTATATTTGTATCCATTGTCGAATTGTGTTTCTTCGTCAATTATCTGTCTGTAGTTCAAAAATCCTCCATCTCCTTTTATTGTTTGGGAGCCTTCGTATGGAAAAATAATTGTTTCGGTGCATCCTGCTAGTAGTATACAAATAAATATTGTAAAAAATTTGATTCTCATGGAGTGTTCCTCTTGTTGGTAAAAAATAACCGCCGGTGGAATTGGCGGTCGGGGTGTTCATAAAATCATATCAAGTAATGACCCCACATATCTTCAATATATAACATGTGGCACACCGACCATATTGGACAGGGTAATAACGGTGCGATGCACCATAACTGGAATCACGATGCATACGCACCGACTTGATAAAGGCTTATGAAGGCCCCGAATCCAATTCCCATCGGATTCTTTTACATTATACCTGAAAAAATACTTATTTGCAAATATAGGAATAAACCTGTGGTTAGGTAGATTTTTTGTCGGGGGGATTGGGGGTATGTGTTAAAAAAATAACAAAAAATAAAGCTAGATAAAATCCGTTCTTGTTTTTGGGGATTTTTAAGATATAATGCACCAGATGTGCGCCCGTAGCACAATGGATAATGCACCAGATTTCTAATCTGCGGGTCACGGGTTCGAATCCTGCCGGGCGCGCCAGTTTTTTATATGTTTTTATTTTCAAGGTTGGCTATAAGTTGACCACCAGAGGTTGGAAAGACTTGTTTGGTTTTATAATCAATTGATAGTTCTTGAAAATTTATAAGCAGCGCATGCTAGGACCAAGGATTTCTAATACATTGCCGATATGATTCCAAATGTGGAAATTATTCACTTATAAGTTCGAACTTTTTTTGTTGAAGAAAAAATTGGTAATTTCAATAAGATGCCCCTTTGAAAATATGCTTCAAAGGGGCATCATCAAATATGGGGCGGATAACCGGACTCGAACCGGCGACATTTGGTACCACAAACCAACGCTCTAACCAACTGAGCTATATCCGCCATACTGTGTGCGCGTGCTGCGCAAAGATTAAAAATTTTAGTGATCTGATCGGACTTGAACCGACGAGTGCGTGTTGCATGTCATCAAGTACTGCCATCAGTTACACATCAAACTTTGGTGGAGCTGATCGGACTTGAACCGACGAGTGCGTGTTGCATGTCATCAAGTACTGCCATCAGTTTCACATCAAACTTTGGTGGAGCTGATCGGACTTGAACCGACGAGTGCGTGTTGCATGTCATCAAGTACTGCCATCAGTTACACATCAAACTCTGGTGGAGCTGATCGGACTTGAACCGACGACCCCTTGCATGCCATGCAAGTGCTCTACCAACTGAGCTACAACCCCTTGCGAACAGGTATTTTATATGTATTTATTTAAAAAGTCAATTTAAAAATAAAAATCCCCATAAATTAAATCTCAAAAAAATTTTAGCGTAATTTATGAGATTTAATTTCAGGAGAGTTTTTGTTTCTGGCGGATGGTGAGGGATTCGAACCCCCGGATGGGTTGCCCCATCAACGGTTTTCAAGACCGCCGCATTCGACCGCTCTGCCAACCATCCTAAACTTATACAGCACTTTCAACTGCAGACGGCAACTATTGTACATTATTTTTTTTGAATTGCAAATACAAAAATACCTAATCCTGCAAAAAACATTATTAAAGACAATACAGTTCCCATTGTCAGCCAATCACCAAATAAAAATCCAATATGCGCATCTGGTGCACGAAACTGTTCGCAGAATATTCTGAATAACGCGTACAGCATTCCCATTGTTCCGCCCAACGCCCCTGGGTAAAGACGTAATTTAGTGTGTTTGTATAGGTAATACATTATGATAAATAATAAGATTCCTTCGGTTGCTGCCTCATATAATGGGCTTGGGTGGCGGGGCACAATGGTGTCGCCTTTGAATATAATTGCCCATGGTACATCTGTTGTGCGGCCCATTACTTCACGATTAATAAAGTTTGCGATTCTGCCAAAAAACAGTCCGATTGGTGTAACGATTGACATTAAATCAAGTATTGACCACGCATTTTTTTTATGGCGATGTGCAAAGTAAAATACAGATGCGATTACACCTATCAATCCGCCATGAAAACTCATTCCACCGTGCCACAATGCAAATATTTCAAGCGGATTCGTTATAAAATATACAGGATCATAAAATAATACATATCCCAATCGTCCACCTGCGATTACCCCTATGATTACGGCGGTCAGCAAATCATCAAGTTCTGATTTGTTTAGCGATATAACGCTGTCTGTACGTGACATCAGTTTTTTAAATAACCAATATCCTGCAACAAATGCAACGACATACGCCAATGCATACCAACGTATATCAAAACCTAATATTGAAAATGCAACAGGGGATATAGGTTCAATTATAAACGCCATTTAAATTTCCTCTTTTATATCTTGAAATTTCGCGCGTATTGTATTATATATTTATCAAATCAACAAGGAGAAATGTTATGCAAAAACAAAAAATCAAGGAAACAACCGCGCGTACTGTATCTGGTGTTTTTGGGGCCAAGGCAAGCGGTATAGAACTATATCTAAAGCGCATTTTTGCACTGATGTTTGGGGCGGTTGGATTAACTGCTGTTGCTGCATATATGACAATTTGGGGCGGCGGGTTACAGTATTTAATTAATTTTCAAACTGGTGGAATGTCTGGCTTGTATTATATTTTGTTATTTGGTGGGCTGGCATTATCAATATGGGCGCAGGTTCGCGTTTTTCATATGAAGCCTTCGACTGCTGCATTAATGCTGGCATTGTATGCTGTATTGATTGGTGTCACCATGACTCCATTGATTGCGATTGCATTGTCTGTTAACCCAATGTCAATATTAATGGCATTTGTAATTGCGGCTATTATGTTTGCTTGTATGGCGATGTTTGGTTACAAAACAATAAAAGACCTATCATTTCTGGGAACGTTTTTGTTTGTTGGTATGATTGGTTTGATACTCGTTGGTATTTGTTCGTTCTTTTGGCCTGCATTGCTAGGTGGTACTTTTGGGACAATTGTTTGTTTCGCAGGTGTTTTGATATTCGCGTTATTTACAGCATATGATATGCAAAATCTGAAACGTGCATATGCTGTTATTGGCGATGAAACGCAAAAGAATCAATTAGCGGTATTGGGTGCATTGCACTTGTATATATCATTTGTTGCGATGTTCCAATATTTGTTAAGCCTGTTAAATCGTGATTAAAAAAAAGGTAAAAGAAATGGCATATAAAATAGATCCAAATAAATGTATTGGCTGTCACACATGTATGGGCGTTTGTCCTGTTGGTGCAATAAGTGTTGGCGCAGATGGCAAGTGTGTTATTGACCCACAGAAATGTATATCGTGTGGAACGTGTGCAGCGATATGTCCTGTTGGTGCGATTGCACATGAATAAGATAAAGGTCCCCGTATGGGGATTTTTTATTTAAGATTATCAAATATTGTTAATAGGATTAAACGATTTGTCTTATAAAATTTATTTTCAGGAAAATAATTTTGTTTTTATAGATAGTCATTTTGTGATATAATATCTGGTATGAGAAAAAGAAATATTCTTATTTTACCCATATTGTCATACCTGATATCGATACCTGCATCTGCAAATTGGCAGTATTCGAATGCATACGTTGGTGGGGGCTGGTACGAAGACGATGGATCGCGTTTTGTGTTATCTGCACGTGGCGGGGCGTCATTTGGTATGGGTAAGATTGAAAATAAAATTGGTGCTGTTTTTATTGATTATTATGTTGTGCCTGGAACAGGGCAGGTTGTCCCATGGGGCCAGTGCTTTGTAAATGGTGGTTGTGATAGACTTGATTTAGCGGGATATGGAAATTTATCACAATTACCAGCGACCAAGGATTTTGAAACATTTTCATTTGCCGCAGGTGCAAGTTTAGGTTGGACATTGCCAAATCGACCTCAGTGGCGTATAGAGGCCGGTTGGGACCACGTTGAAGAAACAGATTATAATTCATCGCCAATGTTTAGTGGTGACCTGGAACTTGTTGATGGTTTATGGCCTGATGCCTATATTGAAAGTGGTTCTGTTAATTCCAAGGTTGAAACAGATATCATCAGTTTAATGTTCTATTATGATTTTTTTGATGGTATTGAAAAGCCATCAGGACAATTTATTCCATATGTTGGATTTGGTATTGGATACGGTGATACCAAGACTGTTATGAATTTTTATGATCCATATGGTGATATTTCTGCACAGCAAGAATTTGCGCAATATGGTCAGCCAGATAGTTACAATCTGACACAGTTTTATGTATCTGAATATAATACGTCTAATGTTGTTGGTATGTTGGCGGCTGGGGTTTCTTATGGTATTGCGGATAATACGTTTCTTGATATTGGTGGTCGCGCTATGCTGTTGCCAAACATAAAATGGACATTATCAAACGAAGATGGCAGCAAGCATCGCGATTTATTCAACGCTACTAATGTTGTATACTTAAATTTTACACTTGGTATAAGGTTTGAGTTTTAAAAATCCCCGATTGGGGATTTTTTTAGCAACCACCGGTAATATTACCAACGATTTTTGAAATAGAAATATCTTTATGCAACAAGAAATGATATTCGCAATTACCTGATTTATACGAACCGGTACAGGCCGCTAAAGTCATAACGGCAAACAACGCCAAGATTACTTTTTTCATATGTTCTCCTTTTATTTTTATACGATACTAATTATATGAGAAAAAAATCATACTTGCAATATTATATGCAATTTTTTATCCAATTTATACGTATTCCGCAGACGATTATTGCATCAAATCTGGCGTTCCCGCACCAGCATTTTTTTGTCAGATAACTTTCCGCAGCCCGCCGCAATCGCGACATCTGCATTGGCGAAATTGCATCAAATCCTGACTGCAGATTTGGTCTGTGTTTCACTTCTACAAATACAATTAAATCTTTTTTTTGTGCAATAATATCAATTTCAGCCCGATTTGTATTTTTTCCGGTAATATAACGTTTAGATAAAATTTTGAATCCATGCAATCGCAGATATTGTCGTGCTAAAAATTCTGCAAACAATCCTTGGGTATAAGTTGATTTAAAATGCATATGGTTTGACCTTGAAACTGGAACGCGAATGTTGATAATTTTCTGTTTTATCTGTGGCGAAACGTCCTTTATCTTGCAAATCTAGCGCCCCATAATACGCGGTCATCATTGGGTCATATGAATTTGTACTAGAAATCCACTTATCATTTCCGCTGTTTGGTGCGCCATATTTATCAAGGACATTTTGCCAAAAGAACAAAACCTTATTTTCCCATTGGCGCTGAAATTTTTCATTTGCACCTTCGATATCATTAACATCATTGTTATAAAGAACACGCCATACACGGTTATCTGTTGCGTTGCTGGTTAAATAAACAACAATTGTTTCGCCTGTATTTTCGCGTTCCAGATGTATTTCTGACGCATACAGCAAACCACGATTTTGTGCCAAGGTGTTTATACATTTTTCCAATTCCGCAGGCACAAAAGTACCTTGCTGTCTGCATTCATAGTCCAGATTATATTTCCATTCATTATTTATTGTATATATAATACTATTTTTTTTTCGTGGCGTATATAATCCCTTTGACTTAAAGAATAATTCATAGACATCATCAAAAGACATCCCCAACATAATGCCTGCGATATCAAATCCCCCCACACTGACAACATCTGCACCACTATTAAGATAAACATCTTCTGCTGTTATATCTACGTCACCTGTTTCTGGTATGATTGCAAAATTATTAAAATCAAAATCATCTGCGAAACAATTTATATTGCTAAACAGTCCAAGAAATATTCCCAAAGAAAATAATAATTTTTTTCGCATTTAACAGCATTCCTTTTTTTATATTTCTGTTGCGATATCTATAATTCCAAAACTAAAGGCAGCCGCAGGATCTTTTCCGGACTCCAGATATTCCAGCACAGATTTCCCAGTACGTACTGTTTTCATAATTTGTTTAGTGTATGATATCTGCATAAATAAAGTTCCGCGTGAAACATTTGGCTCTTGTAAAAAATCATTTGGTTTTTCCCATGTTTTCAGCTCATATTCAACCTTCCAATATGGTATATTATCGCCCTCAGTCGGTGTTTTTGTTGCAGAAATTAAACGTGCGGTGCGTAACATACCTGCATCTGCAAGTGCTGTTGCTTCTGGTGCAACTGTTTGCAACCAATTGTTAAACACTTTTGATGAAGACATTAACCACAATGCGGTCTGTCTATTTTCACGCATTTGTATATATTGTTCATCTGGTATAACGTAAAAATATTCCATCAGATACTTTTCAATCAGCATATTTCTTAGTTCTTCATCACTAAATTCAGATACTGCAACTGGATCTGTAATTCGATTTTGATAATCTAACTCACGTTGAAAGAAATAGGTATCGACTGTGATTTTTGGTACAGTATCATAAATTGCAGACGACACAAAGACCAGACCAAATGTCATCAACAATAATAAAAATACACAAAAAAAATTCAGTACTTTTTTCATCAGTTCATCTTATACGCATTAAATTTTGATATATAATATCCCAGTGTTTTTTGGTATTCTTTGTTGCTTAAACTAATTTTTGCATACCCCAAGATTTCGACAGGATTCCCCCCATTTTGGTACACAGTGGCTTGAACTTGCCATGTGCCACCATTTATATCAACAGGACTAATTGGTGTTAATATAATTGATTGCATATCAACCTGCCACACACTATTATTATTGGCGATATTTTTATATAAAG
This sequence comes from Alphaproteobacteria bacterium, assembly GCA_017436325.1. Lineage (GTDB taxonomy): Bacteria > Pseudomonadota > Alphaproteobacteria > Rs-D84 > Rs-D84 > Enterousia. The sequence goes on along the minus strand of JAFSDI010000039.1, from coordinate 38,042 downwards.
GCAACATATTTTCTGTAAAATTATCATACAAACTATCATTGGTCAGACAATATATTGCACAGTCGCCTTCGACATCGATACCTTTTTTTTCTGTTTCTAATCCACAGTCAGTTGTTCTGTTGCATTTTCGCCATCTTGCGCTATTAACGATATCAGACGAAGAAATCCAGAACCAATACTGCACAAATCTGGTCAGAACAGATTCCTGCATTGATTGCGCTGCGGTCATATTTTTAATATCTTGGTGATTATGTCCAACAATTGACCATTGTCCGGTAATATTATCAACAGAAACCAAAAAGGGGTGTGTTTTTATTGATTTTTGTGCCCAAAATAACATTCCACAGGCAAACAACATCAGTAAAAACAAAATCATAATAACAATACCCATCAGGCGCGAAGAAATAATTTTTTTCCCCGCTGGGAATGTTGGTGTATCAAAATCAGCTGGATAATTCACAATTGGCCCTTTTTCTGGTCACTGGAATCAGCCTTGATAAACCATAATGCATGCGCACGGACTAAGTTTCAATTCATTTGAATCATATCCGACACCAACTGGTTCACGGTCATAAACCTGACCACATCCGGCCAAACACAATGCAACAAACAAGCCTAAAAATACTTTTTTCATGGCAAATCCTTTCCTTGTAAATGAATTATAAAAAATTTATATATGCAACGTCAAGATTAAAACTGCGTTTCAAACGATAACAAGAATCTTTGTTCGCGGTCATACTCTGTCATCTTTAATGGCCAACCCCAACTGAAGTTCATTGGGCCCATTGGCGTATTCCAGTAAATACCAACACCTGCAGACGTGCGCAAGTTATCATCGATACGGTTTGGGCGACCTGCAAAATAGTCCTCACGCGCAGGCGGCTTGCCCAAGATACCATAATCAAAGAACACAAATCCTTTTACCTGATATTCGTCTGGGATAAATATTGGGAAGTTCAACTGTGTTGAACCATTCAGCTTCCACAAACCACCCAGCGCATATGTTGAATGATACCAATTTCGTGAACCGACACCTGCGACATCAAACCCACGCAGGCTTTCCCCGCCCAAGAAATAACGATATACACGTGACACATAATCACCATCCAGTGGTTGTATATAACCGAAATCCAATGATGAACGCAATTGCCATCTGTCATCCCAGAAATTTACCATACCGATAACATCTGCATTGTATCGCATATATGTTTCTGTTCCGCCAAATCCTGTATATGCGATTCCCAGATTTGCAACCACGCCAGTGTGTGTATTTTGTGCAAAATTAGTATCTAAATTGTGATATCTAAAATTTGTTCCGATTGTATACAAGGTTGCTTTTTGCCAACCACCAGCCGTTTGAATATCATAGTTTTGGTCAAAAGCCGCCGTCATACGTACATTTTGTGTCCAGTGGTCAGTTAATCGCCATCCCATACGTCCTGCAATTGTTAAGCTGTCGCGGTCATATCCAAAGCTGCCCAATGACGAATAGTCATACATTGTGTACGAAACATCAAAACCCCCTGATAATTGGCGACCGAACAGATACGGTTCAGTAAAACTAAATAATGCCTGTTTTTGATATTCTGCGATTGAACCACGAATTTGTACAATCTGACCGCGTCCCATAAAGTTGTTTTCTGTGATACCGGCATCAATCATAAAGCCATTAATGTTTGACCAACCAAAACCACCTGATAATTCACCTGTTGGCTGTTCTTCAACCTTGATATCCAGATTCATTGTATTAGAATCAGCAATGCGTGTTGGCACCATTTGTACATCTTTGAAATAGCGTGTACGCATCAGCTTCTGTCGTCCTTCTTCAATTGTTTGCAACGAAAAAGGATCGCCTGCGCGCATCGGGATTATTTGTTCTATGACCGTATCAAATGTACGCACATTACCCAATATATTAATAGAGTTCAGATAAACACGATTTGTTTTTTGAATTTTAAAGACCAAATCAATTGTTTTTGTATCGTCATTTTTTGTTGGTATTGGTTCTATATTTATAAAAGCGTATCCAAAATCTGCAACCTTGCTGCGCAACGCATTCATTGTTTCTTCGACTTTGTCGACATTATAAACATCGCCAGACGACACAATTATTTCTTCATTTAGTATATCTGTAGACACATCATCAAAAGGATTATCAACAGTTAATTTACCAAATTTATATTGTTCACCTTCGTCAACGGTAAAGACCACAGAATAATATTGCCTGTCTGGGGTAAAAGTACCATTTATGTTTTTGACAGTAAAATCAACGTATCCATTACGCAAATAGAACTGACGCAACATTTGACCATCATATTGAATTCTGTCATCATCAAAAGTGTCAAACTGTGTCATAAATTTCCACCACGCGTGTTCGCGCGACAGAATTTCACCACGCAGTATACGGTCGCTAAAAATCTTGTTTCCATCAAAGTCAATACTTGTAATCCAGGTTGGATGACCTTCGGTAATTTCATATACGACATTGACACGATTATCTGGTAATTCAATACGTTTAGGTTCAATTTTTGTACCAAAGAATCCTTGACGTTGATATATTGTCAACATACGTTGAACATCTGCACCGATTGTTGGTTCACTGTATGAAGAACGCTCTTTGGTTTTTATTTCTTTTTTCAAGTCGTCAGTAGAAATCTCATCATTTCCTTCGACTGTCACCATATTTATAATTGGTGCTTCTGTCACGTTAATTTTTAATGTATTTCCCGACATAAAGACATTTATTTTTGAAAAATATCCACTTTCTTGCAGTTTTTTTGCAATTTCATTTGATTTTGTTTCACCGATATTGTCGCCTAACTTAACATTTGCGATAATACGTATGGATTCTGCATCCATACGCTGATTGCCATTCACCTCTATCTTTGAAACAGTTGCAGAAAAAGCAGTTTTTGCAACTAAACACGATAAAATTACAGCAAGTGATACTTTCTTCATTTTTTATCCATTATATTCCGAAAACGCGTACTAAATCATTCCACATTGTTAATATAAATAATCCTAATATCAACAACCAGCCAATCATTATTGCGATTTCCATACCACGGCCTTGCAATTTACGGCGTGTGATACCTTCGATTATCAGTATTAACAAGTATCCTCCATCTAATACGGGCAGTGGTAACAAATTCAGAATACCCAGATTAACTGACAGTAACGCGATTAAATTCAACAGCGTAAAGAATCCTGCCGCCATTGCCAAACCAGAATATTCTGCAATTGTTATAAAAGACCCCAGTTGTTTTGCAGAACGTTCACCTGTTATAATTTGCTTCAGCACAACCAACAAGGTTTTTGATTCATAATATGTTTTACGTGCGCCAGAATACAATGCACGAAACAGTCCTTGTTTTTTTGGTTCTGCTTTTTTACTGCCATCCGCAATCATTCCCCATTTTTCTGCGGGTTTAATGGTTGTCACCACTAAATCATCATCACGAACGACAACAATAGTCGCGTTATTATTAGCGGCTAATTCTTTTGCCAAAATCAATTCGCCCCAATTTGATATTTTTTCATCATTAATTCTGACGATTGTGTCGCCTGCGCGTATACCCGCCTTGAATGCGGCAGATTCTTGTACGACCTGACCAATAACGGGCATTTGCGTATTACTGACCAAGCGTGGCTGAAACATAAACAGTGATGTATAAATCAGCCATGCTAAGACAAAGTTCATAAATACACCTGCGGCAATTATTATAAACTGCTTCCATGCGGGGGCAGACAAATAGTGACCTTTCTTTTTATCTGCGGGCAACTCTGCATATTTTTTGCGATTGAACATATCTTCTTGACCATAAATAGAAACATACCCACCCAATGGCAGACAGGCGATTTTCCATAATGTTCCACGTTTGTCGTGCCACTTTAGTATTGCCGGCCCAAATCCAATAGAAAAAGTATCAACACGCACCCCCGCCCAACGCGCGGCCAAGAAATGCCCCAGTTCATGTACAAAAACTACTATTCCCAGAACAATTAATAATGCCACAATTGTTAATAAAATTTGCATAACCAACCCTTTTGTTACTAAATATCACAACATAATTAACCAAACCAAAGGCAACGCATAAATCCAGCCATCAAATCTGTCCAGAACACCGCCATGGCCTGGTAATAGTGTGCCAAAATCCTTGATATTCATTTTTCGTTTAATCCAACTTGCAGTCAGATCACCATATTGCGATAACAATGAAACACTAATACCAATCCACATTAATTGTGGCAAGAAAATATCTGCACCAATCAGTCCGTACATAACACCAGCCACAGTTCCACAAATAATACCTGCAATTTGTCCAGACCAAGTCTTGGCGGCAGATATTCTTTCCCACATTTTATCGCCACCTATCAATCGCCCAAAAAACCATGCACCAATATCTGCGCCACAAATAATCAGCAATAACAAGAATACAATCCATGGTCGTGTGCCGACACAATAAATCGCCGCCATCATAATGAACAACCACAATGTAAATCCGGCAAAGATCCATTTATTTTGCTTTCTTATATCTGAATCTGTGCGGCGAACACGCAACAAAAATTCAATAATCATTGCCATAACGACAGCCACACCTGCATATTGAACAGCTGGGAATCCAAAATATTGTGCAATACCAATAAGTATTGCCAGCACACACATTACAGTTGCAACAATAATTCTTTGTTTTGTGTTTGACATAATTATATTCCTTATTTTTCATTTCCCATATAATTTGCTTTTTTACCGCCACCAAATCTGCGATTGCGTTTTGCAAATTCGTCCAAAGTAAACTGCCATAACTTTTCATTTTTTACCAATTCAGGCCAATGTTCAGGCACAAACAACAGTTCTGCATACGCTAACTTCCACAACAAGAAATTAGAAATACGATTTTCATTACTTGTTCGCACCATAAGGTCAATTGGCAACAAATCACCAGTATCTAAATAAGTTTCAAAAGTCTCTTTGGTAATATGTTCGCCATTATCAATCGCCGCGTTAACTGCGTCAATAATTTCATCTTGACCGCCATAGTTAACGGCAAAGACAACGGTTCCGGCGGTATTTTCAGACGTTTTAACTTCTAATTCATCACACAGTGCCGCCAGTTTATCAGGCAATCTATCGCGTGAACCAATCACACGACAGCGCAAGTTTTTTTCCAAAGCGTGTTCCATATTTTTTGTTAATTCAGTATAGAATAAATCCATCAAGAAATTAACTTCATCTTCTGAACGGTTCCAGTTTTCGGTTGAAAAGCAAAAGAAGGTAATTGTTGAAACACCACGTGCGATATACCAATCGACCAGATTTTCAAAGTTTGAAATTCCTGCTTTGTGTCCCATTAATGGTGGCATACCATGCATTTCTGCCCATCTACGATTTCCATCGCAAATGAACGCAATATGCTGTGGTACTTTGTCAGGTTGCACCTGCACAGACTGTTGTTTTTTTCCAAAGAATTTTAACATATTTCAGATACCTGTAATTTTATTCGCGGTTACTACTTAGACAGACATAATATCTGCTTCTTTTTCTTTTGCGATTGCATCAACTTCTGTTCCGCGTTTATCAAAGACCTTTTGCAAATCGTCTTCGTATTTTCTTTGATCGTCTTCAGAAATTTCTTTATCTGTAACTGCGCGCTTAATTTTACTCATTGCATCTTGACGAATATTGCGCATAGAAATTTTTGCTTCTTCTGCATATTTACCGGCAACCTTGGTCAATTCACGACGACGTTCTTCTGTAAGTGGTGGCATATTCAATCTGATAACGCCGCCCGCAGTCATTGGATTCAGTCCTAATCCTGAATCACGAATAGCCTTTTCGACTGCAGGTGCATTTGTAATATCCCATACTGTTACAGACAGTGTCTGATTATCTGGTGTGGCAACTGTTGCGACCTGATTAATTGGCATTTCTGCGCCATATACAGGTACACGAACCGCATCTAGCAAGTGTACAGATGCACGCCCCGTGCGCAGACCCGCATATTCTGTCTTTAATACTTCCAGTGTTTGTGCTGTTTTTTGTTCGACTTCTGATTTTAGTAATTGATAATCCATATGATATCTCCTTATTTCTTTGAAAGATTAGCAAATTGCATTTGCACTTGGCAAGCAGAAATATAGCATTATTAAAATAAAATAATTAACAGATACTATCTTTACAAAAACAGGGTTAAGAAAATTACTATATTATTGCGTACTATAAAATACGTGATTTTTTTAGCAATTTAATAATATTATCTTGTGTTCGTGCCATTACAGACAACATATAATGATTATAATTTTTGTGATTATCATTCGCATTTTCTGTAATTGCAGTGATATAATTCTTTTTGTCTTTGGGTGAATTAAAAACAATTGGTGAAAAGCCATTTTTAATAAGTATCCAATTCATAATCAATCGTGCAGTACGCTTATTAAAGTCATCAAATGGTTGCAGTGCTATTAAATCATAGTGTGTTGAAAAAGCAGTATACAGAACATCGCCGATTGGGTTATTGGCTTTAAATATGATATCATTTAATTTCGTTTTTATTTCTGTTGCATCCGGTGCATACATACGATTTCCATTGATATAAATTTGTAATATTTTTGTAGTATTTCTAAATTTTCCACCATCGATATATGTGTCTGTGCACAGCATATGATGAATATTACAAACAGAATATTCATCCAACGTCATTTGGGGGTTGGTTATTATATAGTCATATGCCGTTCCAATATTGCGCATACAATTAAAGTCAAGAAATGGTTGTTGGTTTTTTGTTGGAATTTGAAAAAGCATACGTGGTTCTGTATAAGATATTTCGTGACGCAACCAATTCAAATTATTTAAACGCTTAGTAGATTCTGAATTTTCAAATATATCAGAAATCAAAAATTTATTATTTTCTATTTTCTGTCTAAGCTTTTTATAATCTGTCATTTTGTATTGCTTTTAATCAATTGTTCTACATATTCAATCTTTTTTAATTGTTCGCGTATAAAAGCGACCTTAGCATGGTTATTATCGATACTTTTTTGACTTTCTGGATTTGTGCGCAAATCATCAGATGCTTTGATAATACGGCGTAACAGTGTTGTTATTAGTCTATATTTTATAATGTTGCGCAATTGCGGGTTTCGTGGACTAAGCATACTATATGCATCTTTGTTATGCATTTTAACATATGCTTCATATACAGGTGTCCAAATATCCAGTTCGATTTGCAGTGGTGCAAAAATATCGCGATAGATGAATTTATAATCAGCTTCTGCGAAATCAATGAATGAAATTTTGCTGCTTTTTGGGTCGTACAGCACATTCCCAGAATTTAAATCCCCGTGTGACCACGCCATACGAGTTTCATAATTAAAAACACCAACTTCATCACGTATTCTTGCCAGATTATTGGTTTCGCTAAGTGAAAACCATTGATTCATTTTATTATTAACAAAAGAGTCCAATCGATTAAATTTTATATCTTCGCAAATTTTATGCGAAACAATATCGCCAATTGGTTTTAATTCGTTCATATCGACCAAGAATGCCGCGATACTATCTATAATTTCATATTGTTGTCTGCGTGTTAAAGATTTATAAAGTTCTGCCGTCAGATGTTCACCTGGTGCACGTTCTTCCAATATACTATATTCATCATTCTTAATAAAGTTCATACGTGGAATATTATATCGTGGATTTCCGACAGCATATATTTCATTGATAATATTTTCTGTCCGGTGTTGTTTTTCCAGCCATTTACGACGTGCATTTTCGTCAAACGTTGGCAAAGGATGTTTCATAACGAATTCACCCCAATATTCGATATGGGTTTCACGACCATGGATAAGATTGCACAATTGTTTTGGCATTTTTCACCTCTTTCGTAATATATTGTAGTCCAAAAACACAATTTGTCAATATATTTTGATAAAATTTACTGTTGAATAATTATATTGATTATATTATGCTGAACACACAAACAAAGGGGATATAATTATGTTGAAAAATGTTTTAGTATCACTGGCACTATTATTACCGATGGTTGTTGATGCGGCACCCAAGAAAGAAAAAGAGGAACCAATTGAACACCTGACAGATGAACAGATTTATGAAAATCTCAAGAAATTTGCATTGATATTTGAAACTGCGCGTGAAAATTTCGTTGACGAAGTGGATGAAAAAAAGATGTTAGAAGCGGCGATGAATGGAATGCTTGCCGAACTTGATCCACATTCTTCATATTTGTCTGCCGAAGATTTCAAGGAATTTAGTGAAAAATCGCACGGTGAATTTGGCGGATTGGGCATTCAAATTACCAGTGACAAAGGGGCGGTTTTGGTTATTTCTCCTATTGATGACACCCCTGCGGACAAGGCTGGAATCAAGGCTGGCGATTATATTACACATATTGATGGCGAACAAGTATTTGATTTAACGCTTAATCAGGCTGTAAAAAAGATGAAGGGACGACCAGGAACCAAGGTTAAATTAACGGTTGTTTCTGATGATGGTGAACCTAAAACACTTACCTTGAAACGTGATATAATCAAGGTAAAATCGATTAAGTTCAGTGAAAAGATGCTTGCAGATGCTGACCCAGACGATAAAGAAACACCAAAAATTGGGTATGTCAGAATCTCAGATTTTGGCGCGACAACTGCGCGCGACCTAAAAGACGCATTGGAAAAATTAGAAAAGAAAAATGTTGTCGGCTATGTTGTTGACGTTCGTAACAATCCTGGTGGGTATTTGACTGCGGCAATAGACGTATCTGATGCATTTTTGGATAGTGGCGAAATTGTTTCCACACGTGGCAAAGCAGCCTATGACATCGACAGGGTTTTTGCAACACCGGGTGATATGGTTAATGGCAAGCCTGTGGTGGTTTTAATTAATCATGGATCTGCATCTGCATCCGAAATTGTTGCTGGCGCATTACAAGATAATGGTCGTGGCTTGGTTATGGGGTCACAGTCCTTTGGCAAAGGCAGTGTTCAACAACAAAAACCACTGGGTGATGGTACGGCAATTCATATTACAATTGCACGCTATTACACACCATCTGGGAATTCGATTCAAAACGAAGGTATTACACCAGATATAGAAGTTTTACAATCTAAGGTTGAAGTCTTGGAAAAGAAAGAAGGTATGTTTTCAGAAGCGTCCTTTAAGAATTCTTTGAAAAATGACAAGGCTAAAAAGAAAAAAAATAAAAAGTCAGAAAAAAATGACAATGACGATGATGACGAAGAAACGCCTTTCATTGAATTGACTGACGAAGAAAAAGATGCACGCGATTATCAGTTGCAACGCGCAATGGAAATGGTTATTGCGATGGAAAAAATGCAATCGCGCGGTGTATTAAAGCCCATAGATGCAATCAAAGAAATAAATAAATAAAAATACGGGGCAAACACCCCGTTGTTTTTTATTAATAACAAGTTCTTGCCTTAAATTTATGAAAGGGCTATGATTGGTCAGATAAAATTATATTAAAAGGATTATGATATGACAGATTTTATTGTTGATGGAAATTGGGCGGCGGCCGATGTTGCATACAGATGTGTTGATTTTGCAGCAATTTATCCAATTACCCCCAGCAGTACAATGGGCGAATTAGCGGACGAATGGTCTTTTCAGCATAAAAAGAATATATGGGGCGCAATCCCACAAATAATCGAAATGCAGTCAGAGGCAGGGGCGGCTGGCGCAATGCATGGGGCCTTGCAGATGGGCAGTTTGGCAACAACATTTACCGCATCACAAGGATTGTTGTTAATGGTGCCGAATATGTACAAAATTGCGGGCGAGCAGACACCATTTGTTATGCATGTTGCTGCACGTGCATTGGCGACACATGCCTTGTCTATCTTTGGTGACCACAGTGATGTTATGTCTGTTCGTTCGACTGGTTTTGCAATGCTGTCATCACATAATGTACAACAGGCGCACGATATGGCGGCAATTGCACATGCGGCGACAATTCGTGCGCGTGTACCATTTTTGCATTTCTTTGATGGATTCCGTACCAGCCACGAAGAATCGCGCTTGATTCGAATCGAAGATGAAGTGTTGAAAGAATTGATTCCACAAGATTTAGTTATTCAAAATCGTATGCGCGGTATGAGTCCTGATAACCCAACAATTCGTGGGACTGCACAAAACCCAGATGTCTATTTCCAAGGACGCGAGGCTGCAAATCCATTGTACGATAAAACACCAGAAATTGTTCAAGATGTTATGAATAAATTCGCAGAACTGACAGGGCGAAAATATAATCTGGTGGATTATGTCGGTGATGAAAATGCAGAAAACGTTATTGTTGCAATGGGCAGCGCCTTGGAAACCATCGAAGAAACTTTGCCGTATTTGCCACGCGGTTTGGGGGTGATAAAGGTACATTTATATCGCCCTTTCCCTGTTCAGGCATTTTTGGACGCGCTGCCAAAATCTGTGAAACGAATTGCTGTGCTGGATCGAACCAAAGAACCAGGCAGTATTGGTGAGCCACTATATCAAGATGTTAAGTCTGTTGTCCCAAGTGGTATAGAGGTTTTTGGTGGTCGATATGGGTTGGGGTCAAAAGAATTTAAACCACGTGATGTCAAGGCAATTTATGAAAATATGATATTGGGCACATTATTCCATAATTTTACGGTTGGAATTGACGATGATTTGAACGGTAAATCGTTGAAAACAGATTCTGCATTTTCAATTCAGGCACCAAACTTTAAAACAGCGATTTTGTATGGGATTGGCAGTGATGGTACTGTTGGTGCGGTAAAGAATATTGTAAAGATTGTTGGTGAAAATTCTGACTTGTACCCACAGTCTTACGCGGTTTATGATTCCAAGAAATCTGGTGGTTTGACTGCATCGCACATCAGATTTTCTGATGCACCAATACAAAGTCAATATTTGATAGAAGTTGCTGACTTTATTAGTGTTTCTAACTTTATGATTGCCCAGCGTTTTGATGTTTTTCGTGGTCTGCGTTCGGGCGGTACGGTTATGATTAATACATCGATGGCGCCTGATATTGCGTTTGCGAATCTTCCAAAAGACGTTCAAGAGCATTTAATCAGAATTCGTGCAAACGTTTATTTCTTGGATGCAAATCGTGCTGCATCTGAACTTGGATTAGGCAATCGTATCAATACTTTTATTATGTTGAATTTCTTTAATTTAACTAATGTAATTGATGCGAAACAGGCTGCACAAAGCGCCAAGATTGCAATTGAAAAAACATATAAAAAGAAGGGTATGGATGTAGTTCAGGCGAATTGGGCCGCTGTTGACAAGGCTGCAGAATATCTGCATAAGTACGATATGCCATCATCTGTTTCGAATTTTGCGCCTGATTTTGTTCCTGCGATGACACTTGATACACCGGCTTATATTGCGGGCACCTTGGGTGAAATGGCGGCACAGCGCGGTGATGCAATTCCTGTATCGCGTTTTCGAATTGACGGACAGTTTGGGGCAGGGCAATATCCTGTTGGAACGGCAAAATATGAAAAGCGTGCAATTTCAGACAAGGTCGCAACAGTTGATATTGAAAAATGTATCCAATGTGGCAAGTGTTCAATGTTGTGTCCGCACGCGGTTATCCGTATCAAGGCTTTGACAGAACAGCAGGCCCAGCAAGCACGTGATAAAGGGGTTACGGTTGTCCCAATGAAGACACCAGAGTTAGGGCAAAATATGTACTTTACAATTAATATTTCGCCTGCTGATTGTACGGGTTGTGGTGTATGTGTCAAGAATTGCCCTGTTGGCGCATTATCGATGGTTCCTGCGCGCGATGTGATGGATACGCAACAGGCACAGTTTAATGCATCAGAAACATTGCCAAATATCGCACCAGAAAAATTAAATTTAAACATTCCAAAGCATGTTGAAATGTTACCGCATTATTTTGAATTTCCAGGGGCCTGTGCAGGATGTGGTGAAACGCCTTATATTAAGTTAATGTCACATTTATTTGGTGACAGGATGGTTGTTGCGAACGCAACAGGTTGTTCATCTATATATGGTGCGAATTTGCCAACGACACCATGGGCCAAGGATGCAAATGGTCGTGGGCCGGCATGGTCAAACTCTTTGTTCGAAGACAATGCAGAATATGGTCTTGGTATGCGTTTGGCATTAAATCAAAAGCGTGACAATCTAAAGGCTTTGTTGTTTGAACTGGGGATAGAAAATGTAGAGGCCTTGTTTGATGAAACAGATGTGGTTCGTCAGCGTGGCTTAGAGCAGGACTTGCGCATACAATTGTCGAAAATTGACGGTCCGCGTGCGCGCCTTGCAGAAACATTAGTTGGTGAAATTGTAGATAAGTCTGTATGGATTGTTGGTGGTGATGGCTGGGCATATGATATTGGTTATGGTGGCGTAGATCATATCTTGCACAGTGGTGAAAATGTTAATATCTTGGTATTGGATACAGAAGGTTATTCAAATACAGGTGGTCAACAATCAAAATCCACACCGTTTGGTGCAAGTATGAAGTTTGCAATTGGTGGTAAAGAGCATGCCAAGAAAGACCTTGGTATGATTGCGATGATGTCTGGTGCATATGTTGCACAGATTGCGCTGGGGGTAAATCAAGCACAGGCAATTCGTGCATTTCGCGAAGCGGCTGCCTTTAACGGTCCATCAATTATTTTGGCATATTCACCGTGTATTGCGCATGGATTTGCCTTGCAAAATGGGGTTGAACATCAAATGCAAATGGTCAAGACTGGTGCGTGGCCTTTGTTCAGGTTTAATCCACAGTTAATTTCAGATGGTCATAACCCATTGACGATGGATTCTGTTGTTGATGACGGTGCATCACTTGACGATTTCCTAAAGACAGAAAGTCGTTTTGGTGCCGCACGTTCTGTGAATCCGCAGTTTGATAAGTTAGTAGATATGGCCAAGGCAAATAATGCGTATAAAAGTGAACTAAAGAAGCATATTGCGCAATTTGTTATGGAAAATAAACCATTTGTGAAAGAAAATGGAGAAGGTTAAAATGATGCTAAAAAAAATCTGTCTTATATCCGGTTTTGCACTGATATTATCAGCCTGTACATTTCAGACTAAACATCGTGGTTATGTCTTTCCGATTAATTTGGAACAGAAAGTTCAGGATATCAAAACGACATCCGCATTAATTGATGAATTTGGCGCACCACAAGTAAAGACACTATATGGTGATGAGGTTTGGATTTATTTTGGTGCAGATGAAAATTATCGTGGGCCTTTTGCGCCAACATATACAAATGAAACTGTTTTGTTGGTCTGGGTAAAGGGCGGGCGTATTCAAAAAACCAAATTATTACACGATGCAGATTTGCCTGATATAAAGATTGCACAGGGCGAAACAGATATTCCAGCAGCGATTGAATTAAATGCGATTGAAGAATTGTTTAATAACATCGGTCGTTTTAGCCCTGCTGGTTTAGGACAATAAAAAAAACTTGCGTGAAATTCATAAAAAAGATAAAATATAAAATATGAGAGCGAGAATTCTATTTTTATCATTAGTTTCAATGATTGTTAGTTCGACTGTTCGTGCAGATTTTGTTTCGTGCGGTCCTGGCTATATCTTGACAGAATCACGTCAAAAGATTGATGGCATTCCATCTGCGGAATGTCAGCGTCTGTGGTGTCGTGATTTAGAAAATGGCAAGACTATGGGCAACAAAGACAGGGCTAACAGTGGTTATCAAATAACATCTGGCCCACGCGAATTGTGTGATGTGAATAATAATTGCGTATTATGCTGGGGTGAGCGTAAGTGGTGCAGTGGTGAAACGCGTGGCGAATGGAATGCAAATTATGGTGCATATACCCGTGGTGGCGATAATGCGACATATGAATCTTATCAAAAAGGTACGTGTTTTGCGTGGCGCCTAGAAAAACCAGATTGCGAGGCTGGCAAAACAGCAATACTAGAAGATGGCAAGTGGGTATGCGCAACCCCATCTGGCACAACTGAAGGGGGACGTGCATCTGGTGTTCGCAGAACTGGTACATTGCGCGGTATCAGACGTTAAGATTTATCCCAGATTTATATCTGGGATTTTTATTTTTCTCATTTATTTGTTTTTCTGATTTTTTTGTGATATAATCTGTGTATTAGAGAGAATGGCAACCGTAAAAAGGTAGTGTTTATGCCAAGTAAAAAGTTAGATTTTAAAGCCGGTCAGTATGTTGTTTATCCTACCCAAGGGGTCGGTAAGTTACTGCGTATCGAAGAACAAACGATTGCTGATCAAAAGGTAAAATTATTAGTTATTGATTTTGAGCGCAATCATATGACCCTTCGTGTTCCGATGGAACGGGCAGAGATTTCTGGTCTGCGCCCATTGACATCAGTAAAAAAAATGGATGAAGCGATTGCATCCGCAAAGGGCAAGGCTGGTGCTAAGCGTATGATTTGGGCGCGCCGTGCCGCACAATACGAAGATAATATTAATTCTGGCGATCCAATGAAACTGGCAGAGGTTGTACGTGACCTGCAGCGCCGCAGTGCCAGCGACACCATGACTTTTTCAGCGCGTCAGTTGTATTTGCGTGCCTTGGAACGTATGGCACAAGAATTTGCGGTTTTGCATAAAATTGATTTAGATTCTGCATCAGACAAGATAGAAGATATTCTTGGTGTGCCAAAAGAAATTGATTTAAATGCGATTGATTCAGACGATGATGAACTAGAAGAAGAATGATATAAACAATTTTCTCGACCACACCCCAGATAATTGGGGTGCTTTTTTGTATTAAACAATTTTGCGTTTTATGACACTGAACATTGCAAAGCCCAACAACAAGACCATTATAAAGACAAAAATTGCGGTTGCTGTTTCTTGGTGTTGCGCAAAAGGCAAATCTAGATTCATCCCATAATATCCAACAATCACTGTTGGTATCACCAGCAAAATGTTCCACATTGTCAGGCGATTAATATTGGTATTAGAATCCATATTAATCACACTTTCAAAGGTTTCCTTGATTGATTTCAGCATTTTACTGTATGATGACACAACTTCTGTTGCCTGTGACAATTCGATTCTGGCATCTTCGGCCAATTCTTGCGCATCGTCAGTTTTAACAAATCCACGAACTTTTTCCAGTTTATCCAACACCGCTGCATTGCCGCGAATACCTGCCATATAAAGTGTATAACTGTTTTCGACTTCTAATAAATCCATCAGTTCTTTTTTTCGAATTCGTTCTTGTAATACTTTTTTAGATGCCAACACACGCTTATTCAATTCTTTTAACATACGCAAATAAGATTCAGCAATATAGTATATGATATTCAAAATAAATTCTTCGCGTGATGTTTTTTCAGATTTTTTTATTCTGTCCAGCAAGTCACATCTTTTTCGACAAACTGTAATTACGCGATTAGTTGAATATATTATTGACAGTGGTTCTGTGTGCCAAAGGGTATCATTTTCACGATTAATAATTGGGAAACGAACGATTATGACCTTGTAATCATCTTCGACTTCCAATCGTGGTTGTTCATCTGGGTCAAGAATATCAGATATTGTATCTTCGTCAATTTTATAGTCTGTCTGCAGTTTTTCAAAATCTTCGTGATCAGGATTTCCAACATTTATCCATGAAAAAGTCTCTAATTTTTCTGTTACAAACATATATTGACCCCTTTGGTTTAATGTTGCTATGCACATAATAGTATTTTTTTTATGTACTTGCAATATAAATGGGAATTTAAAACCATATCTTGTTATCGCTGGTGGTGATAGAATTGAACTATCAAGGAGAAATAACTATGATAAAAACCAAGTTTCAAACAAATACTACATCATTTACGATTGCGCACTATTTATTGTTGTTTTTTGTGATGATATTCTGTATATCCATAATTGCGTGGGTTATGATAAGTCGAAACAATTCCGCCCCAACCAATAATATTTCGGGAAACATTTTGCATATACACAGTTCTGCGCCATGTGTTCAACGCACGATAAAAACAGTAAAGCAGATGTGGGAATACGACCCTAAATCAGTTCCAGAAAAATACTGGGAAATTGCGATGAGCTATATGAATCAAAAGATACAAGACAGAACATATGGTATATGTCAAGATGTTGCATATATTTGTCCGCGTGGTGCAATTTTATATGATTGTAATCCGTGTGCTGTTCCGATGGCGCGTGACTATGCGCAAAATATACATATTGCAGATATGATAGTTGCCAACTGTGGTACAAAAGAATAAAATTTTTTTATTCAATTTATTTACAAAATAATATATCATTCATACAGAATCCAATGGGAATTGGTTTCGGGGCCGTGATAAGCCTTACTAAGTCGGTGCGAAAGCATCGTAATCCGCCAAACGCGCGATGCATTTCGCACCTGTTTTTTTCCCTGATTTTATGTCGGGGGGCCTGTGGTGTATGTTCAGGGTGTTTTGTCACTTAAAGACCATGGGGGCATTACTTAGTATGTTTTATCAACCTCCCGACCGCAGTATATTTCCATTGCGGTTTTTTCTTAATAACACAAAGGAGTATATATATGAGAAAAATTGTAATTTACACAATGATTGGCTTGTGTGGATATAGCGCAGCAAATGCATCGATTGTATCGCGTGGTTTTCTGGATGAAACCCTGCAAAGTTATGTTGATAAAAATCAAATTGACGGAATTTCAACTGCTATTCCTCTTGTGGCTCGTGACGGTTCAGATACTAGCTGCAGTCGCGCAACATTATCAGAATTATTTAATGGTGAAAGTATTGGTGATATAATCGATGGAATTCTTTATAACAGCACTGATGGTGGTTATTCCCCAGATGGTTGCCATCTATTTAATCTACGTCAGTTAACAAGATACACAAGTACATTACTTTACAAAATCGATGATTTACCTGTGGAATATGAAACAGTTGGTGCAGCCATAAGGGCCATAAATGCCAAAATAGAAGGCAAGATAAATAATTTATCTGCCACGGCCAGCAACGGAAAATACGTGTTAACCGCTGTCAAAGAAGGCGATCAGACAACCTATGCTTGGGAATCCATTGACCGTTCTGAATCAGAAAATAAAGCGCAATAAAAAAAAAATGACCGTATGGTCATTTTTTTTTTAAGATTATTTTGTTTTGCATTTTTGTAATGTGCTAATAATATCTCTAATCTTTGCTTTTTTTGCGATGTTTTTCATTACAGCGGTTCTAAATTCTGGTCTTTGTTTGCTGTTCAAAATAGATGCTGTTTTTACTGATTCCATTGCTGCTAATTTTGTCGCACATTCAAATTTATCATATTCACAACGGAAAAACCAATCAGACCAAATGCCGGTTGTACTTTTTGCGCGTATCCATAAAAAAGTGCCACGAAATGCCGGCGTTGGATTGCCAGTCATTGCATAACAGCCTTGTGTGTTTGACTGCATAGTTTGTATTTCAGAAAAATCATTTCTTAACAAATCAGTGGTTGGATTTATAATCGGCATATTGTGATATACATTCGCAGGTTTTCCAGCAACGAAGATACCATCTTTTTTAATTTGTACAATATGTCCATCGTTTATCATTTTATTATAGTCTTTCATTTAAAGTCCTTTTTATGTAAAAAGTTATAGCGGGAAAACGATATCAGAAAACGACAAACAGTCAAGATTAAAATGGTCGGGGTGACAAGAATCGAACTTGCGACCCCTTGCACCCCATGCAAGTACTCTACCAGTCTGAGCTACACCCCGACAACACGCCTCGTATATTAACTATAAATAAGAAAAATTACAAATACTTTTTTTTATGCGTTATTTTTAATGACTTTTATTAACAAGTGCGTTATAATTAACATACGTATTCAAACAATGGAGAAAAAAATGTTCGATAGATGGCTTAATGTCTTGTCAAAAAATCTTGGTTATACAATTGTTTTTGTTGTCGCGGTTGTGTTTTTTATGTATTTTTCAGAAGGGTTAATTCCTGGTCTAATTGCGGCCGTATCTGCGGTCTTAGCATTCACGTGTGGCGCAATGTTGTACAAGGAATATAAAAACACCCCTGCGGTAAAGACTGTAAATGCAAAAGCCGTAAAAAAAACACCAAGCAAAAAAAGAAATAAAAAATAATTATATCTCAAAAAAATAACAGTATCGCCCAAGAATCCAATCTTGGGTGATATTTTTTTTAGCATTATAATTCTGGCTAAATCTATATTGAAAATCGTCATATAATTAATTTAAAAAAAATTCTTTTTGTAACAAATTAAATTTTTTTTATAAACGTAGAAAGTTGTTGATTTTAATATTTATATTAACTATTGTAAAAAATATGATTAAAAAGGAATAAAATGCCCCGCGTTTCTATTGTATTGCCGTGTTATAATGGTTCTCGTTACCTAAGGTACAGCCTTGATTCTATTTTAATTCAGGATTTTACTGATTGGGAATTAATATTTGTTAATGATTGTTCTACTGATGACACATTAAAAATTGCGACTGAATATGCAAATAAAGACGCACGAATTCGCATCATAAATAATGAAACAAATCAAAAATTACCAGCGTCATTAAATATTGGTTTTTCTGCTGCGACTGGTGATTATTTGACATGGACCAGTGATGATAATATTGCAAAACCTAATTGGCTGTCTGTGATGGTTGAATATCTGGATAGAAATCAAGATACAGATATGGTTGTTGCCGGTATGGATTATATTGACGAAGACGGCAATGTTTTTGATACATTTAATTATAAACGCCGCGCGCAAGATTTGTCGTATTTTTGTAATGTTGGCGCGGCATTTATGTATCGCAGACGCATTATGGATAAGATTGGCGGCTATGATACCAGTGTGTTTTGTGCCGAAGATTATGATTATTGGTGTCGTATTGCTATGTCTGGTCGTATTGACTACATATCGGATAATATTTATCAATATCGGTTTAATTCTGATGCCCTGACCGCCAAGGAGCAACCGCGGATACAGCAAAAGACACTTGCTATTCAGCGTAAATATCGTGATGATTTTATTCGGCATTTTAATATGGGGTATTGGTCGCGTGTAAAATTATCATATTTATCTATGGACAGAATCTGGCGACCAGAGTATATAATTCTGGATACATATAAATTTTTATCACGTCAGTTAGTAAATATTTTATTTTTCTGGTCAAAGAAATATCGCAAATCTGTATTCAGAAAAATACAAATAAGATTATAAGGAGAATTTAAGAATGAAAAACATAATCGTTATTCTTGGAACGCGTCCAGAAGCCATAAAATTAGCACCTGTTATTTTGGAATTGCGAAAAAATCCAGAAAATCGTGTTTTTGTATGTAACACAGAACAACAGAAAGAATTATCAAATCAAACACTTGGGTTCTTTGGTATTGAACCTGATTTCAGGCTTGATGTGATGCGCCCCAATCAAACATTATCAGGCGTTCAGTCCAGAATATTATCAGCACTATCAGAATTATACCAAAATAATCACTTTGATGCGACAATTGTTCAAGGTGACACAATGACTGTATTTTGTGGCGCATTGGTTTCTTTTTATAATCGCGTTCCAGTATTTCACGTCGAAGCAGGCCTTCGTTCATATGATTTATTTGAACCATTCCCAGAAGAAGCGATGCGGCAAATGACTTCGCGTATCACAGATTTGCATTTTGCGCCGACAAAATTGGCGTATGATTCTTTGATAAAAGAAAATATAGATAAAACGAAAATAGTATTAACAGGGAATACTGTTATAGATGCTTTGTCTTGTTTATCATCACAAACAATGGAAAAAGCCGAAGAATCATTAAAAAACAAGGGCGTCTTATTGAACGATAAGCTGGTATTGGTAACGGCGCATCGCCGTGAAAATCATGGTGAAAGATTAGACAGGATATTGCAAGCAATTACGACATTAACAAAAAAATATCCTGACCATCAGTTTGTTTTGCCTGTTCATCCAAATCCAAATGTTTATGACACGGTTCATTCAGCGCTTGATGATTTACCGAACGTGATTCTAACAGCACCGCTAGATTATCCTGAATTAGTTTGTTTAATGCAACATACAAAGTTGGTATTAACAGACAGCGGTGGCATTCAAGAAGAAGCCCCAACATTTGGAAATCCTGTATTAGTAATGCGTTATGAAACTGAAAGAACCGAAGGTGTCGATGCGGGATTTGCGAAACTTGTTGGTGCAGATATTGACAAGATATTATCAGAATCCGATGCGATTTTATCGCGGGAAAAATCAGCAACACGTTTGGATGGTTCCAAGAATCCATACGGTGATGGACACGCATCAGAAAAAATATCAACAGCAATACAAGGTTTTTGGAAATGAGCAACAGTTATAATCCACGTTTAATCGCAATAACTATTGTCAGGAATGAATCTTCAAATTACTTGCGTTCATGGCTTGAAAATATTTCGAATTTTGCTGACTATCACATCTTTGTTGATGATGCATCAGATGATTCAACACCGGATATTATCAAGGAACATCTAAAAAAATATCCAGGGGAATTGCATATCAGAAAAACACCATTGTTTATTAAGAATGAACCATTACTTCGTTCTGAATTGTGGGACTATACCAGACGGGTCGCCAGACAAGGGGATTGGATTTTGATAGTCGATGCGGATGAGTTTTATGATGAAACTTTGCTGCGATTAAAGCCAAAGTTGCTGGCTAATAAATTTCCAAATATTGATGTGGTAAAGGTATCTTGTCTGGATATGTGGAATTCAACATCGTTTCGTAAAGATGGTTATTGGTCACCGTTTTATACCGCCGTTCGTTTAATTCGGTTTTATGACGTAGATTTTGGTGCAAATAATACATCATTGCATATGCCTGCATATCCATCATCAACGGACATATCGAAAAATTTGCGTAAATTTGTCCCGATGATGCATTTTGCATATCTGCGTTCTGCAGACAGGCTTCGCCGTTATAATTTTTATAAAAGCAACGTTTCGCCAGATGAAAACAAGACTGCATATATGCATGCATTATCTATTATGGCACCGAACCCAAAGACACGTTCTTTTTTTGGCGTATTGTCTTGCATTTATCATTCTATGATGGGGCATAAAATATATATGCAGATATATAAAGAGTTAAAAAAATATTCACAAGAGGATAAAAATGAAAAAGATAGCTAAATCAATTTTTTTTAGAATTCGTGATATTGTAACCTTACGTCCATTGCGTTATTGGTTGCGGCACCTGCGATTGCTTAAACGTATGCGTCTTGTTATGGAAAAGTTGGAACAGGAAATCGATAATGATAATACCGTGTATATTTTTCAAATTCAGATGTTTGATTTCCAAGGAATACAATGTTTTAACGGTGGCGCAGAAAGATATGTAACAGATTTGGCTCAGGTTTTATTTTCTTGTGGATATAATCCTGTGTTGATTCAACAGGGGGACTCAAAAGTCGGGATATGGCAAAAAACAGTTGGCAACTTGAAAGTATATGGTTTGCCATTCGATAGCTGGTATATGACCGCAATACGAATGCTAAAACGATATAAATTTGTTATATATAGTGGCGCTGTAGAGTGGGGTAAAAAATTGCACCCAAATATAATGATATCACATGGAATAACCTGGGATTCGTATAATGACATAACACCTGCTAAAAAAATTAAACGTTTTTTTGACAATGTTGATAAATTAGTATCTGTAGATACAAACACTATATCGTGGTTGCGAACAACATTTCCACAGGATTTCAAAGATTTTGATGCGGTATATGTTCCAAATTATGTGGATACAAAGCGTTATTATCCAGCAGACAAAAAACACGATGATAAAATTACGATTACATTTCCGCGTCGTGCATCGCCTGAACGTGGTTATTGGTTGATGTCTGCGGCATTACCACCAATTTTGGAAAAATATAAAAATATTGTTTTTAATTTTGTTGGTTTTGCACATGGTGAAGCTATTCAGAATGATATATTGCGACTAGAATCGATGTATCCTGAACGTATTACACATTGTATGGTTTCGCCTGATGAAATGCCTGCGATATATCAAAATACGGATATATCTTTAATTCCAACTGTTTATTGCGAAGGTACATCTCTTTCATGCCTAGAAGCAATGGCGTGTGGAAATGTTGTGATTGCTACCAATATTGGTGGGTTGCCAAATTTAGTATTAGATGGATTTAATGGAGTGTTGATAAATCCAACAGGTTATGATTTAATGCGTGCCTTAGACATTGTTTTATCTGATAGTGCATTAATGGATAAATTATCATCAAATGCTGTTAAGGTTGCAAATGCTTTTGATAAAACTGTTTGGCAAAATAGATGGACAAATATTGTATCAAATATGCAAGAATAATCGGTGATTTTTTTGCCGATTATTAATAACCGCACGCATACCACATACGTTCGGCGCTATCTTGGGCGCCACCATTCCATCGGATTTGGATAGTGATTCTTGAATTTGTTTTCATATTATAGCAAATTGATATATTGCCCACAGATTCATTTATCATTTTTGATAGGGCATGAATACAGTAATTCTCATTGGAAAAAGGAATTGGAAACACGATGTTTGGTACATTTGAGGTTCCGCCTTGTTCTATCCAACCGCTTTTATATTTTCTGTACCATGTATAATTATTTTCTGCACTTGGCGCTTGCCATTCTACAACATAGTCAGCATTAGTCAGATCAGGTATTTCACTTTGTTTGGCCAAGGCGGTTCCACCAACAGTTTCACCATCATGTACACGCAGTGTTTTATTATCGGTGTCCATTGTAATTTCACCAATTGCACCGACAAAGTTATTATGTTCAAGTGCGCTTCCGCGTCTTATTTGAATTTGTCTAGACATATATTTCCCTTTGTTTTCAGATACGCCCGCACGCAGGCAGTTTTATCTGATTTTGTCGGGTTGTCCAACGCGCAGGCGCATAAATTAATAAAAACACCTGCCATAAACAGGGCAGGGTGACAAAATCAAATATGCGTATTCTATACACGCACATACGCGCATATTATATCATAAAATTAGATAAAAATCAATAGTTTTATCGTGTGCGCAATTTTTTTAACATTTTTTGATATATTTCATTACCATTTTTTTTCAGAATTTTAAAATTTCGAATCAAGTTTTCATCATCACCACAAACCATATTTTGTATATCAGTGACAGGTTGTTTATCTGTTGCGCGTTTAATGGCATTTACCAACAGATTGCCAGACATTTTTTTTATTTCCATTCCTTCCAGCGTTAATAAAGAATCTTTTTCATTATAGTCTGTAAAGTCGTGTTCCAATGGTGTTGTGTTGATTCCTGCTATATCACGTTCGAACCACAGGTCATAGATTTGTGTTGCTATAAAAACATTTCCATATTTTTTTGGAAAGAACGAAAATCTAAAGTCATTATTTTTATCAATATATTGGATTGTTTTTTGAAAGTTGTTATAGTGTTTTACAATATTGTCTTTCACAGATATAAAGCTAATCATATTTGACTTAGACACCCCCAGCGGGCAAAATGGTGCATGTGCGATACAGACTAATTCTTTTTGGATTTTATTCTTTTCTTCTTTTGTATACCCCACAGCGGTCATTTTTTCTTGCATAATTTTTTCTAATTCCAGAAAAACATATGAACCGTGACAGTGTGTTAAAAAAGTTATATTTCTAATATTTTCTATAACTTTATCCAGTGGCAATTTTTGATTGTTTTCAGTAATTCGTGGATTTAAGATTATATTAAACAATTGTTTAATATATTCTGGACTAATATTTTCCGTATCTATATTATTTGCCAAAGACAATTTTCGTTTAAATTTTTTCATTTGGATTTCGCGTGCGGTTTGTGGGTTTCCGCCCAAACTTTTATCCCCAAAATCATAAACAGCAACATAAACATTAACATCATTTAATTCCGCAGATTTCAGTTTATTTTGAATTTTTTTTGCATATCCATTTGCACTACGTGGATTATTTGTCCCATCGCCTCCTAATACAATAACGCACGGAACAGTTGTTGGAATATCGTCAACCCATTTCCAGTTAAGGTTATTTATATTATCTGAATGTATTCGCTGACCTATTTTAATATTACTGTGTAACAGTTCCCATTGTCCCAGTTTGCGTGCGGCAATACGTACCGTTTCAATGTCATCACCAGCTAAGTTTTCTATGATTTGCAACAATTTTATTGATTTTGTTTTATATTCAGCAATATTGTATATTTCTGCCAATAAACAGGCAACAGGATGCAGAAATTTAGTATGTTTATTTGTTTGATTCAGTGTGTTTTCAATCATTGACAGACAGGTATTGGCAACAGATTTATCGACACTGAAAATGTTTTTCAACAAGTTATATATGTTTGCCAGTTCATTTTCATTATCAGTATTTATGGCATTTTGCAGATAGTCTAAAATTTTATGTCTAAGCCCACTGGTATTTTTGTATGCAATACCCATGGCGACATAAATTGCGCTGCGTTTAAGGTTATCAGTTGTTTCACAAAGTTTTTTAAACATAATATTAAATTTTTTATAATCTTAACACAAAATATTCTTGTGTCAAGTATGCGAAGGATATAAAATAACCGCCATTTTGGCGGTATGTTATTATTTTTTTAATCTTCTTCCAAATTCAGAAACGGATGTATTAAGAACTTTCAGAATTTGCAAGAACTGTACAACGGAAATCTTTTGTACATTATCAAAATAATCCCACATACCAAATTTTTCAACCGTCACAGTATTGACTTCAGAAACAGTTGCGTTTCCAGTTGTTTGTTGTTCAGGCTTTTTATCTATATGATCAGTGCTATTGCACGCAAGTTTTATTTTTTTCATGTTCTATCCTTTGATTAGTACACAATATGAATTATTACATAATAAATATTGAAAAATGATAGGTAAAAAATCTTAATATTTTTTATTTTGGACAAGGAAAATTATTTTTTTCATCATAAATTGCCAAGGCAAACTGGGAAAAATCTGTAATATGGCAAAAAAAACACCGGCAAGAAGGAGGGGCACCGGTGTTCTCTGCGATTTTTCGTTCGCAGAAACTTTGTATACAATTTGTATTATCTTCTTTTCAGACTATTGTATCCTGCGACTTGTAAAATCATAGGATTTGGACGTATTAGATCCTGTTGCAGGTTATCAATAATATTTAAAATCTCATCACGTTTTTTTACCAAACGATCATAAATTTGTTTTTGTACCACTGGCTGTGCAGGTTTTTGTTGATAATCCTTTAAAGAAATAGGATTATTAAACAAGAATATACCATCCAATGTTATTTTGCCATTAGAATGAATTCTCATTTTGCTATTTAAACAATTTTTTATTTCAACCAGCCTCAGTACAGGCAAAGATGGTTCTGTTTTTTCAATTAAAAAAGACATATCGTTTCTGTTGAACTCTGCCATATTTTTATTTAGCACGCTAAAAAAATTTATAGCGTACAAGTAAACATCTTCATTATATGGCACATTCCCCAAATTCAGTATTTGTTTTTTTAAATCAGATACAAAATCTAAAAAAATTGCTTTTTTTAACGCTTTTTTAAATATCGGCATTTTTTTAGTCCTTTAAAAAGGTCGCACACTGGCGACCGTTATATTACTTAATTCACTGCAGATACAGCAATTCTTTTACGACCAGCCGCACGACGACGATTTAAAACTTCGCGTCCGCCCTTTGTTTCCATTCTTGCACGGAAACCATGTGTACGAACACGGCGTGTCTTGGATGGTTGATATGTACGTTTTGTTGCCATGACTTAAACCCTTGTTTTTTCTTGATGTTCTATATTTATCTGAACCGTTTCACAGCATCATAAACAATTCAGATTTAATTCGTTTGTGCATATATTTAATCATATGTTTTATAAAAACGCAACTACTTTATTTAGATTTTATTATACCGACTTTTTGTAATCCTTCTAAGGTCAGATGATAAACAAATAATGCCACAAAAAGTTTGTAAAATGGTAAAAACATATGTAATCCTTTGTTTCTCTTTCTAAGAGTACTACAATTTAGTGTTTTGTCAATTAAATTTTTTACCTTTATTTCTTGACCAAAAGCCACAAAATCTGCTATGTTGAGATTGTTATAAACACATAGGAAAGGCAAAGATGTCAGAAAATATTAATGAAGTTATTGAAACACGTGTTCCACAATCATCGTTGGAACATGAAATGCGAACCAGTTTTTTGGACTATGCGATGTCGGTTATTGTTGATCGTGCATTACCAGATGTGCGTGACGGGTGCAAACCTGTGCATCGCAGAATTCTGTATGTTATGAACGAAGTTGCACCGGCAACTAAACCAACAGTAAAGTCTGCGCGTATTGTTGGTGATGTTATGGGTAAATATCACCCGCATGGCGACAGCTCTATATACGAAGCGATGGTTCGTATGGGTCAGGATTTTTCTATGGGGGAAATGCTGGTTCAGGGACAGGGTAATTTTGGCTCTCGTGATGGCGACAAGGCCGCGGCTATGCGTTATACAGAGGCACGGCTTTCAAAGCTTGGCGCATCTTTGATGGACGATATGGACAAGGACACTGTTGATTGGCAGCCAAACTTTGATGGTAGTTTGCAAGAACCGGTTGTTTTACCAACAAAATTTCCTAATTTTCTGGTAAATGGTGGTTCTGGTATTGCTGTTGGTATGGCGACAAATGTGCCGACATATAATTTGGGTGAAATTTGCAATGGGATTTTGGCAATTCTGGACAACAAAGACTTAAGTGATGACGAATTATTTTCTATTATCCCTGGGCCTGATTTTCCAACTGGTGCAATGATTATGGGGCATGCTGGCGCTTACAAGGCGCACACTACGGGTCGTGGCTCTATTATTATTCGTTCCAAGACACATATCGAAGATTTTCGTGATCATCAGGCAATTATTGTTGATGAAATACCTTATCAGGTAAACAAGGCGCAAATGATTATAAAAATCGCAGAGCTAATCAAGGACAAGCGCATAGAAGGTATTTCTGAAATTCGTGACGAATCGTCCAAGGAAGGCTTGCGAATCGTTATCGAATTAAAACGCGATGCAATTGCAGACGTTGTATTAAATCACTTGTTCCAGTATACAGAAATGCAAACAAGTTTTCCTGTAAATATGATGGCATTGAACCGTGGCCGTCCAATGTTGTTCAATGTTCGCGGTGTGCTGGATGCATTTATTGATTTTCGTGCAGAAGTTATTCGCAGACGCACCATATTTGATTTAAACAAGGCGCGTAATCGTGCACATACATTGCTTGGGTTATCTGTTGCGGTTGGGAATTTAGATGAAGTAATTGAATTGATTAAATCCAGTCCAAATCCAGAATCCGCACGCGAAGCATTGATTTCGCGCGGGTGGCGTGCATCTGATATTGAATCGTACATTCAATTGATTGATGATCCGAACACAGAATATAAAGATGGAATGTTCTATATGTCCGAAGATCAGGCGCGTGCAATCCTAGAATTGCAATTGCACCGTTTAACAGGATTAGAACGCGACAAGATTCACGATGATTTAACTTCATTAGGTGCAACAATTCGCGATTTGCTAGAGATTTTAGGCAGTCACGAACGCATTGTTCAGATTATTCGTGATGAAACAACTGCTGTTCGTGATAATTGGGCATCACCACGCCGCACCGAAATTTCCGATGCAGAAATTGATATTGATATCGAAGATTTGATTGCGCGTGAAGATATGGTTATTACCGTATCGAATACGGGCTATATCAAACGTGTTGCGCTGGATACATATCGTGCACAAAAACGTGGTGGCAAGGGTCGAAATGCAATGACAACAAAAGATGATGACTATGTTGTCCAAGTTTTTGTTGCAAATACTCATACGCCATTATTATTCTTTAGTTCCAAGGGCTTATGCTATAAACTAAAGACATATAAATTACCAGAAGCGGCAGCCGCCGCCAAAGGTCGTCCATTGGTGAATCTGTTGCCATTAGAAAATGGTGAAACAATTACTGCGATTTTACCTGTCCCAGAAGAAGATGTCGCGCGCGTTGCACAATCAGGCAAGGAACATTTCTTGATGTTTGCAACTGCATCTGGCACTGTACGCAGGAATCGTATGTCTGACTTTGATTCAATTCGTGCAAACGGTAAAATTGCAATGAAACTAGACGAAGGTGACAGTTTGATTGCTGTGATGCCGTGTAACGAAGACCAAGACGTTTTCTTGGCGACATATCGTGGCCGTGCAATTCGATTCCCTGTACCTGAAATTCGTGTATTTGCCGGTCGCAATTCAACTGGTGTTCGCGGTATAACACTTGCTGCAGACGACAAAATCATCGGTATGTCTATGCTAAATCGCGGTGAATCTGATTCTGCTGTTCGTGCGGCATATATAAAGCAATCACGTGCAGCCAGACGCGCAGAAACGGGTATCGAAGAAGAGGCCGACACAGATGAAGAAGAAACAACTTTGATTCTGGACGATGAAAAAATGAGAGAATTAGCACAACGCGAAGAATTCATTTTAACAATATCAGAAAATGGATTTGGCAAGCGTACCAGTTCATATGAATATCGCTTGACACATCGCGGTGGTGGTGGCTTTACTAATATAAAACTTGGTGGAAAAAACACTGCGGTTGCAGGTTCATTCCCGGTTGAAAACGACCAAGATATTATTATGGTCACAGATGGTGGTAAAATTATCCGTACCCCTGTTGCAGATGTTCGTATCGCAGGACGCAGCACAGCAGGTGTAACATTATTCAGAACCGCTGAAAACGAAAAGGTTGTTTCTGCAATTTCTATCGAAGGTGCAGAAGATACCGAACAAACCACAGAAACAACACAAGAAACTGTTTCTGAATAAACGATAAAGGGCGCAGGTATGGAAAATAATAACGAATACTTTATATCTATAAATGATGTTTCGAAACGTTTAAACGTGCCTGCGCATACTTTACGATATTGGGAAAAACAGTTTCCTGTGGCAATACGTCCAACAACTGGTGCGGGTGGGCGGCGTTATTATCGTACAGAAACAGTTGAAAAATTATTAGTTATCAAAGATTTATTATATACGCACGGATTAACAATTGCGGGCGTAAAGAAATTATTACGCGATGGTAATTTGCCATCAAATACTGATGATATTTTGAATACATCATTTCAATCACAGGTAAAAACACAAGAAGATGAATCAACGAACAATAAAAAAAATGATGAAATAGAATTGGCGATAACATTATTAAAAAATGCAAAAACAATTCTGCAATAACGCATATCATTATTGATTAAGAAACACTGCATACTTTTTTTAGCGTGTTTTATATTTGCCACATGTTTGGGCTATTTCAAAAGCTTTTTTTGCCGCCATTTCCCACGTAGAAAAACCTGATTTAAGATTATGTTTAACCGCCTGATTATCGATATATTCTGTTGTTCTTGTGAATGTTTTATTTCTGGAAAAACATGGATAAAACGAACCATAGTATTCAATATACCCCAGACTACATTTTTTTTCACATCCATCACATACAGATGTGTTAACATAGTTTTTTTGCGAACAAGACATAGGCTATCTCTTTAAAATTCTAACCATAAACAGATTAACATATATCAAGACAATATTTCAATGCTTTTATTAATTAAATATTAGTTTTTTATGATTCAAGATTTTTTTTATGACCTGCTATAAAAAACCACCCTGACGGGTGGTAGACTAGTGTAACAACTTTTTCCAAAAGGATTTCTTTTTTTGTTGTTTTTTACGTTTGCGGCGTTGTGTATTAACAGTTGTTTTTTTTGCATCAATATGTTGTGCATTTTTTCTTTTTGCATCTGTTGACGGTACATAAGCGCCCAATATATCATCTGTTTTTACTTGTTCTGGTGCAACGCGCTGAATTGAATATTGGTCAATATTCATCATACTATCGTCGCCAACTATAACTATTTCAGTTTCAAATTTTTCTTCCATTGCGGCCAGTTCTGCGCGCTTATGGTTTAACAAGTAAATTGCAACATCTGTTGGCACGGTCATAATAATTTTTTGTGCGGCCTTGGCCAACAGTTTTTCCTGCAGATGGCGGAACATAATTACTGCAGCGGTCTGGATAGATGGAACAACACCTGCGCCCAAACAGTGCGGGCAGGCAACATATGAAGATTCCATAAAACTGCTGCGTAGTCTTTGACGTGACAGCATCAAAACGCCAAAGTTGTTAATTTTTGCAACTTGTGTTCTGGCACGGTCGCGCTTCATAACCTCGCGCATTTTTAGTTCTAATTTACGGTTGTTCTTTTCGTCTTCCATATCAATAAAGTCGATTGCGACAATACCGGCCAGGTCACGCAACCGTAACTGCAGTGCGATTTCTTCAGCTGCCTCCAGATTAGTATTAAGTGCGGTCTGTTCAATATCTTTTTCCTTGATTGCACGTGAAGAATTCACATCAATTGTAACCATTGCTTCGGTTTGGTTAATCACCAATGAACCGCCTGATGGCAGTGTTACATACGGGCCGTGTAAACCTTCCAGTTGTTTTTCAACGCCGGCCTTGACCATCAAAGGTACAGCAACGTCTTTATAATGCACCAACTGTTTACGTGGCACCCGACCATACATTTGCTGAAAGTGCTGTTTTGCGGTTTCATAAGTTTCTTCGCCTTGGATAACAAGAACATCTTCTTTATCGCTAAGGAAATCACGAACAACGCGCCTTAGCAGCGAATCTTCGGTGTGTATTGTAACTGGTGCGACTGATTCCAGTGTTGTTTTTCTGATATCATTCCACAGATTGACCAGATAGTCATAGTCTGCTGCAATTTCAGATGCTTGTGCGCCCATTGCCGCTGTACGCAGGACAACAGTCATTCCCTTTGGAATTTTAAGTCCGTGCAATATTTCGCGTAATCTGGCACGTTCTGCCTTGTCTGAAATCTTTTTTGATATACCATAACTATTGCGCTTGCGTGAATTAGGCATCAACACAGCAAACCGACCTGCCAATGATAAGTATGTTGTCATTGACGCGCCTTTTTGACCGCGTTCTTCTTTTACACCTTGGATAAGTAATATTTGTTTTGGTTTAATAACGTCTTGGATTTTGAATTCACGTGCACGTTTTAGAAATTCGCTATTATCTTCACCTGCGCTGTGATCATCGTATTCTGCGACCTCATCTTCTTCGTCATTTGGGTCATCATCATCATCTACGATATTTGCGTGCGCCAATTCTAACAGCTTTTTTTTCTGTTCTGGTGTCACTTGATAATAGTCTGGATGAATTTCTGAAAACGGCAAGAAACCATTCTTACCTGCACCATAGTCAACAAATGCTGCCTGCAAAGATGGTTCAACACGTATAACTTTGGCCAGATAGATATTTCCTTTGATTTGTGGTTTTGTTGTGGTTTCAACATCAAAATCAGACACACGATTTGTTGCTGTATCAACAACGACAACACGTGTTTCCTCTGGGTGGACTGCATCCACATATATTTTTTTTGACATTTAATAATCCTTTTGTTTTATTGGTGTTGGTCATATATACAATCCGTCCCCGTGGGGCGTCCCAGCCCATGCCAAGGGAATATGCCACGTTAATCATCAGCATCATTCGAATTGTTGAAAACAGTGATAACATAAACACTTACTATACCTTATGCTCATTACACCAAAGGCTATTTTAACACGCAAATATATGGGTTTTCAAGGTATTTATTTTTTATTTTTTTCCCAAAGATTTTATTTGTTTGATTTTCGCTGGAATTTTTTCTTTTGCTTCATTCAGCCATCGTTTCATACGTGATCGCAACCAGCGTTCATAAATCAGGAATAACGTTCCAGACCCAATCAGTGGCAGAACATAATAGATTATACGATATGCCAGCAATGCGCCAAATATATTTGCCTTATCAATTGAATCGGGCAGGGCGACCAGAAATATACTCTCAAACACACCGATTCCACCTGGAACCTGGCTAAAAACACCGGTTGATTGTGCGATGACGAACAGTCCGATAAATGTAGTAAAAGGTATATCGACAAATGGAATCATACAGAAATACAGCACTAATCCTGCCAGTACACTGTCGCCGATTCCAAGTACAGTTTGTGTAACAGCGGTTCTTGTAGTTGGGACTTGAAAGCGCAGCTTGCCTATTTTAATGCTTTTGCTATCGAAAATAATAGTTGTTATAAAATACGCCAGCAACGATGCCAGACAGAATGCAAACATTGCATTTAGTCCAACACTAAGCCCCACAGAATTATCAAACAAGGAATGTGGAATAAGAAAATAACCTATGACAACGATTGCAGATGCGCCAAGAAAATAAGTAAATCCAGAAAATGTTAACATTTTAACGATATCTCCGGCACGTATTCGCCATCGCGTATAAAGTCTGTATCTAATTGCGCCACCGCTAACTACTGCGTGTCCTGCGTTATTACTGATTGCGAACCCCAGCATTCCTGCCAGCATCCATTTCCACCATGAAACGTGTCCCCCAACATACCTTAACGCCAAACAATCATACAAAGATAAAACCAAATATCCTGCAAAACACGCCAATGATGCCATCATTAAATTTATAAAAGGTATATCCAATATTGCGTGTGCAATATCATTCAGGCTATATTCGCGTAATTGCCACCACAGCATACCTGCAGCCAACAAGAAAAAGAATATCCCTGAATAGCTAATTATTTTTTTTACCAGTCTTTTTGTATACGCTGACATAAAAATCCTTTGTTCAAGACTAATAGAATAACAACATTAAGAAAAAAAGCAAACCTAAAAAAAATTGCAATTTTTTTATCTTGGTTTATTATAAGGTCTGTTTGTGTTAAAACAAAGGAACAAAAAATGTTGCGACCATCACTTAGAAAGCCTGATCAGATGCGTCCTGTATCGATGGAAACCGCGGTTAACAAATGGGCCGAAGGTTCGTGTTTAATAAAGTTCGGTGGAACACAGGTTTTGTGTACCGCAACCGTAGAGTTTTCACAACCTACGTGGAAGCGTATGCAAAAAAAGACAGGCGGTTGGGTTTCTGCGGAATATTGTATGTTGCCACGTGCAAATAGTACGCGCAGAAATCACGAAGCGATGCAAAAAGATAATCGTGCTGTTGAAATTTCACGATTGATTGGTCGGTCATTACGCAGTGTGATTGATTTAGAAGCGCTTGGGAAACATACGATTACAATAGATTGTGATGTAATTCAGGGCGATGGTGGTACGCGTTGCGCCAGTGTTACTGGGGGCTTTGTTGCGTTGGCAATGGCGACACGTTGGTTAATGGATAACGGTCATATTACCGAAAATCCAATAATTGCAAACATTGCTGCGGTGTCTGTTGGTTTATGGCAAAATGAATTAATTTTGGATTTGGACTTTGCAGAAGATTGCGAAGCAGAACTTGATGCAAATTTTGTTATGTCCGAAGACGGCCGTTTTGTTGAGATTCAGGCAACAGGTGAATCACATCCATTTACATCGGAACAAATGTCAGAAATGATGCAGATGGCATCTGTTGCGTGCAAGAAATTGATAGATTTGCAAAACCAAGTTTTGGAATAGTTATATACAATATAAAGGAATAAAAATGTTTAATAGCAAAGAAGAATTATATGATATTTATACAACTCTCTTGTTCATAGATTTAAGCAAGGTTTCTAATACAGTGTTTCGTGCAATTAGAACAGGGCTGGGGGACTTAAATTACGAGATTTCCATATCACATAAAAAGGGTGCTGAAATACTTCAGTTTAATCAAGCGCAACAAGATGGAGTTGCGATTAAATTACCAGCATTTTATGTGAAAAAGTATACAAATGAACAAGGCAAGGATATTTATGCCGGTGCTTATAAGGTTAAAAAAAGCGGCAAATATGTCGAGCAACCATTTTCATTAACCTATGCAGAAAATCTGTACAAGGGTTGTAAACATATGATTGACAGCAAGGAAATTCGTTCGTCAAGAATTGTGTCCAGATAACAAGAAAAACTGCCGAAAAACGGCAGTTTTCTTTTCATAATATCTGTGATATAATGGCGACAAAGGCATATATACAATGACAAAAACTAAATTTATATTACACAACAATCAATTGGATAAAGATGCAGATGTTACATCATCACATCTTGTAAATGAAATCCCCGGCGATCAGGCGTGTATAGTTTTTCTTGGTGGCTCTGGCGCTATACTAGACAGTGTTTCTGCACGCTTGGCTGGGATAGTTGCGCGTGAAATTCTCAAGGATACTGCGGATATTCCCAATTATGCATTGATTTACGATCGTGACATAATGAATGATAAGATTAGGGAAAGTGCGCAAAAATACATACAATTTGAAAAATATAATAAAAATATATTTAAAACCACCGAAACAGACAATGGACTATATTTTGTGCCAAAATATGTAAGCGCAACTAATATAAATCAAATTGTCAGACAACGAATAATTCCACAGATAAAGAAATTTGGTGTAGATGGCATAAAGAAATTGCAGTTTATTGCTGATGGCGATGTTTCAAAGATATCATCAGAATTACAAAAAGGCTTTAAAAAATATTCTGTTGATATGGGGTTGTCCTCAGATGATTTAAATATTGTTATTAACCATATAAAACAGAACACATTTTCGTATTCAAAACATTTTGAACCAAAATACATAGATGAAATATTTAATATTCTTTTATTGCCCAGAATTTCGGACTTACACGGGAACAAATTGCCGCTATCTGTTGCGCAATCTCGTCTCAGAAAAATAAACATATTGGCACATTGTCAGGGTGCATATGTTGCGTTAATGTTGTCTGATAGATTACAGCACAAGATGACATCACTTGGATATACGCCTGATGAAATATCGCAAATACAATCACAATTACTTGTTGTTGCATTGGCACCGATATGTCCGCTGGGGGTATCAAAGTCCAGATTTATTAGTTTTATGTCCGCATATGATAGCCGTGTTGAACGTCCCTGCAATTGGATGACGCGATATATCACAGAAAATCGTGAATGCGAATTGTCGAATATAAATACAGGGAACACAAAAGATAAATGGGACTTAAAGGCTGGTTTTTTAGGTGGTCGAAACGGGGATGTTTTTTATGCTAAGCAACGATTTGGACTTGTTGGAAACATCGGCGACAAGACAATAGGCTGGGATGAACACAATAATTCGCATTTTATTTCGGATAAATTTACTGCAGATGGTCAGTTATTGGCAACATTTGCACGAAACATTGTTATTTCTGGTATAAAAAATTCGTTAGTTGCGGATTCTGAATTTACACCATTGCCACCAACAGCAGAATTAATCCTTGATGGTAAAAACGATGCGCAACTAAGCGCAGAATTTGTGCAATTACAGCGAAATGGACGTGAATTACTAAAAACGGTTTGTAAATATGCCAAACATCAGGTGCAAAAAATGATGCCTGAATCATCAGTGGTCAGGCATCGTGATGTATCGGAACGACTATAAGCAATTCTGTCTTAAATACATCAGACATTGTTGCGACATAGCAAATATAATTGGGGTAATTGTCTGCCATATTTTCGCAAATTCTGCCTTTGCATTGTGACCTATAGATGTTTTTACATCAATATTATCAATCACAAAGTACTGATTTACAGTTTTATAGAAATCATCCGTATAGAATTGTCGATGTTTATTATAATCTGCATGCAGTGGTATTTGGTTCATCAAGATATTACGGGCAATATTAATTTGACCATTATTTAACATTGCAACGATACAGTACATATATGTATTTGCTGCCAGATTGCAGTATTCAAAGCATAATTGTTTATCAGAAAATGATTTTATTGCAGACAACAATGCGCGCTCTTTTATATTCAAACCATCGTACTGTTCATTTGACATTGGCACACGATACAGATTTGCAGCCATACGTGCGGAAATTTCGTCTAAAATATATGTTGCGATATATGTATAGCAAATACACTTGATTTGATTAAAAGAAAAACCTGTACCTGCATTATGTGCATGATGAGCTTCGTGTTTCAAAGAATAAGGCATTTCTTCATTTGAAGATTTTACAAGCTCATATAATTTATGATATGGGGGTAAATTTAATTCACTGGCAATATCATATTTATACAATATGACCTTATCTCCATCTGGCGCAATTTCACCCAAAGTATTCCATTTTGGTGCATATTCACCGCTTGTCAAATAGTCAAGATTTTGATAATCCGCGATATTATTCTTGTTAATGATAATATTTTTATATTCAATAGTCAAAAGAACCTCGTTTTCTTGCGAAAGATAACACAAAAAACAAGGTTGTCAACATTAAAAGAATGCATTTACGATAACTGGTGCGATAAAGGCTGTTATAACGCCTGATATTACGATTGCCAAACTACTCATTGCGCCGGTTAATTTTCCCATTTCCATTGCTTTAATAGTACCTGCTGAATGTGCTGATGTTCCGATTGCGATACCGCATGACACTGGTGTTCGCCAGCCCATTTTTCTGCAGAAAACATCACTAACAGACGCCCCCAGTATCCCTGTTATAATAACTGCCGATGTTGTCAGTCCGGTATTTCCACCCAGTTCTTGTGTTATACCGATTGCGATTGCAGTTGTTGTAGATATTGCGGCCAGTGATTTTATTATAATCTCGCTAAGTCCCAACATAGTACTAATAATTATCACAGACATAACAGATGCCACAGACCCGACCAGAATTGCCAGAATAATTGGTGCGGCATATTTTTTTAACACATCTAAATTTTTATACATTGGCACCGCAAAGCACACAGTTACAGGTGTCAGGAAATAGGTTATATATTGTGCACCTTTGTTGTATTCAGCATAAGGAATTTCCAACAACACCAGAATTGCAACGATAATCATTGTTGAAACCAACAAAGGTGTTGTCAGCACATTTGACCATTTTTTATTCAATATGGTTGCGAAAACAAAAACCAGCAAAGTAATAGTTGTTCCGAAAAAAGGTGTTGCAGTAAAATATTGCATCATTTCTTTTTATCCTGTGTTTGTGATTTATTGCGTAAAAAGAACTCAGAAGTAACCGCGGTCATAATCATTGATATGACATAAACCAGAATCAACAGTATCACTATTTTCCACCATATATCTGCAATTTGTGGCCAAATATCAACAATCGCGACCGCCGGCCCTATAAAGAACAGTGCCATAATACTAAGCAACCATGTTGCAACATCATCAATCCAGCGAAGTTTTACAATTCCCATGCACAGTGCCAAGAATAACAAAATCAGCCCATAAATACTTCCTGCGATTGGCAGTGGTAAAATGGCTGCGACAAATTCCCCCAGCAACACAAAAATCATAATAATTGAAAATTGACTCAGGTATTTCATCTCTTCTCCACATACTCTGTCTTAGAGTATTGCAAAGTTTGCCACTGTATGTCAAAGACAATTTATACATTATCAAATTAGTGTACTATATTGTTCCTATTGCAAATCAGAAAAATATATGCTTAACTAAAAGAAAAACAGGAATAAAATGTCATCAAATAATACAAGTGATCCTGATCGAAGTAAAAATAATTATTTAAAGCAAGCCAAACGCGCCAAACAAACAAGTTTTTTATTTAACAGTGTTGGTATTGGCAATCTTGGATTTTTGATGTGGCTGGCGTTTACTGGACATTTCAAAGATAATATAAAATCAGCAATATTATTATATCTTTGCAGCGCTGTCCTTATGGCGGTTGGCACAGCATTTCGTGAAAAACATAACGATATTATAAATAAACTTAATAAAAAACAACACAGAAGATAAAACAACACGGAAAAACAACATCGTTGTATTTTTTCAAGCCCCGATAAATTTCAAAATAAATTTTCAGCCTTTGTCATTCCATGGCTTGACCATGGAACCTAGGTTATGTATTCCTTATTATCGGCATTACCTGGGTCCTGTGGTCAAGCCACAGGATGACAAGAACTAAAAATTCGGGGTGTGGGTGATGGGTGTGGTTGGTTTTGTTTTC
>JAFSDI010000038.1 GCA_017436325.1 Alphaproteobacteria bacterium | reverse complement strand
TGGGGGGATAATTAATCCCCTGTTTGCACAGGGGATTTTTGGGTGGGTTATTCAGTTGTTGTTGTGGCTTCGCCCTCGCGGTCAATTTTTTCCCAGCGATATGTTGCATTATCACCAACAATATCAACAGTTAAGACAAATTTACCGCTTGAACCCTCTTGCTTAGGGTCTGGGATTGCTGCCAGTGCCGCGGCCTTGGCATCTTCTGCAATTCCTTTAATCGCGGTCAGCGCCGCCCCAACACTATCATAGCCCGCCGGTAATGTGCCGATTTTATCAATCCCTTCACTAAGTTTCCACAGTGGATATACAGGACCAGTATAGTCAACACCATCGATTGTTGTGGTTTCTGCGCCCTGAATTAATATATCTGCTGTATTGTCAGAGGGATGATAAGTGTTTAATAATTTTGTTGCTACCTTATTAAGATTGAATATTCCGGGAAAATAATTCCCATTAGAATCCTTCCAGCCGTTAAACATAGCCTCAACCGTTATACCACTTGGCAATGTGCCGATTTTATCAATCCCTTCACTCAGTTTCCACAGTGGATATATAGGGCCTGTATAATTATAAGCTTCAACATTAATTTTATTTTCTCCATTAACTAATAATCTTGCTAAACCAGTATTATATGTATTCTCTATAGTTCTAATTTGAGTACTAATATTTTCTAAACCTTTATAGACCATAGTTTCACTGCCACTGGGGTCATATATTGTCCAGCCGTTAAACATCCCTTCTAATCCTGGATTGTAGTCATAGTAGTTTTCAAGACGTACGCCAATACCTGATGATGTCCAACCACGAGTTAGCGATTCCATTGAATAATGAATGAAGCCTTCTACTAAACCAAAAGCCCCTTCAATGTCATTATTAACTTTATTTGGATTAAAACTATCTGCAAGTATTCCGATATCAGCATCCCATAAGCTTTTTAAATTATCTATAGAATTAGTTATTTGTGTATTTAATTCTGTAAAATCGCTTTGATTCGCTTTCAGGTCTAGTGATGTGCTGAGTGCGTATTCTGTTAATTTTTCGTCTAAAAATCCGCTTGATACAATTGATGCGTTTGCAGTGCCTGCACCAACAATTCCCAATATCGTGCCGAATATGCCGGCGGTTAAAAGTCTTCTCATTTTTACTTACCCCTTTGTTTCCTTGTTTTCAAATAAAAACCGCTATGGAAATCATAAGCGGTCGGGGAGTTGCTAAATCAGTATATCATTGACTCCGTCCGCCTTTGGTGCGAGCACCTGTTGTATAGCGGACAGCCCCCCGACATTTTGTCAGGGTTCTTAAAATACAGTGCAAATACAGGAAACAGCTGTCGGATTACGACACATTGTTATATTTGCACCGGATATACTGGGCCTAGCACAGCCCCGAACCAGATTCCCATCCAGTTCAACTTTTACTATAACACAAATTAGGTTTTTTTGTAAATAGAATTTTGGATTGGTCTTTGATGATTTTTATTCTCTTGATTTTTGCTGATTTTGCACTATTATATATCCGGTACGTCAGAGAATGTATGAATATCACAGATATTCAAACGGAATTAATCCCTATGTCTTTATTGGATGTAATAAAATACTATGGGGTATTGGATGTGCGACCCACAGATTTACTGCATATAAAGGTTATTACTTTATGGGCAATAAATTTGCTGGTCGCACAAATGTAAAACAATAACAAAGGAAAATAAATGGTAAAAACAAAAGAAAAAAAGAACGCGCCAGTAAAAGAAAAGGCGATAAAGACACCAAAAAAAATAAGCGGTATGAACCGTCACGAAACAGATGCCAACGATGACAAGATTTATTTTATGGCGCTTGGCGGGTTGGAACACATTGGTCAAAATATGTATGTCTATAAATATCGCGGTAAATATTTGATTATAGACTGCGGTATGGGATTTCTGGACGAAGAAATTGGGGCAGGTGACGTTCAATATTGTGACACCACATGGCTGGAAAAGCGCAAGAAAGACGTTGTTGGATTTATTGTTACTCATGGCCACGAAGATCACATTGGTG
Organism: Alphaproteobacteria bacterium; assembly: GCA_017436325.1. GTDB lineage: Bacteria > Pseudomonadota > Alphaproteobacteria > Rs-D84 > Rs-D84 > Enterousia. Next base: position 32,765 of record JAFSDI010000038.1, on the reverse strand, counting down.
CATTAAAATATATCTGGCCAAAATTCAGAAAGCCAATATACTGCACACGTTTTCCTGCGGAAATTTTGCGCCGCACGTTTACGGGCATTGAAATGGATTTTAATCCCCAGACCGACATTATTGAATTTGACCACAACGGTGCAACGCTTGATATTGCGCCTTTTGAAGTCGAAACATTTCACGTCACACATTCTGTACCCGAAGCGCAAATGTTAATAATCAAAACCCCAGCGGGCAAGATTTTACATACCGGCGACTGGACATTTAACGATGATATTCCAATCGAAGCCCCAACAAACTTTGCGCGTCTGTCTGAAATTGGTTCTGACCCAATGTTGCTGGCGTGTATGTGCGATTCAACGAATTCTTCACGTCAGACTAAGCAGGTTACAGAAACACAAGTTCGTGAAACCCTGACTGAAATTATGAAGAATGCCCCGGGTCGCGTATTTGTGACGGGCTATTCACGCAGTTTGGCGCGTATTAAAATGTTTGCCCAGGCTGCGCGTGCCGCCGGTCGTGTCGCCGCGATAAAAGAACGCAGTAATCCAAACCCAGTGCCATATGTTGGCCTGCCAGAATTTCGTGAAATGGGGATTGCGTTTGGTTATTTGAACAAAGACGATGTCTATTTGCACAGCGAAATTAAAGATTTGCCCGCCGAAAAGCAGGCGATATTCCTGACAGGATCCCAAGGCGAAAAGTTTGCAATGTTGACACGCCTGTGTCATGGTCAGGTCAAAGAATTAAAATTACAACCGACAGACACTGTTGTTTTCAGTGCGATTATCATTCCTGGTCGCGAACAAGATGTTTCATATTTGTATAACAAATTGGCGCGTATGGGGATTAAGACACACACAATATTTGATACAGACAATGTTCATGCCAGTGGTCACGCAGGTCGCCCAGAATTGGAACGTTTCTATGATATGGTTCACCCCCAGGTTTCTGTGCCTATGCATGGTGACTATATCAATGAAATGCTGAACGGCAAAATGGCAATGGAACGCGGTGGTGCAAAGCATATGATGGTCTTGCACAATGGCGAAATGTTGGCGCTCAGCAATGGTAATGAACCATATATTGCTGAAACAATCGAAACCAGTTATGTCGTTATGGAAGGCGAAACAGAACGCAGTGCAGACGACCCAGTCTACAAGAACCGCAAAAAGATTGCGGCAAATGGCGCGGTATTCGTCACATTGCCTGTTGATAAACGTGGTTTCTTAAAAGGCACACCAGAAGTTTCCAGCGCTGGTATCTTTGAATCAGATGAAACAGGCTTTATGAAGCGTCAGATTCAAATTGAAATCACACGCGCGATTGATGGTTTGACCAAATCAGAACGCAAAGACAAAAACAATTTGGTTCGTGCGGTTCAGGTTGCTTCGAACAAGGTTGTCCGCGCGGCACTTGGTGCGGATAAAAAGCCACAATACAGTGTTCACTTTGTGCAAAAATAAAAATCCGGCAATGCCGGATTTTTTATTTCTCGTTCTTCGTCATACCCGCATATCGCGCCCCGCAAAAATTGCAAATTAAACCTTTGTCATCCTGTGGCTTTTTCGGGCCCCGCAAAATTTTTGGAAAAAATTTTGTGGGTGAATGCCCCACAGGACCCAGGTAGTGCCGATAATAAGGAATACATAACCTAGGTTCCATGGTCAAGCCATGGAATGACAATTTTTTTTTACAAAAAATTGTTAAAACAAAGAAAACAAAACCAACCACACCCATCACATCGCGCCCCGTCTTTCTTTTCGTCATACCCGCGCAGGCGGGAATCCATTGCCCCGCAGGGACATTATTAAATCCCTTCCACCCAAAAGTTTTTTATGATTTTTGAAAAATAATATAGGCAACGCTATTTAAACAGATTGACAATGTGTTTTATTTGTGTTACTTTTTTGAGAAAATAATAACTAAAAGGATTTTTTATGAGTAATATAGTAGAACATGTTTTTTTACAAACAGTGGCCAACGTGACGTATGGCGGGGATATTGAGTACGTTCTGGAAAATAAAGAAGAAGATCGTTTTTTTGAGGCCATAGGTGCGGATTCTCTGGAAGTAGTTGAGATTGTGATGGCACTTGAAGACACATTTGATATAAATATTACAGATGAAGAAACGGAAGCTTTTGTAAAAAAGAGCTTTAATGAAATATTACATATGCTAGAGTCAGCAGGCACATCAGCAGAATCTATGCAAAGAAAACTAGCGCGGAAACAAAAGAAACAGGCGCAGGAAACCCCAGAACCGGTTGTCGATAAAGAACAAACACAGGAATCCCAAAAACCTATTGCTGATAAAGAACAAACACAGGAATCCCCAGAACCAGTTGCTGATAAAGAACAAACACAGGAATCCCCAGAACCAGTTGCTGATAAAGAACAAACACAGGAATCCCCAGAACCAGTTGCTGATAAAGAACAAACACAGGAATCCCAAAAACCTATTGCTGATAAAGAACAAACACAGAAGATAGAATTTAAAACTATTTTACATCAGGCAGAAAATTTGGTCGCTTCGATAAAGTTGTTTGAAACTGCACATAATAACATAACTGCACCGTCAAAACAGCAACCTAAACCTGCCATAGAATTGCGTACAATGAAAGACGGCAAACCATACTGTGAATTACTGGGCAAAAAATGCAACCGCCCAGAAAGACCAAATAACACAGGCAAGGTTTATTGTGAATTTATGAATTGCAGAATATATAACAACTTTCAAAGACTTCGTTAATAAATCATTGTCGTTTTATCGCACACCCACCGTAAATGCGGGGGTGTTTTTTTGTTCTTAATTTTTCTGCGCCCACAAAAAAGCTTGTTCGCTAAACACAGATTTATTATCAATAAACTGGGTAATTACGTGGAAAGGTATCGTTTGGGCGTACCAAATCAGATTTCACCCCACATCCAATCAGCGAAACAGCAACAAATAACAAGGCTAATGTAATACAAACAATTTTTCTCATAATTTCATTATATCGCAATATCAAACAATGTCAAACACAACATAGTTGCACGATTACAAGGATTTCAAATTAAATATTGCATTCATCACAGCAATATAATTATCACAAAGATTCAGTGTATTTTTCTGTCTTTTTTTAATCATTTTGATCAGCTTGAAATAGCGCCACTCAATCATTTTTTCAAAGGAATTTGGTTTAGGTGATATCTTTCTGGCGGTTTTTAGCAATAATACAGGTTTATCATTGCCATTTTGAAAATATATCTTACCAAAGTCCTGTTTTTTAGTGGATATCGGCAAGGTGATTTGTAACGTATATTTACCAAAATCGAAACTCTTTTGAAAATTATAGTTGTATGTGCTGTCTGTCAGAACTGTTGAAAAAGTAACATTTTTATCAATAATAAACGCCTGTGCAATATCATAAATTTCCCAAGAATTAAAATCTTCTGTCATAATTGAAAATTCTATATACATCATTATAAAAAGTCAAGTTGTCATTAAAATATTTTCTATCTGCCATATCAGGCTATAACCCTGTGCTATAAAATTTTATATTTACAAAAAACTGCAATCTGTGTTATAGTAAAAACGAACTGGATGGGAATCTGGTTCGGGGCTGTCACAAGCCTTAGTTCACTCGGTGCAGATATGTTTATTGTGTCGTAATCCGACAATATTTTCCTGTATTTGCACTGTATCTTGATTATCCCTGACTTTTATGGTCGGGGGGCTGTCCGCTATACAACAGGTGTTTACACTAAAAGCGGGCAGAATCAATAGTGAACTGATTTGTGAACTCCCCGACCGCATTGATTTTCATTGCGGTTTCTTTTTACACAAACAATTAAAGCGGGGGACATTATGAATAAAAAAATTCTTTTGGGCAGTATATTTACAATTTCAATCATCGGTATGGCGCACGCTGAAACCACAGACTTAAACGCGATAATCGGCACGGCTGGGGTGTTTGATTATACCGCAGATGCATCAGCTATGACCTTTAGTGTTGATTATTATGGTGATTTAGGCAGTATAACAGGCCGTGCGCAATGCAGCAGTCAAAGCGGTATCGGTATGTGGAATGGTGCAAGCACAAGTGACGAAATAACAATCAGCGCCAGCTTACCAGACAGCAGTGGTAGATATTGTTATTGTACTTTGGATGGGTATACCCCTGTTGGTGGTGGTACTCAGGTTTTGTCTGCCCCTTGGGTGTTCCGCATCGCCGACGACGCTGCGGACTACTGCGCTGACGGCTGTGCGCTCTACTGTGCGAGCAGCCTGCAGTGCGCTGTCGCGGACTGCCTCGCGTTCCGTTCTGCGGTATTTAATGCTGTTGAAACACCAATTATTATTACCCCATCAACCATATCGTGTGAATTGGGCTATTATTTGCCCGCTGGCGCAACAGAATGCGCAATATGCCCCGCAAATTCATACTGCGCGGGTGGCGAATATGAAAAATCAGAAACCACTGATTCTGGAATTTTACCATGTGATTCTGGGCTGATTTCGCCCACAGGTATGTGGCAGGCGGAACAATGCGGCCACGCATTACATATTGGTGATTCTGTATTATATCTGCGCCAGACCAAGCAAACTGAACACGCATTGCATATTCAACACGGCAATGATATTTTTTATGGCAATGCAACAACCGCCGATGTGCCGATGAATATTAACACAAATCATCGATTAAAAGTCCAACATAACAACGTTATATATTCAATTCACGATGACACAATACAGATATCAGATTAGTTACAAAAAGACAGCCGTCTATTCAGACGGCTGTATGTATTTTACCTTTTATTTGTTGCATATCTATCAACGATTTGTTGTTGTGCCTTGCTTAGTGACTTCTTTGCTTTTATTTTTTCTACTGTTTTGTCTCTATCAACAGACGCAACATCATATTCATTATAAAGCCTTGCAATATTGTCCGCAATCACAACACCACTGCGTGCACCACCTGATTTTATGCGTTCCGCCGCCTTTATAAGTTTTTCTTCTTTTTTCTTGCGTTTTTCCCGATGGCTTATTACGCCATTATATCTGTCTTTTAAGCCAAAGGTTTCTGCAATTTGTGTTTTTAAATCCTTATTGCGCGCCGCATCATACAGATAGCCCATAAAGTAATCAACATAACGGTTCTTTTTAAACTTATTATAGTTATTTTTTATAGTGTTATAGAACAGTCTTATAATATCTTGATTAGAATAATATTCAGGGTTACCTTTTTCAATTAACCTCTTCATAAATGGTGTTATATCACGTTTTTCTTGTGCGATTTTTTCAATTCTTTGCATAATTACAAGCGCATTTTCAAAGAATTGTGTTGCCCCCGCCCCATAAACATTCACTATATCAATATCAGACATACGATTAATTTCCGCATATTCTTGTTTTGTAAAGAATACATCCATATTGTTTGTCTTTTTATAGTATTCGTATTTTAAACGATCCATCAAGGCGCTAACCGCAAGGCGCATTTCACTGTTAAAAAGATTTTTACGAGAAAACTCTGCAAAGTCATTGTCGCGTTTTTCAAATTCGCCATTTGCAATGGTTTTTTTGTATCCGTGCTCTTTCCAATTTTGATGTGGAATATCAAAATTTTGTTCTTTTGCAAATTTCAACAATTCCTTGCGTTTATCTGTGGGCAGTGCATTAATTGCATCTTGCATATCTTTTCTGTCCATACCGCGAAAAAAATCGTGAATTGATGTTGCTAATGGATATTTTTTGCCGGTCAGCATTGCTTCTATACCAACTGGTGTAAATCTGGACATCTTTTGTGTAATGGCATAATAGTTATCCAGTACACGTACATTTTGCCAAAAATCCTTTTCTTTTTGTATTTGTTTTTCTACTGTTTTATCAAAGTTAGCATACAGTTTATCAAATCTAATTTTTTTCAAGAATTCCGTTGGTGACAAAGATGTATCGACCTTAATTTTTTTTAAATTTTCATTCACAAAAAGTTCTACCTGACGAAAGAAACCATTTCTGTTTTCTGGGTCGCGTTGGATTTTTGGCGGGGATAATAATGCAAAGTGCATATAACCTGTATCATTTATCACACCAACCCCTTGCTGTTCCACAGGATGTCCATCAGGGCTGTTTTGTAGTTTTGTAAAAACATATCGAATTTGGTCGGTCATAAAATCTCCTTTATATCAACAATAATTATACCACAAAAAAGGCATATAACAAATCGTTATTTTCTTGCACGTGGATGTGCATTAGAATAAACATCAGATATATCCGCCATATTTACCTTGGTATAAATTTGCGTTGTAGACAGCGAAGAATGTCCTAACAATTCCTGCAGTGTTCGTAAATCTGCACCATTTGACAACAGTGCGGTCGCAAAAGTATGCCGCAACGCATGTGGTGTCACATAGTCTGGTAATTGCATATAATTGCGCAGGTTTTCGATAACTTTTTCTGCCATTCTGGGCGACATTGGCAGACCGCGAACACTGCGAAATACGGTGTCTTCGGGTTGATTACCAAATGGACGCAGACTGATATATTTATCAATTGCCTGCCAAACAATTGGTAATACTGGTATCAGTCTTTCTTTATTGCCCTTGCCAACAATTCGCAATATTTCTGGTCGCCCTGCAATATCCTGATTAGTCAATCTTAGCGCCTCTGAAATTCGCAGTCCGCATCCAAACAGTAACATAACCAGTGCCCAGTCACGTGCTGCAATCCATGGTTCTGTTGCATCAATTTCGCGAATTGCAGATTGCATATTTTTGACATCGATTGGATTAATTGCTTTTGACAGTTTTCGCGGTATTTTTGGTGAAGAAATCAAATCAATTGCTTCGTTTTTTATATTGTATTTAGTTCTTAAAAAGCTGTAAAATCTGCGCAAAGATGATAATGCACGTGCGGTTGATTTATGCGATAATCCGCGCCGTTGTCTGTCTGCCAGAAATGCACGAAAACATATAGTGTCCGCTGTGGACATATATGATAAGTTTACACTTTTGCCAATAAAGTTCTCATAAAATCTGATAAAGTCACGAATATCCATCTCATACGCGCTTTGCGTATGTTTTGAATACTTTTTTGTTGTACCCAGAAATTCTATAAATTCATCAATTAGTTCATTCATTTTACTTAATTTCAAAGACGGCATTCACGACAACAGAAACGTCTGTGTCTTTTGCGACAATTGTACCTGCGGCCATATCAAATGATTCTGCCTTGGCATTGCTAAGCATTGTGCGCATAACACCACCATATGGTCTGTTATTTTCCAATTCTGTTGTACCATAAGAAACGGAAATCAGTTTACCGGCCTGTTTATTATCCGCGCTAACAATCGCATTTGCGCGTACACGTGCATTTTCCAGCGCCACGCCCAAGCATTTTTCTTGTATTGGTTGCAAGACCTCTGGACTGGTATACATACGTAAATTTTCAGAATATACATTTGGTTGTCCTGCAAATTTTCCTATAATTTTTTCGATTGTTTCGATATTTTTTGCAGAAACTTCAACTGCGATATTTGTTTCGATTCCTAATACCTCAGATTTTTGTGCTTCGCGATTCCATTCTGTTTTTTCATAAGAATTAAATTGCGTGGTTTGCACCTCAACCGGTAATTTTTTCATATAGTCTGTAATTTCTGACATTTGTGTACTGGCCATCTGCATTGATTCTAATGCGTTTTTTGCCAATGTAGTGATACGTAACGTTATTGCAGTTTTATCTTTTGGTGCAGACGTTAAACATTCGCCATTAACAGAAATTGTATTCGGAACGGTTGGGCGATTAATCATCGTAAATAACAGTGACATAACTGCCCCTGCGCCGATAACACTGCCAAACCAAATAAAAGTTTTTTTCATATACTCTCTCCTTTAATTATTTTATCCTAACATAGCGTGTTTAATTTCTTCGATTTTTTTGCTGGCGATTTGTCGCGCATAATTTGCGCCATTTGCTAAGATATTATCGATTTCTGCGGTATTAGCCATCAGATTTTCGTATTTTTTTCTTGGTTCTGCCAGCACAGAATTTACCTTGTCAAACAATATTTGTTTTGCTGTTCCGTATCCCATACCACCACGGCGGAACATTTCTGCAAATTCTGTGATTTCTGGTTCAGTTGCAAAGTGTTTATACAATAAAAATATTGTTGATTCATCAGGATTTTTTGCTTCATCTGGTGTCTTAGAATCCGTAATGATACGCATAATTTTCTTTTTTAATTCTGCCTCAGGCGCTAATAAAGAAATAGTATTATCATAAGATTTACTCATCTTGCGCCCATCCAGTCCTGGAACAAGCCCTGCATCTTGGCGTATCAGTGGTTCTGGTAATTTAAACAGTGGTTTATACGTATGATTAAAATATCCTGCGATATCGCGCGCGAATTCGACATGCTGTTTTTGGTCTGCGCCCACTGGCACGATATCAGAGTTATACAATAATATATCCGCAGCCATTAAAATCGGATATGTATACAATCCCATATTAATTCCAGCATCTGGGTCTAAATCCGATGCATTGTTTTTATCAACCATGGCCTTGTACGAGTGCGCACGGTTCATTAAACCCTTTGGTGTCAAATTCATTAACAGGGTATTTAATTGATATATTTCTGCGATATCAGATTGCCTGAACAGAACTGTATTATTTAAATCTGCCCCCATTGCGATCATCAGTGCAGCCGCCTGATAAGTATGTTCCCGAATAACTTCTGGATTATGTATTGAATTCAACGCATGCAAATCAGCAATAAACATAAATGTTTTATTTGTCTTTGACAAATCAATTATAGATTTTAAAGCACCAATATAATTACCAAAGTGCGGTATTCCTGTTGGTTTAATTCCGGTCAGTACAATTTTATTTGTATCTATCATTTTTACAAGCCTTATATTTTTACACAATTTTAATAATTTTATCGATAAAAAGAAAGTTAATTTTTTTATTATTGAATATTTTAATAAAAATAATAGAATTTAATTAAATATGAAACAAAAAACCACAGAATTTTTGAACACAGATTTACAGTTTATCAAGGGTGTTGGGCCGATTCTTGCCACACGTTTAGCAGACGTGATTGGCGGTCGCCGTGTGATTGATTTTTTATTACATCACCCATCGTATGTGCGTTCGCGTAAAATTGTCAATGACATAGGTGGTTTTTCTGGTGGCGACACAATAACGGTTCCATTATTAATAAAATCTCATAAAAAAGGCGGTTCATTTCGTGGCCGCGGTCGCCGTCCAACGCAAATCATTTGTGATGATAAGATGGGAAATCGTGTTATAATTCAATTTTTTAATTCCAATTATTTGGATTATTGGTTAAAAAAAATGCCGGTTGGTCAGTGGCGTTTAGTGTCTGGTCGTTTGGAAAGATCTGCGCGTGCGACAATAAATCATCCTGAATTTATCGAAGAAATGCATAACGCATCTAAAATTCCATATGCTCAGGCAATATATCCGTCTGGCGAAGGATTAACACAAAAGATTTTTACAAATATTCGCGACCAGATTTTTAAAGTGATGCCGGAACGAATTGCCGATGAAACAGATGACAGAATACTAGAATTTTTTGATGCGCTTCGTCACATTCACTATGCTGAATCGGACGCAGACCTGATGCCTAATTCAACATATATGGCAAAGTTGGCATATTGTGAATTATATGCACATCAGTGTGCGATTGTAATCAGTCGCCGCAATCGCAACGATATTCGCAATCATCGTCATCCCCGTTCGCATAAGTACGATTTGATGTCGCGTTTTAAGTCTGTTTTACCATTTGAAATGACTGGTGCACAACAACGTGCCTGTGACCAGATTTTTGCAGATATGCAGAAAGACATTCCAATGATGCGTCTTGTCCAAGGTGATGTGGGCAGCGGGAAAACCATTGTTGCACTTGCTGCTGCGATTTTTATGGCGGAATCTGGTGCACAAACGGCATTTTTAGCACCAACAGATACATTGGCGCAACAGCATTATGCGAAATTAAAGCCTTTGTGCGATAAAATTGGCGTTGTGTGCGATGTTTTGACTGGGCGCGACAAAGGACGCATCCGGCGCGAAAAATTGATTTCACTACGTTCTGGTCGCACACGTATTGTTATTGGTACACACGCATTGTTTTCTGCTGATGTTGAATACAAAGATTTGGGACTTGTGATTATAGACGAACAACATCGTTTTGGTGTTTCTCAGCGTGAACAGCTGCGTGCCAAAGGGGCTAATCCAGACCTGTTATCTTTATCGGCGACACCAATACCACGTACTTTATCGATGACGGTTTATGGTGATATGGACGTCTCGATAATAAACGAGAAACCTGCAGGCCGCAAACCGATTAAGACCAGTAAACTACCGATTGGTCGCATATCTGAATTGGTTGCGCGTATATCGGTACAAATTGCCGCAGGTGCAAAAGTTTTTTGGGTATGCCCTTTGGTTGAAGAATCTGAAAACGACAGTGGCATAACCGCTGTTGAAGAACGACATAAATATTTATCAGAATACTTCAAGAATGTTGGCTTGGTACATGGTCAAATGGAAAAGTCTGCGCGTGACACAGTAATGTCAGAATTTGCAGACAATAATTCTGATATGCAGATTTTGGTCGCAACAACGGTAATAGAGGTTGGGATTGATGTTCCGCGTGCAACGATAATAGTCATTGAAAATGCCGAATGTTTTGGTCTGGCTGCGTTACATCAGTTACGTGGTCGTGTTGGCCGTGGTGATGCGCAGTCGTATTGTATATTATTGTTTGGGCCACGCACCAAGGACGAAGGATTGCAACGTTTAGATATTCTTTGTGAAACCGAAGATGGCTTTGAAATTGCTGAACAAGATTTAATGATGCGCGGTGTTGGGGAATTACTGGGTACGCGTCAAAGTGGTTGGTTGCATTATCATTTTGTAGATTATCGTGCCCATCGGGATTTATTCAAATTGGCATCTTGTGCTGCGCGTGATAATGATATGGATGCTTGGTCGACAGACTTAATGCAAATATTTGATTGCGGGGTCACACTTGGTGTTTAAAAAGGTTCTTTTTTTATTATCGTTATTTATTCCATTAATGGCAAATGGTGCAACATTGATTTACGATACAGAAACAGAAAATTTACTACGTGAATTAGTTCTGCCATTATCGCGTGCAGCAAAAATCCCTGACAAGCATATGCAGATACATATTATAAACGATACAGACTTTAATGCATTTGTCCGTGGGGGACAGGATATATATGTTTATACAGGGCTGTTAACACAGATAAAAACACCATCTGCCTTTCAGGCTGTAATTGCGCATGAATTGGGACATGTCTTGGGCGGGCATATATCCCAGATGTCAAATCGTATATCTGCAGAAAGCGCACGAACAATGCTGATTCAGGCACTTGGTATTGGATTAATGGTTGCTGGTGGTGACCCGTCTTTGGGGGCAGGGGTCTTGGCGGGCTCTTCTGGTGTGGCACAGCAGTCAATGTTGGCATTTACGCGTGACGAAGAAAGAATTGCGGACAATATGGGCTTGTCTTTGATGGCGGAATCAGGCACAGATGTTGGTGGCTTTGTGACGGTTTTGGAACAAATGCGTGATATAACTGGTGCTGCGGAATCGCGAATAAATCCAAATCGTATCAATCACCCATTGACCAGTGAAAGATTAAACAATATAAAGACTCAAATTTCGCAATTATCGGATTATAGTCCTCCGTCTGCACAAGAAACTTCTCGTTATAATATGGAATATGAATTAGTCCGTGCAAAGTTAATTGGTTACCTTGAACCGGTATCGCGTGTTTTTGAGCGCTACCCCTATTCGGACAAATCGGATAGTGCGATATACGCACGTGCAATTGTAAATATGCGAACTGGTAATTATTCTATTGCGGCAACTGGTACACAGACACTATTAAAACGCCAACCAAAAAACGCATATTTTTATGAATTAATGGGTGACATAGAATATAAAACTGGAAATTATGAATCCAGTATTAGTGCATACGAAAAATCGCTTAGTTTACTAAAATCTGCCCCCCAGATTGAAACAGCATTGGCTTTAGTTCTAACTGCGCGCAATAATCACGGTGATATGGCGCGCGCCATTGAATTGGCAAAACGGTCTCTTTTAAAGTCGCCTGCGCCATTGACTTATTGGGTGCTTGCGCGCGCCTATGCGGACAGTGATAATGGACTGCAAGAATGGGCATTCGCTGAATATTATAATATGTTGGGGAATACAGATTTGGCGCACGACTATGCTATACGCGCCCAACAAAAACTGCCAAAGACTGCACCAGAATATTTAAAATGCAGCGATATCTTGTCGATAAAATCGCAAAAAAAATAGTTGTTATTTTTTTTCGCCCATTGTCCGCGCAGCATTAAGTGCATGTCGTAACGCCTGTTCTGCAATCTGACGAATCTTTGGTGCAAAAGTACGCATATTCATCTGGTCTGCAACAGTATTTCCAAACAATCTGGATATATATTCCAGTTGTGTTGGTGCGATTGTATAAACTTCACTGGTGATATCAGAAGTATTTAATGTTTGTACAGGTTCACGCATAATTAAAATCCTTTCCGGTATTGCGTCATTGTTTTTCTCGATATTAATATATCACATTTTTTTTAAATTCAGATAAGTTTTTTTTGAAAAAAAAAGAAATTTTGCACTTGCGCAACAGGAATAAAGGCATTATATCATAAAGTATCTTGACCCAAAGGTGCAAAGTTGCTATATAATGGCGTGATAAAATAAGGAAAAAGGTATGATTAAGAAAGTTCTTACAAAAATTTTAGGCTCTGCGAACGACAGAATTGTTAAAAGTTATGATAAAACAGTGTCTTTAATAAATGATTTAGAGCCGAAATATCACGCGATGACTGATGAACAGTTGCGGGAACAAACCGTTGCGCTTCGTGCTCGTTTGGCGGCTGGCGACAAAGAAAAAGATATTTTGCCTGATGCATTTGCCCTTGTACGCGAAGCATCGGTAAGAACCATCGGCCTGCGTCATTTTAATGTCCAGATGATTGGCGGTATGGTTTTAACAAATGGTCAGATTGCAGAAATGAAAACGGGCGAAGGGAAAACCCTTGTTGCAACATTGGCAATGTTTTTAAAGGCCCTGTATGGTCGTGGTGCGCATTTGATTACGGTGAATGATTATTTGGCATCGCGTGATGCATCATGGATGGGTGAAATTTATAAATTCTTGGGTATGACAGTTGGTATTATTCAGCATGATATGACTGATGAAGAAAGACGTGCTGCATATGCGTGTGATATTACATATGTTACAAATTCAGAACTTGGCTTTGATTACTTGCGTGATAATATGAAATTTACCAAAGAACAGCAGGTTCTGCGTCCATTCTTTTACGCAATTGTTGACGAAGTGGACAGTATTTTAATTGATGAAGCGCGCACACCATTGATTATATCTGGCCCTGCCGAAGATACCAGTGAATTGTACGCCAAGGTAAATGAAGTTGTTGCGCAATTTGGCGAAGGCGATTTCAAGAAAGATGAAAAAGATAGACACGTTGTTTTGACCGAAACAGGTGCTGATAACGCGACACGTTTATTAAAAGAAGCAGGTTTATTGGTTGGTGATAACCTGTATGCATCTGAAAATGCTGCATTGGTTATGCACATTCAACAGTCGCTGTTGGCGCATCATCTGTATCAAAAGAATGTAAATTATGTCGTAAGGAACGGTGAAATTTTAATTGTTGATGAATTTACAGGTCGTGTAATGTCTGGTCGCAGATTTGGCAAGGGACTGCATCAGGCGATAGAGGCCAAAGAGCATGTTCGTGTACAACCAGAAAACCAAACTGTTTCCAGTATATCGTATCAGAATTTATTTCGTTTGTATCCAACATTGTCTGGTATGACCGGTACTGCAATGACCGAAGCGGCAGAATTTGAAGAAATTTATAAATTGCGTGTTGTATCGATACCGACAAATCGACCTGTTGCGCGTATTGATCATCATGATGAAATCTATCGCAATAAAGAAGAAAAATACGATGCAATACTGAAACAAATTGCCGATTGTGTTTCGCGCAAGCAGCCTGTCTTGGTTGGAACTGTTTCGATTGAAAAGTCTGAAGAGCTGGCTGCGATTGTTCGCAAAAAACTGGGGATTGAACCGGCGGTTTTGAATGCCAAGCATCACGAATCCGAAGCAAAGATTGTTGCGCAGGCTGGTGCGCCTGGCGCAGTCACAATTGCGACAAATATGGCTGGACGTGGTACTGATATTAAACTGGGTGGCAATGCCGAAGAATTAATTGCTGCGCTGGATTTTAATGCGCCGGATTTTGAAGACAAAAAGAAAGAAATCTATGCGACTATCGAAACAAACAAGAAGCAAGTTCTTGATGCTGGTGGCTTGTATGTAATTGGTACCGAACGTCACGAATCGCGCAGAATTGATAATCAGTTGCGCGGTCGTTCTGGTCGTCAGGGTGATCCTGGTGATTCTAAGTTCTTTTTGGCACTAGATGATGATTTGATGCGTATTTTTGGTGCCGCGCGTTTACAAGGAATGTTGACAACCCTTGGGCTTAAACCTGGCGAGGCTATAACCCACCCTTGGATTACCAAGGCATTGGAAAAAGCTCAAAAACGTGTCGAGGCCCGTTATTTCGAAGCCCGTAAAGAGTTGTTAAAGTATGACGATGTTATGAATGAACAGCGTACGGTTATTTATAAACAGCGCAACGATTTGATGGGTTCGGCAGATTTGTCAGATTTGGCCAGGGAAATGATAGGTGATGTTGTTGAAATTATCTGTGAAAACAGCATTCCTGAAAAAGCGATGCCGGCAGATTGGAACATAACAGGTATTCACAATGCGATGTTGCGCGTATTTGCGATGGATATCACTGACATTGAAAAATGGAAAACAGATGAACAGATAACAGAAAGAAAAGCTTTCGAAATATTGCAGAATCTTGCATTACGCAGATATGATGCACAATCTGCAAAATATGGCCCAGAATTAATGCAAATGGCATCACGTCAAATGATGTTGGGTGCATTGGATGCTGTTTGGAAAAAGCATTTACAACAAATGGATTATTTGCAAAGTGCGATTGGTCTGCGTGGTTATGCGCAAAAGAATCCATTGTATGAATATAAGCGTGAAGCCTTGGAATTATTCAAGAACACAATTAATAATTTCAAGATTATGTCTATATCGTATATCAGCCGTATGGAATTGACACGTGAAGATGTCGCAGCAAAGGCTGCAGAACACGCCAAGCATGACGCTGGGCTAAATCAGGCGGCAGGTATGGACAGTCGTCGTAATGCCTTATGTCCATGTGGGTCTGGGCAAAAATTTAAACATTGTTGTGGTAAACTGCACTAAATTTTAGTGCAGTTTTGTTGCGTTTTTGCATTGTATACAGAATTTTTTTGCTGATAAATTAAACGATAAAGGAAAGGGGTTATGCAGCAATTTGTTCATCTTCGTACACATTCCAGATTTTCTGTTGGTGCCAGCACATTGACCATCAAGGCAATACCTAAGTTATGTCAGGCTGCAGGTATGGGGGCATGTGCATTAACAGATACTAATTTGATGTCAGGCTGTGCTGAATTTTCTGATGTTATGCCATCGAATAAATTGCAACCCATAATTGGGATAGAAATAACACTAAATCATCATAATGCCGACCCAAAGATTCTGCGCGCCGGCACATTATCTAAAATAGTTTTATTGGCACAGAATCACAACGGTTATTTAAATATGTGTGAATTGAATCGCATAATGTATATGCGTACAGAAAATCATCATCTTGGTCCTTTTATTACATGGGAAGAACTTACTTCACACAGTGACGGCATAATTTGTTTGTCTGGGGCGCATCTTGGGCCAATTGGAATGGCGATATTAAATAACCAAGAAGATTTGGCCAAACAGTATGCAACCCGTTTGCTGAATATTTTTGGAAATCGTTTTTATATGGAAATTCAGCGTCACGGATTTGATGAAGAAATCAAGACAGAACCGGCATTTTTGTCTATTGCGCGCGAAATGAACATACCAATTGTTGCAACAAATGATGTTTGTTTTGCGTCTGACACAGATTACGAGGCTGCCGATGCCCTTGGGTGTGTTCTGGGGCAAACCAAAGTAATAGATCCTGAACGGCCACGCAAGTCATCAGAACAGTTTTTCAAATCTTATGAACAAATGTCAGAAATTTTTTCTGATTTACCAGAAGCGATAGAGAACACCGTTGTAATTGCGCAGCGTTGTGGTTTTATGGTAAATGTTCATGAAAAGCCTTTGTTACCACGGTTTGGTGACGACCTTGAAACAGAATGTCAGATGTTACGTGATAACACTATGAACGGTTTACGGCGCCGTTTAGAGCAGCACGGTATAACAGACACTGCGCCATACTATGAGCAAGCAGAATTTGAGCTTGGGGTTATTATTGGTATGGGGTTCCCAGGGTACTTTTTGATTGTTGCAGATTATATTGACTGGTGCCGAAACAATGATGTTTTGACTGGCCCAGGCCGTGGTTCTGGGGCTGGTTCTATTGTGGCGTGGGCATTGGGCATTACAAATGTCGATCCGCTAAAGTATGGTTTATTGTTTGAGCGTTTTTTGAATCCTGACCGTATATCAATGCCCGACTTTGACGTTGATTTTGAACCAACTGGTATTGAGCGTGTATTGGCATACGTCTGTGACAAGTATGGTCACGACTCGGTTTGTCGTATCATTACATTCGGCAGCCTTCAGGCACGTGGTGCGATACGTGATATTGGGCGTGTATATGGTATGCCTTATTCAAAATCAGACAGATTATCTAAATTAATCCCCCAAGATGCCAAGACATTGAAAGACGCGGTTGATATGTCTGTTGAAATTCAAGATATTTTGAATAATGACGAAGATTTAAACAAGGTTGTTACAATTGCCGAAGATTTAGAAGGGTCATTACGAAATTTGGGGCAACACGCGTGCGGTGTTGTTATTGGCGACCGTCCGACCACCAAGATTGCACCTGTATATCGTGATCCCGCTAACCCATTACCATCGTGTCAGTATGATGGTAAGTACTTGGAAAAGTCTGGATTAATTAAGTTTGACTTTTTGGGGCTTGAAACATTGGTTGTGTTAAAGTATGCGACTCGTTTGATACAACAGACACGTGGCATAAACATTGATTTAGATCAGATTCCAACTGATGACCCAAAAACAATGAAATTATGGCAACAAGGTTTAACCGAAGGTATATTTCAGTTTGATGCCCCGTTTGTCCAGCAGACTTTGCGTAAAATGCACCCGACAAGCTTTTTAGAAATATCTGCATTAAACGCATTGAATCGACCTGGGCCGATTGCTTTTATTCCACAGTTTATTGCACGTATGCACGGTGAAGAGGAAATAGAATATGTTCACCCAAAAGCTGAACCGATATTAAAAGAAACATATGGTATTATTGTTTATCAAGAGCAGGTTATGCAATTAACCCGTGCATTGGCGGGTTTTACACGTGGTCAATCTGACAATGTGCGCAAAGCGATGGGTAAAAAGATTATCGCTATGTTGGATGAATTAGAAGGTAAATTCTACGAAGGATGCGAAAAAGAAGGAACTCTGGACAGGGACACTGCAAAGAATCTGTGGGAAAAGTTTAAAGACTTTGCAAAGTACGCATTTAATAAATCTCATGCGATTGCATATTCGATTGTTGCAAATCAGTGTGCATATCTTAAGGCTAATTATACACCGGAATTTTTAGCGGCATCTATGTCCAGCAACTTAAATGACACAGATCAGCTGGCGGTATTTGTTGACGATGCTAAAACGAATTTTGGGATACAAATTGTTGCACCTGATATCAATCAAAGTGAATCTCTGTTCACTGTCAAGGATGGCAAGATTATTTATGGGCTTGCTGCGTTAAAAGGTGTTGGGACGGTTGCGACCGATGCGATTGTGGCTGAACGCAATGCGAATGGGCGTTTCAAGAACCTAACTGATTTTGCGAAACGTTGTGCGCATATTATGAACAAGCGAATACTCGAAGCCTTTGCCAAGACAGGTGTTTTAGATTCCTTAGAACCTAATCGTGCGGCGATTTTTATGAATGCTGATGCGATATTAACCTATGCTTCAAAATCAAAAGACGGCGCGAATATGTTGTCGTTATTTGCGAATACTGTCGAAGATGATGTCCAAGAAGATAGGCTTGGAAAAAATTTACCAAAAACAGAGCCGTGGACTTTTGGGCAACGTCTTGAAAATGAATTGTCTGCGCTGGGTTTTTACATTTCTGCGCATCCGATTGACCAGTACAAGCATTTAATTCAGCGCGCTAACCTGACAACCAGTTCGGCCCTAGAAGCGATGGGCGACCGCAAGCCGGTACAAATTGCCGCGATTGTAAACTCTTTTGGTCGTCGTCGCACAAAGACTGGCAAAGAAATGATAACAATAAATGCATCGGATAGTTTTGGTAACATTGATGCGGTTGCTTTTGGTGATTCTGCGATTGAATTTGCTCAGATTTTATCTACTGAAAACGCTGTGGTTATATCTGGCAAGACATCTAATCGCGATGACAGGGTATCTATATTTGTTGATTCTATAATACCATTATCAGAATGGGTTGCAAAGATTGCCAAGAAGATAACAATGAACATTCGCGACAGGATGGTTTTACAAGATGTAAAAAAAGCGATTGTGGCATTACCACGCGGTTATACACGGGTAGAGCTGGTACTACACGGTGCGGACAAGGTTGCGACAGTCGCGCTTCCTGGTGGGGTAGAGCTGGGGACTACAACACTTGCTGATTTGGCTGCACTTGGATTAAAGGTAGAGGTTGAATAAAATGACGACAGAACAGAAACATATTCCTGTATTATTAAGTTCTGTATTAGCGGCACTTGGTGAAATTCGGGACAAGACAATTGTTGATTGCACATTTGGTGCTGGTGGTTATAGCCGCGCGTTTTTGGAACGTGGCGCGAACGTGATTTCTTTTGACAGGGACCCAAATGTTCTATCAGATGTGGAACATATTGCCGCAGAATATCCTGATAGTTTTCGCTTTATTCCCGATACATTTTCGCATATTTCTGAACTAGATAAAGGTATAGATGCAATTGTGTTTGATTTAGGCATATCATCAATGCAAATTGATATCCCAGAACGTGGATTTTCTTTTCGTTCGGACGCGCCACTGGATATGCGTATGTCATCAACAGGAATAACTGCGGCTGAACTAATTGCGACCATTGATACAAATTCATTGGCACAAATATTACGTGATTATGGTGATGTAAAGCGGGCAAATCTTTTGGCGCGCGCATTAAAAGAAAATCAGCCAAAAACAACATTTGAATTGCGAAATTTAATTCATAACATCAAGGATGTTGCACCTGTATTTCAGGCATTGCGAATTGCGGTTAATGACGAAATGGGCGAATTACAACGTGCCTTATGCGCGGTTCCAGATTTGCTATCTTGCGGTGGCAAATGCATTTGCGTAACTTTTCATTCTATCGAAGACCGAATTGTAAAAAATAAATTCCGTGAATGGGTGACACCGCTTGGCGATCCGCGTATGCCTATTTTACAGCCTGCGCCATTTTCGTTAATCAAGACATCTCTTCCGGATGCAGACGAATTATCGAACAATACGCGCGCCCGTTCTGCGCATATGCGTGGTGTGATAAAATCGTGTTAATTTTTATGGCTGAATATCCGCTCCATGGGCTAACAAGTACCGACAAAATATTTTGTTAACCAATTTTACTTAAAAAAGATAAAATCATATTGACCTGTGTATTATTTTTTTTGTACGATTAACAAAAATAACAATAAGGAAAGGAAATGAAAAAAATATTATTATCACTTGTAACAATGATTGCGGGGATTTCGGCTGCAAATGCGGTATGTCCGGTATGTACGGTTGCGGTTGGTGCTGGACTCGAAGGGGCGCGTCTATTGGGGGTTGATGATGTTATCACTGGGATTTGGGCTGGTGGTTTAACATTATCGTTATTCTTTTGGACTGCTGGATGGCTAAAAAGGCACGGTGTAAAGAATTTATTTTGGCAAATTTTTGTACCATTTGTTGGTTATTATAGTTTGTTAGGTTTGGTGTATTTACTGCCAGATGTTTATTTTGGTGTGAATACATTATGGGGAATTGATAAGTTTTTATTGGGTATAATTGTTGGAACTGTATCATTTTACTTTGGTGCGCGTTGGTATGTATCTATTAAGCGCAGAAATGCTGGGCACGCACAATTCGCATTTCAAAAAGTTGTTGTTCCATTATCGTTTTTGATATTGGCGACAATAATTTTCTGGCTGCTAACAAGACAAACAGGTGGTTGTGGATTTTAATTAATTATGGCAAAGCTAGACCGCAATTTTATTAACAAGAAGATAGAACAGGCGGATTCCGTCAAAAAGGTAAATCCGCTTGATTTATCATCTGACCAAGATTTAACGATTGGTCTTATGAATCTAATTGCCATAGAAGATATGCTCGCCCCAGACAGTGAACTGTATCGAACGATTTCTGATATTCGTATGCGCTTAATGTCACGCATTGTTTCAACAGAATCCCCGCGATTTGATTTGTCGTTACAATTATTATCGCAATCTATCAGGCTTATAGAATCCGCCCATGGTCTGGATAAACGTGCTGCGTATGGTGCATATGATGCTGCGTATGGGGTTTATTCATTATTTTGGGGGCTAAATACAGGTCTGTTTGATGCAGATACGATAAAAAAGTTACAACAGGACATAATTAAGTATTGATTCAAATACATAAAAAATGTTATAATTCGAAAAAGAGAGAAGTATTATGAAGTATCCTTTTAAAAATTTTTGTCGGATTTCTGGGGTTTTAACTACTATTTTATGGGCGACTGGTGCCTATTGTGCTGGTGCGGCAAATCCGCGTGCAGTTGCGACAGATTCTGGTGCACGAACATCGCGCACGGCATCGCGCGTTGTGACGCGTGGCACGGGTGATAGTGTGCGCGATTCGTCTGTATCGACTGCCAGAACGGCTGTTGGGCAAAAGAAAGTTGTAACTGGCCGCGGTGCATCTGATGCTTCACGTGCCGCAAAGGTTGGATTGACCAGTCGCAATGCCGTATCTGCGCCACGTGCCGCGATGACGGCTATATCACGTACGGCGGTGCGTCCGTTTGGCGGCGCGACAAACGCGCGCAGTGCAAAGCGTGTGTCTGATACTGGCTTGTCGCGTGCTGCGTCAACTGCGCGTGCGACTGCTGTGTTTAATGATATTTCCAAGATTGGTGGTGGGTATGCTGCCTGTCGTGAATCTTATGCAACGTGTATGGATCAATTTTGTGCAAACGCGAATGATACATTTCGCAGATGTTATTGCAGTGAACGTTTTACCGATTTTCGCGACACAGAAGAAGCGCTTGATCAGGCAAAAACATTATTGCAACAATTTGAAGACAATAACCTGAATGCTGTTGACAAGACCGCGTCAGAGGTTAATGCAATGTACAGTGCTACAGCGGGTGAGGCTGCAATAAAAACAGACGTCAGTGGCGCGCAATCACTGCTGAATTCAATTGGTGATTTGTTAAGTGGCAAAAAGAAAAAAATAGACACCCCAAGCAACAGCAGCACATCACTTGGGATAATGTCATTGGATTTTTCGACCAGTGTTGATGATATTTGGGGCGGTGGTGCATTTGAAGATGATTCTTTCTTCGGTGATAACAGTACTGCTGTTGATATGACTGCCTTAGAAGGCAAGGCCTTGTTTGATACGTCTAATAAACAGTGTGTTCAAGTTATATCTAGTGCATGCGAAAATCAGGCAATGCTGAATATGGCGACCAGTGCATATGGTATTATGATTGCCCAAGATTGCAATATGTATGAAAAGAATGTAAACAAAAAACGTGAACAGGTAAAACAGGCTGTGCGTCAGGCAGAAAAGGTTTTACGCGATGCACGTCTAGAAGAATATCGCGCACACAATTCCGCAGACGTTAATGAATGCTTATCGCGTGTTCGTAATGCTATCAAGACCGATGTTGCCTGTGGTCCAAATTATGAACGTTGCTTGGATTATAGTGGTATGTATATTAATCAATCTACTGGTGAACCAATTTATTCCCCTGAATTATTTAACTTAACAAATTTAATCAAATTAGATGGTACTGCAAATATCTTGTCGGCGCCTGGCAACGTGGATTTTGCTACGTTTTTGGATGGACGCAAAATGTTTGCGAACGGTGCGCTTGATTCCTGTCGTGATATTGCGGATACTGTTTGGACTGAATTTAAACGTGTCGCATTGATTGAAATTTCCCAGGCGCAAGACGAAAAAATAGAAGAGGTTAAAATGTCCTGTGTCAGCACTATGGCCGAATGTTATGATCGTCAGGCTGGCGCATTAAAATCATTTGATACAACCCAGTCTCAGGTGACCGGTGCAATATCTGCCTATGCCGCAAAATCAATGTGTGCAGACAAGGTTGCTGCCTGTACTAATCTATATGGTTGTGAAACTTCCTCAAAGGACGACAAAGGTAATTACAAAATCCCAGAATCCTGTCCATTATGGACATTCGTTGATGCTGTTGACAATGTACGTGTTGCCGAAGGTTGCGCAGACGGCGTTCAAAAATACGTAAATGATTTATGTGCACCTGTTGATGGTGAAAGTATGCCACATCCATGGGGCTGTCGTCAGTTACTTGGCGCACCTGCTGATACTGACAATAATGGTGATACTGGAAATAATGGTGGCGCCGGCAATATTCCTAAGATTACAGTTACAAAGACTGAAATGCAAAGTTCTGACCCTCAAAAAGTGGAACAAGGGGCATCAGCCAGGGCGGCTGTAACACCGTTGCGTGCACGTGCCGCAACAACTGTTACTAACTACGGCAGTGTTCAATCAGTCAATGCTAATTTTACAAAAATGGTTCAAGATTATGCTGGGCAAATTTGTGCCGACCCAACAAAAAGCATCGAAAAATATGACGATTTGCCTGCTGAGACCAAGCGAATGGTTGACGGTATTATAAATGATACAGTTGCCCAGTTGTCTATATTGTTGGAAACAGAATGTGAAAAGTTGGATGGTTATTGGTATCCTGATGGCCGGCCTGCTGACTCACCTTTGTTGGCTACATTTTATTCCAGCGTATACGGCAGAAGGGATGATTCAGCATACGATACAGCAAATGGCGCGTGTGTTGAAAATACTGTCAAGGTACGTTGTGAAGCATATAATTCATCGTCTGACACAAAGGTCGCTGAATATATAGCAGAGCGTGACGAGTGTGTATTCACAGATGATTGGTATAAACAACAATGCGAATTTATTGGTGGATATTTCGAAGATTCTATTTGTTATATCAAGGAGAATTAATCATGCGCATACTTCCTATCTTCGTATTATCAACAATTATGTTGTTCGGTCAATCATATGCCGGTGGTGGGAATAATGTTTCATCACTCAACAGTTATTGGGGTGGTGCATCAATGGCATATTGTCTTTCACACGGCATAAAGGATTTAAATACAGATGTATGCCTTGGCAAGCCGCGTGGTTGTTTGGAAAACAATCCGTTTAATCCACCAGCGTTGTATATACATAATGGTAACAGTGGTGACGAAGGTGTTAATACAATGTGGGTTGCGACCAAGGTGACCCAGGGTGGCGCACAATTTTGCGCTGTACGTATTGATGCCCGCAACTATAATAAACATAAATATCCATGGACAACATATCATCGTTATGACAGCAGTGATGATTCATGTTTCTGGTTGTGTCGCGATGGTTATGGCGGTGCAGATTGTTCTGATAATGATGGTGATTTTGTTTGTAATACAACAGAGTTTGATGAAGATATAAAAACTAAATTCAAGGACAAATCTGCCATAGCCACCAATGTCGAAGATAGTATTGCTATGTTTGAATACAATAAATATAAACATTGTTCAAACGATGTATCAAGTGTGAAAGAAGAACACGACCGTATTCTGGCAATTACACGTTGGTCAGAAGATGGCCATGGCGCATTTGTGCGTCAAATGGTTGTTCGTGCCGCCTCTAAACATTGGGAAAATATGAAAACATGGCCAAATATTTATCCTGCAACTAATTCAAAGGACATTTTGGTTTGCAGAACGGGTTATAAACCAGACCTAAATTATACAAAATGTATAGAGGTTAATGCCACACGTTGTGCAGAACAGAATATATGTAGCGATTTTGAATCTGGCTATAACGAAACAATGCACAAATTGCAATTCGATGAAGGCAAAGGGTGTTATAAATATACTTGCGCAGAAGAAGGCAAGGCATTTGCATCTGCCATTGATCGTACGTGTATTGATTGTCCGGAAAATCTGCATGGTGGCCCAGGCAGCGATGGCACATGTTTAAAGTGTACAGACAATCAAATATATGTTGGCAAGGAATGCGCCACTGCTAAACGATTGACAAAAACAGATTTAATGTACGGCATTGGCAAAACCAGAAACTCTGAAAAGGATGTTAAAGAATGGTGTTGGACCAGATCCAGCATAGATGAATATGGCGCATGTATAAACGGTGTAACCGTGGAACAATACAAATGTACAAGTTCTGGCGGAACCTGGAACGGCAGTGGTTGTCAGTGGGGGCATAAAGAGTTGCCACTATAGCAGAATTTATATAAACAAAAAACGGGAATTTTTCCCGTTTTTTTTGATAGAATTTCAAATCCCGTTCACCAGTTATGCAATAAAATAAATCCTTGCATTTTCTAAAAAAAAATATATAATATGTGCGATTTTGCGGGTGGGCGCAATTTCAGTCCGATTAACCCCACAGGTCCTCGTCATAATAGAAAACAAGACGACGGCAAACTTTGATGAAAATTTCTAATGAAAGATTTATCCAAAGATTTATTTAATCCATTATCTGGCGAAGATTTTGTCCAGATGTTTGACGAAAACTATGGTTCACAGGAAACATTGCAAGGTTACGCGACCAAGGGTACTGTAAAAGATATCCGTGGTGATTTTGCAATGGTTGATGTTGGCCTGAAATCCGAAGGTCGTGTTCCATTAAAAGAATTCGGCGCATCAGTTCCATCTGTTGGCGATATTATTGATGTTTTTGTTGAAAGATACGAAACGCGCGAAGGTACAGCGGTCTTGTCTTATACCAAGGCACGTGCAGAAAAAGCATGGAAGGACTTGGAAAAGACTGTTGCCGAAGGTATCGACCCAGAAGGTACGATTATCGATGTTGTTCGTGGTGGCTTTACTGTTGACATCAATGGTGTGTTTGCATTTATGCCATCATCACAGGTTGATCACAAGCCAATTCGTGATGCAAAATCTTTGATTGGTCTAACGGACAAATTCCGTGTATTAAAGATGGACGCTTTACGTACAAATGCAATCGTTTCACGTCGCGCAATTCAGTCTGATGCAATTGCTGCTGCACAGAAAGAAGCAATGAAGAACATTTCATTAGGCTCTGTTATCGAAGGTACTGTTAAAAATATTACAGATTACGGTGTCTTTATTGATTTGGGTGGCATCGATGGTTTGTTGCATGTTACAGACCTGTCGTGGAAGCGTATTAATCATCCACGTGAACTGGTACATGTCGGTGAAAAGATTATGGTCAAGGTTATCCAGTTTGATCCTGAATCACATCGTATTTCATTGGGTGCGAAACAATTGGAAGAAGATCCGTGGGAAACTGCTTCACGCGCATTCAACATTGGCGATACAGTATCAGGCAAGGTATCATCACTGACAGACTATGGTGCATTTATTGACTTGGGCAATAATATCGAAGGTCTGGTTCATATGTCAGAATTGTCATGGACAAACAAAAACATTCACCCAAGTAAAGTCTTGCAAAACGGCCAAGAAATCAACGTTGTTGTCTTGGATATCGACCAGGAAAAACGTCGTATTTCATTGGGGTATAAACAGTTGCAACCAAACCCATGGAAGCAATTTGCAGAAACTCACAATGTTGGCGATGTGATTACAGGTCCAATCAAGAACACAACAGAATTCGGTTTATTCGTTGCATTGACCCCAGAATTAGACGGTATGGTTCACATTTCTGATTTGTCTTGGAACAAATTAGACGAAGAAGAATTGAAAAAATTCGTTCGTGGCCAAGAAGTGACTGCAAAAATCTTGGATATCAATCCAGAAAAAGAACGTGTCACATTGGGTATCAAGCAATTGACAGAAAGCGCAGAAAACAATGCTGCATCTATCAAGAAGGGCGCTGTTGTATGCGGAACTGTTTCCGAAATCACACCTGATGAATTGATTTTGGCATTGCCAAATGACATTCGTGGTGTAATTCGCCGTACAGACTTGTCACGCGAAAAATCAGAACAAGATACAGGCAAATTCAACATTGGTGATTCAGTCGAAGCATCAGTTGTATCTGTCGAAGACAATACAGTTAAATTGTCTATTCGCGCATTGCAGGTCACGCTGGAAAAGCAGGCTGTTAAAGAATTCGCAAACGAAGCAGACAGTGGTTCTGTCTTAGGCGACATTTTGGGCGCTGCGATTGAAAACAGCAAAAAATAATTACAAAGTCGTAGTTATATTTCGCCTGTCATTTATTGACAGGCGTTTTTTTTATGATATCTTCTACAAAAAACAACAAAAAAGATAAAAAATGAAGAAATATCTAGAAACCATACGACCATGGCAGGAAAAAGAAACTTTGTTTATAAAGTATCGTGACAGGGTTTATAATTTATATGAAATGCCGTATGATTTTATCCTTGAAGCACATCTGGATTTATCAGGATTTGAATTAGAATATCTGCCTGATTTGTCAGATGTTATAATTATTGGTGATTTTAATTGTTCGGATAATAACTTGTGTTCACTATATGGCGCCCCAAGGTTATATGTTGGGGGAAGTTTTAATTGCGCTAATAACTTATTGGGTTCATTGCGCTATGTCACAAAACATATTGGTGTTAATTTTGATTGCAGTGAAAATGTCTTGTCCAGTTTAGTTTATTCCCCCAAAAAAGTTGGAAGAAATTTTGATTGCAGTTTTAATAATCTTGAATCCTTGGACGGGGCACAAAAATATACTAATGGCGACTTTAATTGTACATCAAATTTATTACAAACTTTAGATGGCGCGCCGTTCTATACAAATGGTAGTTTTTTATGTTCTGTAAATCAGTTGGTGTCATTAAAGGGCGGCCCAAAAGATGTAAAAGGTTCGTATGATTGTTCGTTTAATAATTTAGGGTCATTAAAGTATGTTGCAGAATATATTTGTGGTTATTTAGATTGTTCTTATAACAAGATAATGAATCTTGAATATGCGCCTGTTTATCTAGGCAGCAGTTTTATTTGTATAGGTAATGGTTTTTCTGTTGATTCTGTTGCGCCGGCATACATTAAAAAATATAAGCACATAGATGGACTGAACAAAGAACAACTTAACGCAATGATTGCAAAACAAACAGCGCGTACATTTAACGATGCGTTTGAATTTATAAAAAATATGCAACGTATTGCACGGATAAATAAAAAAGAAAAATAGTTTTGTTGTATGTTTGACAATGCTTATATGCAGATTATAATATGTATACATACCAAGGACAGAATATGCAAAGAAAATTATGTTTTAAGCAAGATGGTCAAGAATATAATTTATATGATTTACCACGTGATTTTGTTATTAATTCAAATATAGACATTTCACATCTTGGCTTAACAAAATTACCAAATTTATCTGATGTTATTGTAAATGGTGACTTTTGTTGTGCTCATAATAATTTGCGGGATTTAGATGGTGCGCCTAAGGTGGTTACTGGTGATTTCTTTTGTTACGATAACAGATTGATATCGCTGTTTAATGGGCCGAGGATTATTGGCGGATGGTTTGATTGCTCTTATAATGATTTACAAAATTTGAATTATTCACCTGTATTTGTTAATGGTGAATTTGATTGTTCGCATAATCAACTGGTATCTTTATGCAATCAAAATAAATTTATTGGGGGAAACTTTATTTGTCATCACAATAAATTAAAAACACTGCAAAATGCGCCAACTAATATTGGCGATGGTTTTGATTGCAGTAATAATGAATTAAATTCGTTGTATGGTGTGCCGGAATTTACAAATGGATATTTTGTGTGTTCATACAATTATTTAAAAACCTTGAAGTATGCACCACGAATTGTTAATGGATATTTTAATTGTGCGCATAATTTGTTGAAATCTTTGAAGTATGCGCCACGAATTGTAGGTAGTGGTTTTAATTGTTATTCAAATCAATTGACTGACTTTCGTTATGCACCAAAGGTGATTCAGGGTGATATCTTGATTTCGGAAAATCCGTTCAAGGAGGGTTGGCAAAAAATACTAGAAAGATACAATCGTAATCATGGCAAATAAAAAGAAATTAATTGTTTTGATTGGTGGCCCTGGGGTGGGCAAGGGCACATTTGCAAAAATGCTGATGGGTATGCACCCTTATAATTATATTGGTGTTGGCGCATTGTTGCGCGCATTACCATCTGATTCTAATATTCACAAGATAATATCGGATGGAAATTTGGTTCCTGATGATGTGTTATTTAAATTGCTGATGGCGAATTTAAAAGATGATACTGACATATTGTTGGATGGTTTTCCGCGCAGGCTGTCACAGGCCAAATGGCTGGTTGAAAATTATGCTGATAAATTCGATATTCATATATTAAATTTTGTTGTCCCAACAGAAACATTGGTGGCAAGAATAGAAAAACGTATCGCCAGTGGTACTGCCCGCGCAGATGACAGAAACCCAGATATAATTCGTGCGCGATTGCAGACATTCTTTGATGTAACTGTACCTGCCATAGAATGGTTACGCAATGCAAAAAAAATAAAATTTTCTGATGTTGACGTTAGCGGAAATTTAGATAATAATCTGTCAGAAATTATGACAGCATTAGAAAATTAATCCTGTATAAAAATTTCGAAAACAAACTAAACCAAAGGGAAAAAGTATGAAAATCAAACCATTTGCTGGTGTTCGTCCACCAAAAGAACTTGCCGCAGAAGTTGCTTCACGTCCGTATGATGTTCTGAATTCGATAGAGGCAAAGGCCGAAGCAGGTGAAAAATCTTTGTTGCATATCATTAAACCAGAAATAGATTTTGACCCAATTGCGGACGAGCATTCACAACCTGTATATGACAAAGCGGTTGAAAACTTTAAATTATGGCAAGAACGTGGTTGGTTAACCCAAGACGATACAGAAATGTATTATATTTATGCCCAGACAATGAATGGTCGCACTCAATATGGTCTGGTTGCTGCGGCGAACGTTGATGATTATATGACTGGTAAAATTAAAAAGCACGAATTAACACGCAAAGACAAAGAAGAAGATCGTATGATTCACGTACGTATTCAAAACGCAAATATTGAACCAGTATTCTTTGCGTATCCAGACGTTGATGAAATGAATGAAATTGTTGAAAACATTGTAAAGAATCAAGAACCAGAATATGATTTTGTTGCAGAAGATGGCTTTGGTCACACATTCTGGGCAATTCGTGACGAACAAACAAACGCACGTATTACAGAAATATTTGCTTCTATTCCTGCATTATATGTTGCGGACGGTCATCATCGTACTGCTGCGGCTGCATTGGTTGGCGCAGAAAAGCGTGCTGCAAACCCAAATCATACGGGTGATGAAGAGTATAATTTCTTTTTAGCTGTAATTTTCCCAGAAAGTCAATTAAACATTATTGATTATAATCGTGTAGTTATGGACTTGAATGGTTTAACACCTGCGGAATTTTTAGATAAACTATCTGAATCATTCGATATAGTTGAAAAAGGTGCTGAAATATATAAACCAAACGCATTGCATAACTTTGGTATGTATCTTGATAGCAAATGGTATTCATTGACCGCGCGTGCTGGCACATACGATGACAACGATCCAATTGGAACATTAGATGTTACAGTATTATCAAACCTGGTATTTGACAAGATTTTAAATCTAGGCGATTTGCGTACCAGCAAACGTATTGACTTTGTCGGTGGTATTCGTGGCTTGGGTGAATTGCAAAAGCGTGTAGACAGTGGTGAAATGGTTGCTGCATTTGCGCTATATCCTGTTACAATGCGTCAAATTATCGATATTGCAGATACAGGCAATATTATGCCACCTAAAACAACTTGGTTTGAACCAAAGTTACGCAGTGGTTTGGTAATTCATAAGTTATCTTAAAAATCTCTCTCCCCCCCATTCAGATTGAATGGGGGGATTTCATTATGCATACAAAGACTTTTTTATATAAATTTATAAAAAATACCCCTTGTAGGAAATTATTAAGTATAAAAGCTGTTTTTCCCTTGCGTGACTTACGAGAAATTTTCTACAATGATTAGCAAGGAAAGGTAAATGAGGGTAAAAATCTCAAAACAAATGCGGAAATATAGGGCTTTGCAGCTGATGTGTTGTTATACAAGATAACGACATATTTTCGTAAAAAGGAAAAAACCGAATCGAAAAACACAAAGAAGAGAGAAGAAAATGAAGGAACTACTAGTATTTACATATATATGTGTATCAAATCGGATTGCTGCTATTTATGGTGCCCTAAATAATGCTAGTGGTTTTTATAACACCCAACTAATATTCTATTGATTTTACAAAATATGTATAAATCAACAGATTGTTAAACAAATAAAAAGTGAGAAAGAATATGTTTGGCGTATTAAAAATATTTTTCATAATGTTTGTACTTTCAGTAAATACTGTATTTGCTGATGATTATGTTGGGGTTTATAATCCAAAATGTAATGCAAACACATTTAATATTGGCTATAACGCTGGTGGCGGTACAGGAGATGCCCCCATCACACCTGTGTCATGCACTTATGGTTCTGAATGCACTGCGCCAGATAATACTTTTTCAAGAACAGACTACACATTTGTGAATTGGGAATGTAAAACACAGTCAAATAATTCTTGTCTGGTATCTAATTATGACGAAGGTGATGATATCAGTCGTGCTACAACAGAAAATAATGATACTATTACATTAACAGCTGTATGGGCGGCCGCAGATGCTACTACAATAAAATATGATTCAAACGGTGGTAATTTACGTAATGCGATATATTCATGTACAGAAACCAGTGATGAAATTATTTTGCCTACGGCGCAAGATATAACTCGTGCAAACAGTACTTTTGTCGGTTGGCTTAATAAAGATTTTGGTGATGAAGATGGTATTGCTACATCGATTCCTGCTGGCGGTTGTGTCTCAGACAAAGATTTTATTGAATTTAGCGCCTTGTGGGAATGTAACACAGGATACACAGACAGCGCTTCTGGCGTTGCATGCGATGCTATCAACTACAATATCTCATATGAATTGAATGGTGGTGAAAATTCGGCTAACAATCCAACCACATATACAATAGAAAGTTCTGATATAAACTTTGCAAATCCAACACGCACGAACAGTACTTTTGTAGGTTGGTATGCAGATGCAAATTTTGAAAATGAAAAAAATCAAATCACTTCTGGCAGCATTGGTGACGTAAAAGTTTATGCAAAGTGGTCATGCAATAATGGTTATCACTCAAATGAAAATGGTGATGCGTGCGTTGGCAATATAATCACGATTGCATATAATGAAAACGGTGGTACTGCTGTTAATGATACAACTTGTACCTATGGTGAAAAGACAACACTTGTATCTGCAACAACCAAGACGGGCTATACATTCAATGGCTGGAATTTAGCTAATAATACAGTTGTTGGTGCATTGGCTGAAATTGATTGTAATTATGCAACACTTGGTGTGTACAGTGGCACATCTAATGCTGTGTCTGCTGAATGGGGTGCAAATACATATGATGTCACATATGTATGTGGCGAAGGCAGTGGGACTGCCCCATCACCAAACAAAGCGACATATGGCAGTGAATACACGGTTAAGGCCAATACCTGTACTATGTCTGGTTACACATTCACTGGTTGGGCTGTATCTGGTACAGACAGTACTGTTGTACAACCTAATGAAAAGTTCTCTTGGAATTATACAGAATCTAAGACCTTCACTGCGCAGTGGTCAGCGTGTACACCGTGTAATGCTGGCACTGGTGCGAACTGTGTATTAAGTGTTGAAAACAATCAGTGTGTATACGAGACAAGTTGTAAAGAAGGTTACCATAACATAGTGAACGGCGGGACATCTACTCCAAGTTGTTCAAGTTGTGTTGTAAGTTGTGCTGGCAACAGTGACGGTTATACGCTGGGCGATTACAATGTATGCGAAGAGCAAACTGCATCACAGTGCTATCGTGAATGCGTTGTTGATGATGTACCTGGTTCGACTGTTGTCACTGGTGAGAAAACATATGGTGGTGACAGCACTTGCGTTGCCACGATGTGCGCCACGGATCATTACTTAAGCAACGGTATGTGTACAGGTTGCGACAGTGGTTACAATGCGCCGAACAACAACACAGGTGGTGTATCTAGTTGTGTAAAGGATTGTGAGGTTACGTGTAGCGGCAACGCGACAAGTGAATGTCCTGCTAATTCGACTTGTGAGTATGACACAACTGCGAAGGATAGTGGCACACAGTCACAGGGTGGAACGTGCAGTGTAAGTTCATTCAACTGTCCAGTATCTAGCTTTACATGCAATACGGGTTATGTAAAAACAG
>JAFSDI010000037.1 GCA_017436325.1 Alphaproteobacteria bacterium | reverse complement strand
GAAAACAAAACCAACCACACCCATCACCCACACCCCGAATTTTTAGTTCTTGTCATCCTGTGGCTTGACCACAGGACCCAGGTAATGCCGATAATAAGGAATACATAACCTAGGTTCCATGGTCAAGCCATGGAATGACAATTTTTTTTTTCAAAAAATTGTTAAAACAAAACCAACCACACCCATCACCCACACCTCGAACTTTTAGTTCTTGTCATCCTGTGGTCAAGCCACAGGATGACAATGAGATGAAAATTTATTTCAAAATTTTGTGGGGCACAATGGGGGCAGGGGATCAAAGATTTTGGTTTTGATATTTTATTCTTTAAATATGGTGTTGTTATGAGAAAAATTTATTTTATTTGTTTGTTCGTTCTTATTTTATTTATGGCTTATTATGCTGGATTTAATCTGGGGCGTGAACGTACAAAACGTCTGACCGCAGAAACAAAATCAGAACAAAATATTCGTATACTCAAAATTCAAGAGAATGTAAATGAAGAAACTTTTAGTCGTGGTGTTAATGATATTCGTGACAGCCTGCGCAAAAACTACACAATTACAGACTAGTGATTGTGTCCGATTCGTTTGTATGCCTATATACGGAAAAATGACAGACTGGGATGTGATTAGTGATGATTTGGCACGAAATATTTATCGACATAATAAATTGTGCGCAGAATATAATAAAAGTCTTTAATCGCGATAGGTTGATACAATGCTTTCTGCTGCGTTTTTTAGCTGGATAAGTGATGCCTCGTACTTTGTGCAGTCGCGACCAATTTCAGACCGATATGCATCCCGTAAATTCGATATCATATAGCCGCAACCACGTAAATGTTGAATACAATAATCATGTCCAGTGGTAAATGCAGTTTGTCCGCGTACGCGACTTTCAAGACTTGCCCAATCAATGTTTAATGCATTGTCCAGATTCTGCCAGGAATTGTCATTTGTGTATTTGCCAATCGTTTCCATCCAATATGTGTTCATATCTGCCGCAGACCATTTGTTCTTATCCTGAATCGTAAGAATTTTTTTGATAAGCGCGTCTATCTCTGTCTGATATTTATAGTCTATCTGTGCCAGCTTTGAACTGCAGTAACAGCGGTTGTATGCAGTATCAGGTCGCATACAATATCTGTTCATACATTCTGTATAGTCTGCCATGCAACGTACAGATGATACGCGTGGCGCAGTGCTTTCTGTTGCGCGCGCATTTGTATCCACAGGGTATTGTTGTGCGTTTTCGTCCCTGATTGCGCGTTGGGTGCCAGAACGTATAGGGGAAGATTTAGTTGTGGTACCAGTGGCACTGCGCGTAATATTTGGACGTGAAACAACACGACGTGAATTTGCGCCAGTGGTGGCAGCCCGATTCGTTTGTGGGGCAGATGGGGTTGCCTTGCTGGTTGCGGTACGTGAATGCTGTGGACGCGCAATAACACGACGCGTGCCAGATAATGATTGAGTCTTTACAACGGTGTTAATCGGATTAGATGACAGTGATGTCGTTGTCCCAGGATTTAAATCAGTTCGCATCTGATTGTTTAAATATGGATACATATAGTTGTAATTATAAGGAGTTGTATTTGTTAATTGCGCATCACGTGTCGCAGCAATCGCCATTGTTGATATGGCGGAAAATATAATGAAAGATATTATTTTTTTCTTCATTGTATATATCATAGAAATTTTATTAAAATCAAACAAGTATAAAAATTTATATAAATAGTTGCATTTGAAAAAAATGTTGTTATAATGTGTGTCGTTCCACGGGGTGTAGCTCAGTCTGGTAGAGTACTTGGTTTGGGACCAAGGTGTCGAAGGTTCGAATCCTTTCGCCCCGACCAGAGATAAACAAAAATACCGCACTTAATGCGGTATTTTTATTTATTTTGGTGGAACTGCGGATTCAAACGACAAAATTCTTTTGTCGGTTTCGAACGTTTCACTCGCACGACACATTGTGTCGGCTGTGTGTATCCTCATATTTATGCGAACTGCGCGGCGCTTGTTCTTATATACTCGGATTCCCTCGGTTTGGCACGAAATGTGCCGAACCTGCGGGGCATTCGTGACAATTTGCCTGCGTTTGGCACTTGGCAAATTTACTCATTGTCGCCCCGACCAGAGATAAACAAAAATACCGCACTTAGTGCGGTATTTTTATTTATTTTGGTGGAACTGTGGATTCAAACCAGACCAAGAATTGTCTTGCGAAATTGTGTTATCGTGAAAATAGGAAGTGTAATAAACTATGAACCAAAACGCCGGGTGCAAAACTGGCGTGTTTATGGATTTGTTTCAAATTTATAACAAAAATCCCGCCACCAAGGACGGGATTCGACAACTTTCAAAAGTTATACCTGTGTTTAGAACAATTTGAATTTATAATTTGTTCCTGCGCGGAATGTAACATTTGAATCAGACAAACCGGCTGCTGCATTTACAGACCAGTTATCTGTCAGACCCATTGCTGCACCCAATGCAACTGCGGATTGGCTGTTATAATATCCATAACCGCCACCAACAGAAACTTCACCTTTGGCAACATTAGATACCGCAACCGAAGACATTGCTGCTGCACTTGCAATACCTGCAGACAATTCTTCTTCCAGCGCATCTACTTTTTTATCGGTGTAATCATATGCTGACTTCAAAGACATAGTGTTTTTAGCATCTGCATATGCTTTTGCTGCCGACAATGTCATTTCATCGCCTGCGATACGATTTGCAACTTCTTCTTCGATTGCCGCTGTATTCAATGCAATCTTGCCGTCTAATTCTGCTTCGGCGGCCGTCGCGCGTGCAACTTCGGATTCAATTGCAGTCTTGTTTGCGGCAATATTTGTTGCATTCGTTGCAATGTTTGTTGCATTTGTTTCGATTGCAGTCTTGTTCGCAGCAATGTTTGTTGCATTTGTTGCAATGTTCGCAGTATTTGTTTCTATCTTGCTGTTTAATTCTGCTTCGGCGGCCGTCGCGCGTGCAACTTCGGATTCAATTGCAGTCTTGTTTGCGGCAATATTTGTTGCATTCGTTGCAATGTTTGTTGCATTTGTTTCGATTGCGGTTTTGTTCGCAGCAATGTTTGTTGCATTTGTTGCAATGTTAGCAGTATTTGTTTCTATCTTGCCGTCTAATTCTGCTTCGACTGTTTCTGCGCGTGCAACTTCGGATTCGATTGCGGTTTTGTTCGCAGCAATATCAGAAGTGTTCTTGGATACCGCATTATCAATCGCATTAATTGCACCACTGAATGTTGTTTCGTTTCCAGCGATTTCGCCAGTCAATGCGTCTGCTACGGCGTCTGAATTTGCAGATTCAATTCCCAATGTGTTATCAACCCATTGTTGCTTTTCTGCAAAGATTGCCTCTGCATCAGACTGGTTTACTTTTTGGTCTAATTCAGAACGGATTGCACCACCCTGGGCCAATGCACTATCAATTGCGTCATTCGCACCATTGGTTATTGTTTCCAAAATAGGTGCATTATAAACATCTTTGGCGGCCTGCAACAATGTATCGTTTGCAGCATATGCGTCTTTTGCTACTTGTTGTTTGGCTTGTGCATCGGCATATGCGTCAGTCGCAGTACCAACTGTTGCAAAGAATCCGTCCAATTCTGTAATTTTTGCACTGTCGTCATTAAATACTGTGTCTGCTGCGGCAAAATTTGACTGTTCTGTTGCCCATTTGGCCCCAGTGTCTGTAACAGCGGCATCAACGGCGGCTTTATCTGCGGTATATGCAGCCTGTGCTTCGTTGAACTTGGTTTCCATTTCTGTGCCTGCACCTGGTGTTGCAACACTGCCGTTTTCATCTAATAATTGTGTACCATCTGCTGATAATGTAAATTTATTGCCATTATCTAATTCAAATGAATACAATGAACCGTCAAATGTTGTGTCGGCTGCACCATTTGTAATTGTCACTTCTGCACCACCCGCATAATCTGACAAAGTGTGAGTTTCAACCATATGTTGTGCTTCTGTACCCAATACAACTTCTTCACCTGCACCATTCAAATATGTATAATTATCACGACTTGCTGTTGCACCAGAAACGATTGTCTGTGTTGTTTTTACATTTACACCGTCTGCTGTTGTATCTGCATAGAAATCAGATTGTGCTGGCACGCCTGTTGATAAATCAGCAGTATTGCCTTCGCGGTCAGTGTATGTAAAATCTGTCATAGATGGGTCTGTGTTATGGTCTGCAACAGTTGCAGTTGTACCATCTGATTTTGTATATTCATATGGAACACCGGCTAATGCGTCAGCAATGTTTGCTTGTGTTCCGTCTGTTTGTGTATATTTACCACCAAAAGAGATATCAGATGCTGCATGTGCAGAACATGATATACTTATGGCGACCAATGAAGTCAAAAAAACATGTTTTTTCATAAGCTTTCCTTTGTTTTAAATTAATTTAAAATGTGTACACATTAAAATACACAGACTAAATATGACACAAACCAACGATTGTTTTATATGTCGCCCACTACATTGTAAAAGAAACTAAAGTTTAATTTAAAACCTTGGATTTTTAGGCTTTTTATTCCATTTGTTCCTAGTTCCTGTTGTATTTCTGACTAGGAAAAAATGTGTTGATTTTATCGTTCTATTAAATTGAAGCAATTTATTAACAAAAGGATTAGAAATTATGGCTTTTTATGGATATATCAGAGTTAGTTCAAAAAAACAAAGTTGCGAACACCAACATCATGAAATTCAACAATTTGCAAAACACAACAACATAAATATAGATAAATGGGTCGAAGAAACAATCACATCTCGCAAACCATTAAATAAAAGAAAACTGGGGCAATTATTGGATGAATTACAAGACGGGGATATCTTGATTGCAGCAGAAATATCACGACTGGGGCGTTCTTTGTTGGAAGTAATGCGAATACTTGAAACTTGTTTAAATAAGAATTGTCAGGTTTGGACTTTAAAGGAACATTATCGTTTGGGGAACGATATTCAGAGTAAAGTTATGGCATTTGCCTTTGGATTAAGTGCAGAAATAGAGAGAAACCTGATATCACAACGAACAAAAGCGTCTTTGGACAGTATTCGTGCAACCGGTAAGAAGTTGGGGCGTCCATTTGCAGCACAGTCCAAGAAACTAAAACTGTCCCGAAATACAAAGAAGGTTAAAAAACTGCTGGATATGGGACTGACGAAATACCGGGTTGCCAAGATAATGGGGGTTTCACCCGCCACAATCACGCATTTTATTCAACGTATGGGGTGGTGATTTGTGGTCTGCCCAGTCGGTTAAACCAAAAAAACTGCTAAAATTGAGTAAAAAAGGTTGTACTTTTGGTCGGAAACGCGATAATTTTAAAAAGAGATAAACAAAAATACCGCACTAAGTGCGGTATTTTTATTCCCAATATTTATATCTGTTCGAAAATGTTGATTTTAAAATCATACGTCTTTGTTTTGTTTTCTAATTGTTTATTATATTATTTTTCATGGGATTTATAAAAGATTTCTATCTGTTGTATTATATTTTTATCCATATATTTTTTTGCATCTTTTATAATGTTCTTTGGAATTTTGAATCTTAATTCTGCAAGTCCACCTGCCATACAGGCCAATGTATCACTGTCGCCACCCAGAGATATCGCATTTCTTAATGCATCTTCGTAAGAATATGCATCTAGTGCACAAATAATCGCTTGTGGTACAGAATTTTTACATTGCACATAAAAACGATTATATGTTTGTCTGATTTCATTCAGATTTTGATGTAAATTATATTGATATTTTTTACTTATTGTTTCTTTTATCTGTTTTATTGGAATTAAATTTTGAATCATAAAACCTGTTTCAAGATAAGCATGAACTGCATTTAAACTTTCTGGATGATTATGTGTAATTTTTGTGATTTCATCCGCTTTTTGTAACAAAGTTTGTTGGTCTTGCTTTATATGAAAAATCGGGCTTATACGCATAACACAGCCGTTAGAATTGGAATTTATAGAAATACCTGTATTAACCCATTGTAAAAAGCCTTTACTAAAAGCGGCTATTTTTCCATTTTCGTAAGTACGATTTTTGTATTTTAAAGCCCATTTGTATAATGTTTCTTCAATTGGTTGTTTTGATGTTAAGTGTTCAGCAACCGCACATGTCAATATACTGTCATCTGTAAAACGGCAAGATTTATCAAACAAAAAAAAGTCTTTGGTTTTGATATTATGAAATTCAAATCTAGAACCAATTATATCACCAATAATAGAACCAAGCATTTTGGAAATCCTGAAACTTATATGATTATTATATACATATATATATGAAAAAGTTAATAAAAAATAATAAGGGGCAAATTGTGCCCCTTTATTAGTCGTTACATTGCGTTTGGTACGCGCAATCCCATTAAATCAATTGCGGTATTTAATGTTTTTTGTGCCACCAATACGATGTGTAAACGTGTTTGTTTTATATTTATATCGATATCGTCACGCAAGATTGGACAATTATGATAGAATGTATTTATGTCTTGTGCCAAATCATATGTATAATTTGCCAGCAGGTCTGTTGCCCTGCGTGTAAATGCGTTTTCCAATACGCGTCTGAAATCTAACATACGCAATAATAAATTGCGTTCTTCGGCATTTAGCGTAACTGATGTTGCCATTGGTGTCAGATTTAAATCTGCGGCTTTTTTTATAACTGCATTTAAACGAACTGCGGTATATAAGATATATGGGCCCGTACGTCCTTCGAATTGGGTGACCGAATCAACATCAAATATATAATCTGATTTTACATCATGCATTAAGTCATTAAACTTTAATGCCGCCAGCGCAATCATTTCGATGGTTTCATCAGGTAAATTTTTCCCTGATTCAGCCGCGTGTTTACGTACAGAATCACATACTATATCCAGCATTTCATCCATTTGTGGCACATTGCCATCACGTGTTTTGAATGGCTTTCCATCTGGGCCTGTTATTGTTCCAAAACCAACGTGTTGTAGCCGTGCTGAATTCATACCTGCTTTATTGGCGGCACGAAAAATCTGTGTAAAATGCAATTTTTGACGATTGTCGGTAAAATAAATGATGTCGTCAGGTTTGTCTGTTGTCGTTCTGTAGTATATTGCTGCTAAATCTGCTGCGGCATAGGTTTGTGCCCCAGTACTGGAACGCCATAATACAGGCGGCATTGGTGCGGTATCAGAATCTAATTTTACTGGGATGATATCAGCACCATCATCGTGTATTAATAATTGTTTCTCGTCCAAGATTTTTTGAACATCTGGTACGTATTGTGCGACTAATCTTTCACCTTTGTTTTCATCAAATGGCAGGATATTTAATCGCTGTAACACTGTTGAAATTTGCTGTAAGGACATCGGTGCAAATGTGTTATAAATTTCGTTGTATTCTGGATTTCCGTTTTGTAATTCTACTGTTACTTTTTGTGCTGTTTCTAGCCAGCTTTTATCTTCTTTGGCGCGCGCCGAGGATGCAGGATACATTGTATTAATATCATCTGCATTTTTTGGCATACCGTTTTCTAGAATCCATGCGATAATTAATCCCATAGGGCGCCCCCAGTCCCCCATATGGTTATAAGATTTTGTTTTATGTCCCAGAAATCGTGCAATGCGATTAAATGTATCGCCCACAACAGTTGTGCGTAAATGTCCGATATGTAATTGTTTACCAATATTATAGCTGCCATAATCCATATCAATCATCAATTGTTTATTATTTGATGTGTGGTTTTGGCAGAATTCTTCGGGTGTAATTAAAAAAGCATCTTTTAATACAATATTGATAAAACCAGGGCCTGCGACATTAACACTTTTGACAAATGGTAATTCCATAATTTTTTCAGAAACCATTTGTGCAATATCACGTGGTGATTTCTTTAATGGGCGCGCCAACAGCATTGCGACATTTGTTGAATAATCACCAAAATCACGAATTTTTGGTACTTCTAATGCGATACTATCTTTAATATCTGGACTTAAAACGGCCTTGATATCGTCAATTTCTTGGATTTTTGCCATCATTTCATCCGATACAAATTCATATAAATTCATCTTATAACCCCATTTTAATAACGTTAGATTAAGATAAATAATACCCTATAAAAACGTAATATTCAACAAATTCCAATAAAAAAATAAATTAAGAATTTTATTTTATTAATTGTCTAACTGTATCGTATCGTCATAGATTGAATATATTACGTTGTTATGTTGGACTTTTAATCGATGATTTGTGTTAATGTTCATCGGAACATCGGCGGTTGTTGCATTGCCATAAAAAATATCATTACCGTATTGAATATGCAACGCGTGTTCAGTTTGCTTGGTCTGGCGCAAATATAATACAGAATCACCAATATGTAATGCATGGCCGCACTGTTCCGCCTGCCACATACCTGTGGGCGAAATCAGCCCAGAATCACATGGTAAAATCCCAGAATCAGCGGTTTCTGATTTTTCATATTCGCCACCCGCACAGTATGAATTTTCGGGGCATAATGCGCATTCTGTTGCGCCAGCGGGCAAATAATAGCCTAATTCACACGATATGGTTGATGTTAATAAGGAGCCGAACACCGCGGACCGGAACGCGAGGAGGTACGGGTCACCGTCCCACAGGACGTACGCACAGTTGTTCGCACAGGTAGCAGCGCAGTCGTCCGCATCGCCGTAGTCGTAGTTGAACACCCAAGGAGCTGACAAAACCTGAGTGTCACCACCAACAGTGGTATACCCATCCAAGGTACAATAACAATTTTGACCACTGTTGTCTGGTAAGCTGGCGTGGATTGTTATTTCGTCACTTGTGTTTGCACCATTCCACAAACCGATGCCACTTTGACTGCTGCATTGCGCGTGACCTGTTATACTGCCCACATCACCATAATCAATACTAAAGGTCATAGTTGATGCGTCATCGGTAAAATTATATCCCGCAACCGTACCGATTATCGCGTTTAAGTCTGGGTTTTCAGCGTGCGCTATACCGATAATTGAAATTGTAAATATACTGCCCAAAAGAATTTTTTTATTCATTTTTTCTCCCTTGTTTTTTTTTTATTTATTAATAAAAAAAGAAACCGCATTGACAATTCAAAGCGGTCGGGGAATTCGAAAAATCATACAAAGTAATGACCCTGTTGGCCTTTCGCATATATGCGTATTGTATAAGCCAACAGTTCCCCGACAATACTGCCAGGGCAATAAAACAATGGTGCATATTGCGCAATATAATATTGCTGATGATGCAAGATGCACCGACTTTGTAAGAGGTTTTCGACGCCCCAAACCCAACGAATTGGATTCTGACTAAGTTTAATTCATTTGTGTAAAAATTACAAGACTAAAAAATGTCGAATACTATTTGATGCGCGTGATAAAAAAATCATTAATCAAATTTTCTTTAAAGGAATTGTCAATCAAGATATCTTTTATTGTTGTTGAAATATGTGGTGACAAAATGATTTGTCTTATTTGTGCAGATATGTGACCGTCACGTAAAAATTGCTTTACGCGTGGCTGGTTTAAATAATCATCTTGTATTTTGTTGTTCATATTTTATGTTTATTTACATTCGCTGATATATTTTGATTTTATTGTAATGTATTTTATGCCGAATGTGTCAAGTTTTGTTTTCAAGGCCGGTATATATACTTTGTCGTATCTGCGCATCAGGATTAATAATTTCCATAATGCCGATAAAGATAATTTTTTTCTGTCTTCTTTGAATATGGCCCTTTTTATGCATCTATATTGACGTACAAGACGTGGTGTTTCGATAAAAATTACTAAATCTGCTTTCTTTAACATTTCGTTAATCCAATCTTGATTATATGAACCTTCACAAATCCAGTTGCGTCTTTTTTTGATATATAAATGTATAATTTCTTGCATTTTTTCTGTGGAACGATATTTAGTAAAGGATTTTTTTGCCTTTTTAATCCATTTTACAGAATCTAATTGCAGGCATGAAATTTTATATTTTCTTGATAAATGTTTTGCATATGTGGTTTTTC
The DNA here is from genome assembly GCA_017436325.1 of Alphaproteobacteria bacterium. Lineage (GTDB taxonomy): Bacteria > Pseudomonadota > Alphaproteobacteria > Rs-D84 > Rs-D84 > Enterousia. Next base: position 32,156 of record JAFSDI010000037.1, on the reverse strand, counting down.
CACACCCAGAACCACCTGTGATATAAATCTTCATATAAGTTACTTTTTATTATGCTATTTTTGAATTATTAAAACATTAAAAGTATAAAAATTCAATAAAAAACCGCGATATACAGTTTTTTTTGCATTGTTTTTGGGATTTCTTACCTGACGAAATTGTTTTGGCTTTTTGCGATAATAAATATGTAATGATGTTGAAAAATAAAAAACTTTTGTGGTTGATTATTGGTGCGCTGGCGATTGTGGCAGTTATTTATTTTATCGTTAATTTTTTTATTAGTAAAAAACCGTATATTTATGCAGGAACATTGGAAACATCAAAGGTTATTGTGTCTGCACGTGTTGCTTCTGATATTTCTGATGTCTTTGTTATTGAAGGTGATGTCGTGCAATCTGGACAGCCGTTAATGGAGTTGTCTTGTGATGCGTACAAGATTTTTGGACGACAAATCGATAATGATTATGACAGGGCGATGAAATTAATGGAACGTGGACATGTGTCGGCGGTGGAATATGATGCATTGACACGAAATAAGCAAGATAATGATTTGAAATTAAGTTGGTGCGTGGTTAAAAGTCCAATGAATGCGATGGTAACAACGAAATTTCGCGAAGTTGGTGAAGTTGTTGCACCAGGTGCGCCATTAATAGCATTGGCAAATCCATATGATATCTGGGCTTATTTTTATGTGCCTTATTCAATTTTATATAAATTAAGTGTCGGTCAGCAGGTGATTGGTGTCTTGCCAGAGGCTGATAATATGAAATTTGTTGGGCGAATTATAAAAATTAATGAGGTTGCAGAATTTACACCAAAAAATGTTCAAACCCGTGATGAAAGAACGCGTTTGGTTTATGGAATAAAAGTGCAATTCGAAAATCCAGATTTGATATTAAAAGCTGGAATGACTATTGAAAGTACATTGATGCAAAATGAATAAGAAAAATATAGAAATTAATGTTGAAAATGTTTCAAAACAATTCAAGGAAATTGTTGCCTTGGATAATATTACGGTGCGATTTGAAAATGCACGACTGTATGGTTTGATTGGGCCCGCAGGGGCAGGAAAAACAACATTGTTTCGTATAATGTTGGGGTTGCTGAATGCAAATAAAGGAGCGGTCTTTTATAATACTAAAGGTAACAGAATACCTTTTGCAGAAATTCAAGAAGATATTGCTTATATGCCACAAAGTCAAAGTTTATATGCGGATTTGTCTGTTGATGAGCATTTGGACTTTTTTCGAAAATTATATGGGCTAAATGATAACGATTATAAAAAAAAGAAAAAAGAATTAGTAAAGTTGGCACGATTAGAAGATTTTTTAGATAGGCCCGCGGGAAAATTGTCTGGGGGAATGTACAAAAAGTTGGGATTGATATGTGCGCTGTTGCGTTCACCAAAAATTATGTTCCTTGACGAGCCAACAAATGGCGTTGACCCAATTAGTAGACGTGAATTTTGGAACTTGCTGAATGATGCACAAAATAAGGGGATTATGATTGTAATGTCAACTGCATATATGGATGAAGCTGAACGTTTCAGTGATGTGGTTTTGATGGAATATGGACGTATATTGGCAATCGGTGCACCTGATGATTTGTTGCGTCAATATAACAGTCGTAATTTTGATGAACTCTTTTTGTCACGTGGGGGTGTAAATGACTAAAAAGATAGTGGTTGTAAAAAATATGTCTGTTAAATTTGATGACTTTTATGCAGTACATGATGTTTCGTTTGATGTTATGCGTGGTGAAATTTTTGGCTTCTTAGGCGCAAATGGCGCGGGAAAGACCACTACAATACGTGTTTTGTGTGGTTTGTTGCCCGCAAGTAGCGGTGTTGTGATTATAGATGATGTTTTGTTTATAAAAGGACGTGAAAATGATGTAAAAAAACGTGTAGGCTATATGTCACAACGATTTACGTTGTATGATGATTTGTCGGTGAAAGAAAACTTTGACTTTGCGGCCAGTTTGCATTCCCTTGATAATGATTGGTATTTGGGACAACGAAAAAAATTATTGGATTTTATAGGGTTTGATAGGCGCTTAAAGGTCGTTGTTAAAAATCTGCCTGCGGGAATAAAACAGCAGGTTGCATTGTGCGTTGCGTTATTGCATGACCCTGAAATCGTTTTCTTGGATGAACCAACTGCCGGTGTTTCATCGCGTGCCAGAATGCAATTCTGGAAATTAATACGGACGTTGGCAAAAAATGGAAAGACTATTTTTGTGACAACTCATTATATGGATGAAGCAGAAAATTGTAATAGAGTCGCATTGATGCGCGCAGGTCGATTAATCGCAATTGATAGTCCAGATGATTTAAAAATAAAGACTTTTGGCGATTCGTTATATCGATTAACAGCACGCAGGAAAAATCCAAACTGGCCAGATATGAATTTATTGGATATGTGGCAACCATATGGCGCGAATTTTCATATGCAATTTAAAAATGGTGTTCGTGCAGCAAAATATTTGCGTGCGTTGAAATCAGATTGGGAAATAGAACAGATAAAACCTTCGCTGGAGGATGTGTTTATAAAATTAGTGGAGGAGCAGGATATATGACGTTCTTTTCAGCACGTAGATGTGGTGCAATTTTTTCAAAAGAGTTTAAGCATATATTACGCGATCCGTTTACGTTGATGATGGCATTGATATTGCCGTTGTTGATAGTATTAATTCTGGGCAGTTCTATTGAATTTAATATAAAATCGATTAGGTTGGCTGTTGCTGATAATAGTCAAACAATGGAATCAAGAAAATTGATTGAGGCGTTTGATAGCTCAAGTTATTTTAAATCATATGTAAAAAATAATCCAAATGATGTTTTTGATGATATTGTCGCAGGATATGCAAGGGCCGCATTAATAATACCGCCGGAATTTACCAAGGATTTTTATCGTGGCGATGGTGCAAATGTGCAAATTATGGTTGATGGTACAGAAAGTTCAACGATGTCGTCTGTTGCGAATTATTTGACTGCAATAAATAAAAGCTCTTATTTTAAGGTGCTGGATATACCAATGAATGCCAGCGCAGAAAATCCAAAATATAAAATTAGATATTTGTTTAATCCGGAATTAAATTCTAAATGGTTTGCAGTTCCAGGATTAAGTGCAGTTATTATTGCGTTGGTTGCAATTATGTTGACAACATTGACGATATGTCGTGAATGGGAACGCGGTTCAATGGAAATGTTGTTGTCAACACCTGCAACCCGTTTGGATATAATTGTTGGTAAGGTTGGACCATATGCGATACTTAGTTTTATGGGGTTTGTATTGGTGTTTCTTGTTGCGCGAATAGTTTTTGGGGTGCCTTTTGTGGGGGCTTATTGGCAACTTATATTGGGGACTTGGTTGTTTATATTGGGGTATTTGGCAATCGGGTTGTTGATTTCAGTTTCGACCAGAAAACAAGAGGTTGCCATTCAATATGCGGCGATAATTGGTTTGTTGCCAACTGTTATTTTGTCTGGATTTGTTTTCCCAATTGAATATATGAACAGTGCCTATCGATATGTGTCAGCAGTATTTCCAGCGCGGTTTTATATGGATATAACACGTGATCAATTCTTAAAGGGAAGTTTGTTTGTGGATATTTGGTGGTTGTATGCAATTCTTGCGCTGCAGGCAATAATAATTTTGTTGTTGTGTATAGTTAAGTTTAAGAGGTCGCTGGAATGAAGGTTTTTAAAGGTTTCTTTAAAAAAGAAATGATTTCATTGTTGCGCAGTCCAGTGTTAATGGTGGCTGTTTTAATTATGCCAGTTGTTCAGATGCTTTTGTTGGCAGGTGCTATTAATTTTCAGGCAACTAATTTGCGACTTGTTATGCAATATTTGCCAAATGATATCGTTATGGAACAGATTTATAATAGGGCCATTGGAAGCGGTTTTTTTGTGCAGGCAGATACAGGAAATCGTTCGCCGATTGATGCAGTGCAATCAGGTGTGGCAGATGTTGCGATTGTTGCACCTGATGGCGGATTAACCAAGGAAATGATGCGTGGTAATGGCGAAATACAAATTTTAATCGATTCAATGAATATCTTAAAAGCACATAGTATAGAGGCTTATTTGCGTGGGATTATAACGCAGACTTTGCTGGATTTAAAACACGAAAATTTAAGTTTGCCGATAAATTTTCATACGCGTGTTTTGTTTAATCCTGAATTGAATACAAAGTTTTTTATGGTGCCATCAATGGTCGCTATTTTAGTGTTCTTGGCATTGTTAATTTTGATTTCTGTATCGATTGCCAAGGAAAAAGAAACCGGTACGATGGAAACACTTGTGGCAGCACCAATTTCAAAATACGATATTGTTTTGGGCAAGGTTTTACCATATGTAATCGTTTCATTCTTGGTTATGTTAAGTATAGTAATTGTTGGTATGTTGGTTTTTCACGTGCCATTCGTTGGTTCGCAGTTTATGTTTTTGTTATCTTTTTTGGTTTTTTGTATACCTGCGTGTGGAATAAGTGTTTGGTTGGCGACTTATACCAGAACACAACAACAGGCAATGCTGGGATTAATTATTGTTGCTTTTTTGGCATTGATGTTGTCAGGGGCGATTATATCAACAGAGAATATGCCACTGGTATTGCGATGGATAAGTTATATAAATCCATTAAGTCACTATTCTTATTTGGTGCGCAATATAATGTTAAAGGGGCCAGATTGGATGTATTTTTTAAAAAATGCCGGTGCAATGTTTGGGGTTGGGGCTGTGATATGGTATGTGGCACTGCGACGTTTTAAGACAACCTTATAAAACCAAAGGGGTATATATGAAAAAACTAGTTATGTGTTTATTTGTAATGTGTATGGTTCAGCCGGTGCGTGCAGATTTGTATTCGGCACTAAATATAGTTTATAAAACAAATCCAATAATCGAACAGCAGCGAACTGTTATTGATTCTGCACGCGCCCAGGTGAAATCTGCAACAACAGGATTGCAACCATATTTGGGTATTAGCGGAAATGCAGGGGCTGCGCGCACAAAAATTGGCGAATATACTTTTGATTATTCACCTGTGCAGTATGGAATCGAATTTCAACAGAATTTGTTCCAAGGCGGTGCGGTGTTCGCACAAATCAAGGGGGCTAAAAGTGAATTGGCGGCTGCAAATGCGAACCTATATGCGGTCCAACAAAAAGTCTTTTTAGATGCGATAAATGCGTATATAGAAGTTCTTAATGCGGGGGCTATTTTGAAACTTAATGAAAATAATCAGCGGGTACTAGGGGAATATTATAAATATGTGTCTGACGTTCAGGCCGTCGGCAGATTAACCAAGACAGATGTTGCACAGGCGGCGGCAAGACTAGAAATGGCAAAGTATAGTGTAGCAGATGCAAACGCAAAATATGATAATGCGCTGGAAACATATAAAAGAATCTTTGGTACGGAAAATAAAAATTGCAAGGATGTTGATTTGGAACCTGTGGAACATTTTTTCCCAATTGATATTGATTCCGCACAGGAATACGCGTTGGATAAGCATCCAATTTTAATGGCGCTGACGGCACAGGAAGAAGCAGTAAAACAAAATATCACAGTTGCATATAATTCAATGCTGCCGTCGGTTGATGTGCGTGGCACAATTCAAAAGATAGATGATTTGCCATATCTGGACGATGTGCGGGATAGCAGAATAGGGGTGTATTTGAAAATGCCTTTATATGATAAGGGAAATGCCTTTGCGAATGTTGAACAGGTGCGTGCAAATGTCGCAGGAATACAACAAGAAATCATAAATGCGCGACGTGTAATCACAGAAAATTTACATCAGGCATGGAATATGTATCAGGCGCAACAGGTCGCAATCAGTGCAGCGCAGGCCAGTATGGATGCAAATAAAATGGCATTGGACGGTATTCGGGACGAACAAGCACAAGGTCGGCGGACAGTGTTGGATGTATTGAATGCAGAGCAGGAATTATTAAATTCACGCGTTGCGCACACACGCGCCAAGCATGCACAAATATCGGCGTTTTTTGCAGTTTTATCTGCGCTGGGTGAATTAACCCCAGAAAATCTGGGGTTGGTGGAGTAGTAAGATTACCATCCGTGATATTGCGCAATATCTGTCATTATATTTTGGTATGCTTTTGATGCTAAAATTGCTTCTTGTTCTTTTGCATTTAAAAGATAGGCTGCTTGATTTTTTCTTGGGGGTACATAATTTTCTGAAGACACTTTGATGACTTCTGTTGATAATCCCGTAGATTTACCTGCATTCTGTGCAACATGTGTATTTTCGTGTGCAATTAGACTGAAAACTTGGTTTATATTATTGTTGTTAATACTTTCTTCTGATATTCTTATATAACTTTGAGTGTCGTTGATGTGTGTTGCGGCACCTCCAGAGCCACCTAGTTCAGATGAGTGAACAAAGTATACGTCACATACATTTCCATCACAATTCATAGATGTTTCTATATGTTTTTGCATCTTTAATGCCAGCTCTTTGCGTTTTTCTAGGCTGGCGGTTGGCCATTGTTTTAGTTCGTCATATAAATCTTTTGGAAAGGTTTGTATGATTTTTTCTTTGTTTTTTAATACGGCTGCATTTAATTGATTTGTATCTATTGTATTATTTATGATATGTGTCATTTCAATTGCTGCATCGTCAATTGGGGCGCTAGTATTAATGTTTGCCTGGCCAATTTTTTCTATGTCTGCTATATGTTCGTCTGCAAATTGTCCTGCTTTGGGATATACTTTATGTGCGCCTTCAATTTGAGTGTTATAAAATTTTAGTTTTTCTTCGTATGATTTTAATGCAGCATCACGCTTATGATATGGTGTGTTTTCTATTGCAATATCAATTTCATTTTCTAGGGACATTTTTTCAATTTCATATTGTTTTATTTGTTGAAATGCTTTGTATTCTGATGGGTTTAATACTTCACTTGCTTTGTTGTTTAAAGATAAATCTAGTTCAACCATTGTGACAGGTGGCTCGTTTCGTTTGGTTTTGATGTTTTGTGCGTCTAAAGATTTTTGATAGGCGCGATTATAAACATCTGTATTGATATCTGTTAATGACTGGTTTGTTGTATTGAGATTTTCAATTGTTTTTATTTTATTTAGTTCTTTTTCGATAAAATTTACATCATGGATACCTGCAGATTCAAAATCAATGATATGTGCTTCTAATTTACCATTGGTAGTTCTGCGGACTATTGTATTAGTGTATAAGTCCGTATGATTTATACCTGCTGTACGCAGTTTTTTCATGCCTGAAATTATTTGATCGATTTCCGTGTTAGTTATTTTTGTTCCATCTGTTAATCTGCCACCGTTTTTTACAATTGTCATCAAATTTTCGCCGTCTGGAACCGCTTTGGTTAGTAACCATGTATCAGCTTTGACATAATCAGGAACTGTGATTCCTAAAGATTTTACCATATCATTAATTTCATTTGGGGTCATATCTGCTGGCTGTACCACACGAACTGCGGAATTTGCACCAAGGTTTACATTTGCAGCACGTTTAGTCATATTAACTTCATTAGCCGAAGTGCGTTTTAGATACATAATTTGACCTGATTGATTATCAATGATTTCAAATACACCATTTGCTTCTTTTTGGCCACCAGTATAATTACCAAAGGGTTTTATTGTTTTTTGTATTTTGTATCTATTTGATTTAGGCGCTGTTGCACTGCGTGTAATATCTGCAGCATCGTCAACTTTGTTTGCGATAGTACCAGTGTCACCAACTTTTTCAAACTTCATAACTTTTATACCTCGTTCGGTTGTTTCTACCAGTTGGACACCTTCGTATTCTTTTAGATATGAATTTAATTGTTGCCATTCGTTGTCGTCTAGTTTACTTTTTACAATTGATGGGTTTGATTTGCCTGCTTTAAAACTGTTCATTTGTGATGTGAATGTTCTGCTGGCGCGATTTCTAATACCCTCTATTGCAGATTCTGCTTGGAATGCTTCTATTGCATCGTCGTTAGTATGAATTAATGTATTTGCAACATCTGCATTGGTTACCTTGGGTTTCGGTTCTATTATCATTATAGTTTTGTCTGTGGGGTGTTCGCGTATTATGAACCCATCATTTGCTTCTAGGTGTTTGTTTAGTTTTGTCCATTCGTCGTCTGTTAAAAGTTTTTTGTCAAAAGTGCGCGAATGATTTCTTTCTTTCATATTGGTTAGCATCCAATCAAATTCTTCATCTAGTTTATTTTTGATTGATGTTATATTGTCGGCATCTGTTGTGGTTGCTGCTTTTATGCCATCATCAACTTTTGTTGTGGCTCGATTGATGTTTGCAACATTGTCAACTTGGGATACGATATCATCGGATTTATTGGTAATGCTGGCGGCATTATCGACTTTTTCAAAACTCATAAACGTTGTGCCGTTTTTGTTGGTTTCGACTATGCGAATACCTTCGGTTTCTTCCAGATGGTCGCTTAGTTGTTTCCATTGGTCATCGTTTAGATTCTTTTTGGTCAGGTTTTGTGGCTTGCCGTTTTTAAAACTGTTAAGACGCCTGTTAAAGTTCCTGTCTGCTTGCTTGGCAAGTTTGTCAAAGTCGGGCGCGGTTGGTTGTGCTTTTGGGGCAACCGTTGGCAATTCTAGTTTTTTTGCTGGTTGAACGGTTTCGCCTAAATCTGTCAGCTTTTTTTCTGCTTGTGTGATTTGGTTGTTAAGATTTTCGATTTCTTTCTTGCCAACGTTTTGTGGTGGGTTGCCGTTATGGTTTTTCATATAGTTGTCCCATTCATCGCGTTTCTTTAACAAATTATCATATTCCTGGTGTGCTAGGTCAATATCATGTGCCCTGTATGCGTCAGATTTTGCCACAGCCAATGCTGCATCGTCTGTTATACCAAGTTTGTTTTTGCGTGTTTGAATGTTTTGTTTATGTTTCGTTATTTGTGTGCGAAGTCGTTGCGCTTCGCTGGATGACGGATTCTTTTTTAATGCATCTTGTGCGCGTTTTAAGTTTTTTGCTTCATCATCAAGGTATTTTGCATCTGTAAAGTTCATTTTTGTTGTTACGTCTTTTGCAAGGTTTTGCAATTTTTGGGGCGATCTAATAAATCTTAATCCGCTGCGCCCAACCGACCAGAATAAAGACGCAAATGTTAAAACCTCTGCTACTGCTTTGTAAAATTGTTCAGGTTCACATTGGTATGTAAGATTTTTCCAAAAATTACATTTTGTTTTTTCTGCCATAGTTACAGCAAGACTAATAGCAAGTTCTGAATCAGCAGGAAGATATCCTATTAATTCTGCCAGTTTGTCATCGATTGTTTTAACTTGGTCTTCATCTAAATTGCTTTCAAGGTTCAGAATACGTGCTACTTCGTCATCAGTTAACAGTTCTTGTGCACAGGTGGCATCATGACAATATTGTACTTTTGCCATAAAATTATCGGCAACTTTCCCTATTTTTTTGTCTTGTACTGCAGACCAGATTAATCCGGTGGTTTCAGCCGCAGTGAATACAAGTAATTCATACGTTGCGCCACCAGAAAAAAATGTCAAAACCGCTGAACCGACGGTTAAGGTAACGCCGACACCAATTTCAACACCACGATCGGTCTTTTTAACTTTGGTTGATTTCGTAAGTACGCAAGCCCCATCAGGTGCAAAGTCTGTATCATTCCATTCTGCACCACATGATGGACATTCAGAACCTGCAGATTGTTTTATGTCGTAATCTAGTTGGGTACATTTTTCTTTGGTTAATCCCCAGCAGTGTTCGCCGTCATATTTTCCGTTTTGCCCGAATATACATGTCAGCCCTTCTTGGGATGCGTTGGCGCGCCGTTTGCTGGTGCCACCAAGTTGTTTGAAAACAAAATCTATTTCGTGACCGTTTGCGGTGCATGTTAATACGTTTCTGCTATCCATTACAAAGGCTTTGGTTGGATCGCATTTAAACTCAACCAATTCATCTCTATGGCCTTTGTTGTGCATCTCTTTTTGAACAATTATGTGCATTTGGTTATATAGCCATTCGTTCATATTTGTAGATATGTTCGAGAACATGTAGTTATCAAGGTCATAAAATGTTCTAAGTTTGTTATCTTTAATTTTTTGGTCTGATTTCATACCCGTTTGTTTAGCTTTTTCGCCAGCCAGGCCACCACTGGGGTCAAGAACACAACCTGTACCAGGCACAATATTGGCGCGATAACCAAAATTTTGTACAACGTAGTCAATTTTATTGCAAATTTCATCCTTTGTGCTGACTTTTTTGTTATAAGAATAATTACAATACGGATTTTTGTTTTGTTGTTTTCCGTATTTTACGTTAAATATATCGCATAAAGCTTGCATAAGTGTGTCAGGACTGGTTTTTTCTTTTTTATTTTGTTGATTGGGGGTATTCAAAAAAGAAAATGTAAATCTTGATTTGTCGTCCAGTGTATTGCAGTTCAGATATTGTCCTGTACGACCATCGGTGCGGTTGGTGCGTTTATCAGCAGTTTGGCAGGCATTTGTAGTAGAATAGAATTGTTCTTCTGCAGAAACTTTTTGCTTCATATAGGTTTGTGCCAGCACCAACTGTGTTTCATAGTCTGGTATGCTATATTCATCAAAAAAAGTTATACAGGATGCCTTCGCGCCACTTGTTAATGTGTTCATTTGATTTTTTTTGATGTTTTTAGTTGTGCAGAAATTTTGATATTTAAGGTTAGAGTATTTTTCATTGATGCGTTCTTTGGCTGCCATATAGTCATCGGATGTTGCGTTACACGTCCATTCAACTTCTAAGAATTCGTTGTCGTTTGTCAATGTGCGACTGGTATTAAAGTCGGTTCGTTTGCAGTTATGTATTTCTGCATGTCTGTCACATTGTTGGTTAAAGTGTTCGCTTATGTCACTTTGTTGTATTGTTTTGTTTGGCTCTTTTACCCAAACATTTACAAGCGTTACAGGAAGGCAGAAACCGTTTTCATCGATGTATTTTTCTGTGTATATTGTTTGGTCTTCATTGGTTTTTGGTTTTTCGATACATTGCCCATTTTTTACCTCGTGCGATATAATACATCCGGTTGCAACGCAGGTGCAAGTACCATTTTTTTTTGCAATGTAGCCTTCGGAAATAATGTCTGATTTACAAAAATCGCCCAGTTTACTGTATTCGTTAATTGAGCTTAACCCATTGCCGGTGGCGGGACAAGCAGGAATTTGTGGTTCTTCTTCGGTTTGTTCTTGTTGATGTTCGCTTGCTGTTTTTTCTTCGATTCTTGGGGCGTCGATTGAGGGGTCTGTATCGTTGATTATTGAGTGTGGTTTGTTCGGGATGCATTCACCATAGACCCATTTGTAATTTGCGGTGTTGTTACATTCTTGTATTTGTTGCTGTGTAACGCATTTTGTATATGCCGTTTGTTGTGCTTCTAGGTCATATGGAATTTCAAGTGAAGATGTGTCTGCATACGAATTTGTTATAAGACTTAGTGAATTGATATAGTCAATATATTCGCGAAATTGTTCAATGCAGTCTGATTCTGTTATGGTTTCGACAAAATCGATGTGTTGTTGTAATTCTTGGTTGTAATCGTCAATTATATTTTCATTTTCGGTAATCAGTTTGTCTAGTTCTGATTGCTGTTCGCTGATTTCCTGGTCGATGTTTGCGATGTTATCTTCGTATTCGCGTGTGATTTCGCTGCTTCTTTCTTTTGGGGCGTCTTTGTTTATTATTATGTTTCCAGCAATGCTGGCAACCGCGCCAGCCCCAGCAACAATTGCACCGGTTTTAATTTTTTCTGATATTTTGTCTTTTTGTGCATTCCATTCGATTGCATCAGTTCCTGTTGGTGATATTAGCGCCGCAGATAAGGAAGTGAATGCACCGTCGGATTTGCCGGTTGATATGTCGTCATAAAGACCAGCAGTTGCACTGTCAAGAATTTCTTGTGATTCAATGCCTGTTTTTAGTCCCAGTATTGTTTTACGTTCTTTTAAATCATTAGCTAATTTAATGTATTCACTTTTTAAATCATTTAGATTTATTGTGGGCAGGGTGATATTTGTATCGCCAACAGAAAATTTTTGATTGTTGTTATAAGAACAAAAAGTTGTGGATAAGTACGCGCGCATCTGGGCTTCTGCGGCATTGTCAAGCTGTTGTTCATTTATTCCTGAGGCTAATTTCATTGCGCCAATACCAATTGCACCAATACCAGTAGAGCCAAGCACTTTGTTTTCGATTCGTTGTTCGTTTTTTTGTATTGCAGATGCGTTGTTAGACAGGGCGGATAAATATTCAGTTTGCAGGTTTTTACGAAGGGTTATGGCTTCTTTTAATTTGTTGTATGCGTCAAGGATTTCAGGGTTTGTTGCATTTTCTATGCCACGTTCCTGCATAACAGAAAGTTTGTCTGTTATTTCTGTTTCATTTGCAATAACGGTGATAGGTAGAACAATTAATAATAGTTTAAATATATTGTTCATATGTGTTACTCCCTGTGTGTAATAAAACCGTCTGAAAAACATGACGGTCGGGGAGTTCGAAAATCAACACAACAGTGATTCTGTGAGTCTTTCGAAACAAGTCGTATTGTATGCACTCACAGCTCCCCGACTAAAAAGTTCGGGGAAATAACATATTTATGCGGTGCGAATGCACCGAAATATGAAATATAACGATGCTTACGCACCGGTTGTGTAAGGCTTTCGACAGCCCCGAACCAAGTTTTTCATTGGTTCAGTTAAAATCGTAGTAAAAAGTAGTGCATTATGTAAAGTATTATTTTAAATCTTTTGATTGTTCGGGCTTGAATTTTTGAAAATTTAGTATAGAATATGGTGGTATGCGCCCTTAGCTCAGCTGGATAGAGCATCAGATTTCTAATCATCCGTAATTTTTATGGATAGATTTGGATCTGAATGCATAAACGCCTGATTTGTGCGGATGTGCGCGAAAATCAATTCTGTATAAAACTGGATACAGATTGATTGAAATGTACGCAAATGGATGTAAAATGTTACATATTTGCTACATAGAATGTTACACAGGAATTGGACGCGTGATGCGCCGAATTCCTTAAAAACAGTTAAGTGCCCATGGCTCAACTGGATAGAGCAATTGCCTTCTAAGCAATAGGTTGCAGGTTCGAATCCTGCTGGGCACGCCAGATCTAAAAGCCCTGAATATTCGGGGCTTTTTAAGTTCAAACCATGTGCTAAAATGAATTGTTAAGCATAAAATGCTATTGATTTTTGTGTCAATTTGTGGTATAATTACGGGCAAGGAAGGGAGAGTTTATTTTTTTATCATTGCTTGACAACCCCCGTTTGCTGTGCAACACTTTTGATGACAAGGGCTATTGTTATGACGACAAGAATAACATTTACGGTTGACAGACAGAAGATTTATAATGCCATATTGTATATTATGGCACATGGTGAACGTCATCCGTATAATATAATGAAAATATTATCGAAGGCTGATATAATACACTTGAATGGATACGGGAGGCCCGTAGCTGGTGATGTTTTGCTTGTTGAAACACATGGAACAACACCAAAATATGCTAAAGATATTGTGATGGCCACTTGGGGTATAGGTGACGATTTTTTCAACAATAATGAAGAGCTTGAAGCAAAGGGAGAGCCTGATTACGATATGTTGTCAGGAACAGATATGATTGCTCTGAATGATGCTATTGCAATATATAAAGATAAATCGCCACAGGAAGTAGAAAATTTAAACCATTCAGAACCATTTTGGTCAGATGTAAAAGAAAAAGGGTTGGATGTTGTGCCTGCAGAAGCTTTGTTGGATGGTGGTGAAGACAACCAGTTTTATAGTTATTTGGCTTCGTTTGGTCCCAGCATAGTGTTTTAATATGAGTATTGGTAGCGTGCTTACAGTTGGTGATGTTATAGTAAAGGACACTAAGTTGGTGGCCCCGCAGAGTCAACCCGATAAGCAAGAATCACACTATTGTGTTGTTGTTTCCGATAAGTTTGTATTTATTCTTGGAAAGAATGTTGAATATTATAAAAGATATGAAAGATACCTAATTGTCTTGTATCAGCGAGATTACCCTTGGCTAGATCAAGATAGGTATATTGATTGCTGTAAATTGACCAATTATACATTGTTTGATGTGAGATCAGAAACTGGGAACCGTTTGAATCTTAATGATATCAAACGCCTGTATTGTGGTTTAGCACGAATCAAAGATTTGACACCGGAAGAAATGGTCGCTCAGAGGATTGAAATGTCAAAACTACATGTTCGTACCATTCTTGATGAGATTAACGACTGGGCGTTGGATAATTATAGTAAACCGGTAACTGAATTATAACTAAACGTAACTCTCTTACCAATTTATCCTGTTATCATGCTGGCGACATTGTTGGCGGTGCGACGTGCGGCAATACTTGATGCGTGTGCGTATATTTCAGTTGTGGTGATTTTTGTGTGTCCCAATACGTCTTTTAATATTCGTATATCTTCGCCCATGCTGGTGGCCAGTGTTGCAAAAGAATGGCGCAGGTCGTGTATACGCATCCGTGGTAATTTGGCACGATCCAATGCCCACCAGAACGCTTTACGCAAATCTGTCAATGGGCGCGTATGGTCGATTGGTGAATGAAATACATACTGTTTGCTTTTACAAATTCTCAATGCCTGTTTTATAACTTCTATTGCCGGATCGCCCAGCGGTACATTAAATGCATCTGTTTTGCGTTTATTTAAACGTAGATACCCGTTTTCTAGGTCTAATTCGTCCAGTTCCAGGCTTGTTATTTCGCTGCTGCGACAGCCTGTCAGCGCAAGTGTTTTAATAGCCAGGATGGCTTGCGGTGCATGTTTCCCAGCGCAAAATGCCTCATCCAGCGCAGTAAACAAACGTTTATAACCATCAATATCTAGAATCGTATGGTTCATCTTTGGGGATTTTGCCTTTTGAACCAAATGGCACGGATTTGAATTTATTGTGCGATAATTGTATTTTTCACACCAATTTAGAAAGGTCGATAATAACCGCATAACATGCAATCCAACTGCAATAGTTTTTGTGTTTTTGATTTTATCGTACATATCCTGGATTGTGCGCAGGTCAATATCCGCAATGTATTTATCGCCAAGATATGGGATTATATACAGGCGCATCAATGTTTCGTTTGAGCGATAGGTGTTTTCCCGATTGTTTTCGCGACAATGTTTTTCCATAAATATTGGGGTTAGTTCACGGACTTGTTTGCGTCGTGCTGCGGCCATTTCGTTTTGCTTTATGCGTATGCGCTGTTCTGATTGCGGGTCCAGACCGTTGGCGATATCTTGTTTGGTTTGTATCGCACGTGCGCGAATCTCATTTAAGCTAAATTCCGCCAATGTGCCCAATCTCATATGCTTTTGTTGATATGAACCGCGAACGCGATATCCCAAATAGAACACTTTGCGTCCAGATGCGGCCGAATACCGGCATTGTAGCCCTGGCAGTGCTGCATCTGTTATTTGCAAATCAATGTCGGATTTCAGTTTGTTCAGAAATCCTGTTGTTAAAACTAACTTTTGACATTTAAGTGCCCGCATATGTTGTCCTTTGTTACACACAACATTGATAATAAAAGCGCACAAGTCCACTGAATAAGACTATCAAGACTCTTGTATTTTTTGCTGGCTTTTGCGGATTTCTTGTATGAAATATTGCTCGCCCATGTCCCAGAATTCTGTCATTGCGCGACTTAAAATTGCATGTATTTCATCTTTGGGTTTTCCTATTATTTCCAATGCGATATTTTCAGATACTGTGTCTGATTTTTCTATTAAAAATGCAACTGTTTTATCCCATGCAGTTTTGATTTCAGTTTTTGTGTTTTGTGTCATTTTTGTTCTCCTTTGTTTCCTTGTAATATGTTGCATAAATTTCTTAACGCCTCTGTAATTTCTTGGGTCAAGATATACTCAATGTCGGAAATGTTTGTTTGTTCGATAAGTCGCGGAGCAACACGTCGCGGAATCATCAGTAATTGATCCCTTGAAAATCGGGCTGCTGCAAAAGCCTCAGATTGTGCTTGTGCTAATGGTATTAGCTTTCCTGCACGTTCTTCGTATTCCAGTTTTTTCAGCATTGCATCGTATGTCGACTTCATTGCTTTGCTTCTTTGATAAGAATTTGAAGAACTGTCATTTGTGCGCGGGGTGTTATAGGCTGGATTAGTGTTCTCTGCCCATTCTTTATCCGCCTTTTCGGGGTCTATTTTCCCGTCTATTAGTGTTATTCGTCCTGTTTCAATGGCTTTTTGGACCGCGGATACCGCGACACCGCGATGTGCGGCATATTCTCTTCTAGATAATAACATTGTTACCCCTTTTAGTGTTCGCCGTTCACCGTTTTTTTATTTCTGTCGCTGGGCAAGTGTCGGGGTCGCCGTTACCCTCAATGCGAAATGTCGTCACAGAACCTATTATGTTTTTATGTAAAATTTCCTTCATTCCTTATCCATCCTATGATTTGTGCCATTGTTTTATCTTGCCCCATACATTTGCATTTCAATGATATTTGCCCGCGTTCCAGTTGTTCCGGTGTAAATTCGTTGAATATTGGAAACAACTTTGGGTTTCGTTCAATGATTTTTGACAGTGAAAATTCGTTGTCTATATGATATTTATGCTCGCGCAATGGACTGAAAGAGGTTGCTAATTTTTGAAGCAAATCATTAGTATGAGTATGTATTTCCTTGCTTTGTTTTATTGTGTTTGTACTGTACTTGCTATTTGCTATTGCATCTGATTTCTGTCTGATATCTGATAATGTCTGTTTAATATCTGATGAATTCTGTTCGCCCCAACGTGCCAATCTGTTTGCGGCCAGCCGTTCACATTTGGCTCTATACTTAATATCGTCTTCATCTAATTCGGCTTTTATAAATGGCCACACAGCGCTTGAACATTCCATGTCGGGATATTTCAAAACCGCCATAAATATGTCGCCACGTTCTTCTCGTGATATATTTTCCAATAAAAGCGCCCATTTCGGGTTGGCCAGCCGTTTCATAACCGTTTCCTATTGCTTGTCGCTTGTACGCTGGAAAATGTTGTTTTGTTCAAATTCAGCTATATCTTGTTTCCGATATACAATGCGACCAACACGTTTCAGAAATTTTGGTCCAACACCGGTACTGCGCCATTTTTGTAAAGTATTGCGTTTCAATTCCCACATTTCAGCCAGCGCACGTTCCGTCATATATTCGTCCTTGGATAATATTGTTGTCATGGTTTGTCCTTTTGTTTCGGGTTTTGATGGGTCTATGTAAAGATATATGCATAAAAAATAACCGTGCGCAATGCACGTTTTTGCGACAAAAAGGAAATTAAGTTAGTTTAGGTTACTTTACGGTATAAAAAGGTACGATATAAGTATACAGGTTAGTTTGTTTAGTGGTTTAATTTCCAAACCAGCACATCGATTGCGTTGGTGTAACGACGACTGGCGGTCTGACGTAACAGCCCGGTCTTTTTGCTGAGTTTATTCATTGATAAACCGATTGAGTGCAGAATCAATAATTTTCTATCTGTGACACTGTCCACAGAATCTAACCAATGCACCAAAACATTATAAAAATTATCGTGTGTGTTATCAAAGGGGGCTATATTTGGGGGCAATTTAACGTCTGCAATAACAGATTCAAACCATTCATATCGAACGGAACATTCCGCCGGCCATGTTGCCAACATGTGTTGCCGTGTTTTGTCGTTTTTATCCATCTGAATAGCAAGGATGACCGCAGAGTAAATTTGTGCCTCAACGCGTGCCCGTGTCCACTTTGTTTCGTCTTCTAATTCTTCAAAAAAACGATTAAGAATAACACGTCGATTATTATTTTTCATACAGAAATCATACCCCATAATCCATAAAAATCAAGAAAAAGCAATAAGGTAAGAAAATATATTTGGATAAAATTGTAAAAGTAAATTTAGATTTTATTCCACAAACACAATCCCAAACCATTTTTGCATGACGGCCAGGCGGGATTGATAGTCGCCCACAGAATTGATTTCCGTTTCATATTCGTGTTTTAGCTGTGCCGACAATCCAAGTTCACGCACCAGGCGATTACACACGCCCATAAGATAGAAGATATTGCCCGCCGGCCCGTTCAGGTCAATGACCAGGCCTGTCTGGTATTTCGTCCCCGGCACACCCCGCCGGGCGGCGTGCAGTTTCCGTTCCAGCGCATCAATCGTTTCCATGTGCGGTGCCTTTGGTTTTTAGTTCTTGCTGAATCTGTGTCCACATCATTTCCAGTTCGTCCAGCCCCGTCAGGTCTGATTTTAACCACATTTCTGGGGTCTGCCATACGTCGTCCTGGGCACAGGCCAGCGCATTCTCCACCAATTTGCGGATGCGGCGGTTGCGCATTTCGTTCTTGATTGCGGACCGGTACAGTATGCGCTTGTCTACCATGATTGGGCGTGGCGTTGCATCGGTGTGAAACGCCCACCACTTGGTCATTTTTAGTTTGTTCAGCATTGCCACGCGCAGCATCGCCACCCCATAACTCAGGGTGCCGGGGCCATCAAATATTTCATCGGCCAGGTGTCGCCCGGTACGACTGTTCAGAAAGTCTACGATTTCTGCGGCGGACTTTTCGGAGTGAATTTGCCCCAGGCGTTTAATCGCTATGTCCCAGATTTCCTGTCGGTGGACCGGACTGTCATAGCGCGCTGCCAGCGCACCATAGAACCCGTGTTGCTTGTTTATCGTTGTCATGTTGTGCCTCTTGTTTTTTCAACACAACAATGCCAACAAAAAATGGAATATCTAGTGAAATAATCGAATTTTTTATATCTTAGACATTGTCTTTTGCCATCTCTTAAATTCCGTTTTGAGACAATCGTAGCGTAATAATTCTAATTGTTCCGACACTTGTTTTATGGAGTAATTTGAATACGATCTTTCGCCCTCGCTACCACGACTCATCCAACCGATAATCTTATCTATATAGGGTCGGAGTATCCCGCATTTTTCCATCATAATGTTTGCATTTTTACGGAACGAATGAAAATCAAACCTTCCATATTCTGGATTTTTTACACCGATATCTTTTAGGTATATAAAAAAGTTCCTAGTAATGTGGGGATTTAGATTGCCTTTGGAGGTCAAGCATGTCTTTTTAAAGATAAAATCTTGATCATTATTTTTATGTTTTTTATTGATGTATTCTAAGAAACCCATTTTCAAAAGCGCCGAATGAATTGGTACTATTCGCTCAGACTCTTCTGTTTTTAATTGTTTAATTCCTGGACTGTCTTCTATGAAATTTATACACCAAATACCATCTTTTAGAATTATATCTTTGTATTGTAATGTAAATGCTGCATTTTTTCTTGCACCAGTAAATAATGCTATCATACACCCCCAAAAAATCTCTGGATTATAATAAAAGAATTTCTTATTCGGGTCAAAAATAGACTTCAATTGTTCATCTGTATATGGAGTATGGGGGCATTTGGCGCTTTTGGGTGTTTTTTTCATAGATGGAAGTCCAACCAGCACATCTGTTTTATACAGGTCAGGATATGCAAATACTGCAAATTTTACAAAACTAACAATCCATCTAGCATGCTTTGCTTTCTGATCCCCCTTTATATCTTTTCTATCTGATATTTCATTAAATATTTTCAACAAAATTACATCTTTATGAAATTTTGTATACTCGCATTTCAATTCTAAGCCTGCTTTATTTGAATAATATGCTATAGTTTTGCATTTACGCTTGGTCTCCTCGCTGTCTATTCCGTTTTTTATTCTGTAACGTTCCAGCACCTCACCAATTGATAACTGCTTGGTATACTGTGTTTTGTGTGTCATTTGCATTTGCTGACAAATTTGTTGCAAGATTTTTATTGTTAGTTGTTGATTTTTATTTAATTCCCGCTCTAGGCGAAGAAGTTGTTGTTTATCCTTGATTATCTGTATTTCTAGGTTGTTGATTGATTCTTTTAATGTCATGCTTACTCCTTTTTTAGAACAAACAAAGCACAACCAGCGCAAACATCCAGTTTAATAATACGACATTTAGTAAAAACAAGGGTAATATCAACATTATTTTTACTTGAATAAAACGAAATATACGGCATATAGAACAACAAACCAAAGGAGTTTATTGTGATATATGGGTATATTCGGGTTTCGACCGACAAACAAGACTGTGAAAATCAAAAATTGGGCATTGAATCCAAAGCCAGCGCATTAGGACTTTGTATTGATAAATACATTGAAGATGCAGGCATTTCCGGCACCAAAGAGCCAGAGCAACGCGCATTAGGCGGCGTTTTGCGACATTTAAATCCGGGCGACGTTATAATATGTAGTGAACTTTCGCGTCTGGGGCGAAAAATGTTCATGATTATGCGAATACTGGAACATTGCATGAAAATTGGGGCGCGTCTTTATACCGTCAAAGATGGCTATGAGTTGGGTGACACTATTCAATCCAAGGTTTTAGCGTTTGCGTTTGGGCTATCAGCTGAGATTGAACGTAATCTTATCGCCCAGCGCACCAAAGAAGCATTGGCAGCATTACAATTACGCGGTGTAAAACTGGGCCGTCCAAATGGCCAAAAGAATACTTACCATATCATTGACGGTCATGAAAACTTGATTTTAGACATGTATTCAGCAGGAGTTTCTAAACGAAAAATTGCCAGAACTATCCGGGTCAGCCCGCCCACAATTTCACGATTTCTTGAAAGCAGAAAATGACCCTTTAATTGTTCCAAAATTGTAAATAAAAAAACCGCGAAAATCAACCGATTTCAGCAATTGTTTTTGTGTAACAACAATTTCGTGGTTTAACTGTGGCAAAATCTTCGCAAGATTCTTCCAACAAACAAATCGTTTCAAAACGTCGTATTGCCGATCATGGGGAAGTATTCACTGCCCCTCGGGAAGTTAATGCCATGCTGGACTTGGTAAAACAAGAAACCCAGCGCATTGACAGTCGTTTCTTGGAACCTGCCTGTGGCAAGGGTGCATTCCTGACCGAAATTTTGCGCAGAAAACTGGAAATTGTAAATTCACGCTATCGTAAAAGCCAGATTGAATATGAACGATACATGGCATTGGCCGTGTCCAGCATATATGGCATTGATATTTTGCCCGACAATGTGGCGGATTGCCGTTCTTTGTTATTGGGTATCTGTATCGATAATTATGCCAGCGCATGTAAATTGAAATGCGAATGTATTCCAACTGATTTTATTGAAACGCTGCGCTTTATTTTAGGCAAAAACATTGTGCTGGGGGATGCATTAACCCTGAAACGGGTTGATGGTTCAAACGCCCCGATTGTATTCAGCGAATGGTCATTGGTTATGGGCGATATGTTCAAACGCCGTGATTTTTATTTCTCTTCCCTAGTCGACAGCGAAATGGGCGGCGAATATTTCCGTTCTGATATGGGTGGCGGCACATGGATGCCCGTGCCAGTGCGTGAATTTCCCCTGACACATTACAAAAGGTTAAAAGATGCAGAATAACACATATAACCCAGACGTGTTAAGTTGCCTGGCAAATTTAAGCAATGACGAAGTATTTACACCACCAGCATTAGCGAACCAAATGCTGGACATGTTGCCAGCGGAATTGTGGTCCAATCCCGATGCGAAATTCCTGGACCCGTGTTGCAAGAGCGGTGTATTCCTGCGTGAAATCGCAAAACGACTGATTGTGGGGCTGGAACACAAAATCCCAGATTTACAGGAACGACTGAACCACATTTATAAGAATCAGTTATTCGGTATTGCCATCACGGAATTAACATCGTTGTTGGCACGGCGTTCGGTATATTGTTCCAAGAAAGCAAACAGCCAATATTCCATTTGCACCGATTTTAACACCGAATGCGGCAACATCGTATTTGAACGGGTTCAACACACATGGGAAAACGGTCGCTGCAAATTCTGCGGTGCATCCCAATCCGAATATGACCGTGACGACACCCTGGAAACCCACGCATACCAATTCATTCATGCAGACGAGGTATTTAACATGAAATTTGACGTAATTATTGGAAATCCACCTTACCAATTAAGTGATGGTGGTGCAGGAGCAAGCGCGACACCAATATTTCAGTTATTTGTAGACCAAGCAATAAAACTCCAGCCAAATTTTTTAACAATGATTATACCTGCCAAATGGTATTCTGGTGGCAAAGGGTTGGACAAATTCAGAGAATCAATGCTTACAAGCAAACAATTGCGCGAAATACACGACTATAAATCGGCCTCTGATTGCTTTGGTGGTGTAGAAATAAAAGGCGGCGTTATGTACTTTTTGTGGGACAAATCACATAAAGGTCAAACTATTGTCCATGAACATATTGGCAACAATGTAGTATCTAGTGCACAACGCCGCTTATTAGAACAAGGACTTGATGTGTTCATTAGACATAATCAGGCACTGCCAATTCTTAAAAAAGTACTGAATCAGCACCCAGAAATAGCAGAAGGAAAATCTTTTGCCCAGATGGTTAGCAGCAGAAAACCTTTTGGATTTCCAACAAATTTTACTGAGTTTGAACAAAAAACTTTTGAAAACTCTGTACAAATTTATGCCAATAAAAAAATAGGATTTATCAGCAGAACACAAATTAGTACCCACACCGAATGGGTAGATAAATGGAAAATTCTAACCGCCCGAGCCAATAACATTGGAACGGAAGCGCACGACGATAATCTTAACACAATTGTTGCGGCCCCCAATACATGCTGCACAGAAACATATCTGGTAATAGGTGGGGATAACAACTTAAACGAAATACAGGCACGACATATAGAAAGTTATTTGCAAACAAAATTTCTGCGTTTTCTCGTAAGTTTGCGCAAAACTACACAAGACGCCGTTAGTAAGGTGTACTCTTTCGTTCCTATGCAAGATTTCAATGAACCGTGGGATGATTCCAAATTATATAAGAAATATGACCTGACGGCGGATGAAATCGCATTTATTGAATCCATGATTCAACCGATGGAGTAAATTATGGCAAAAAAAGTTATGTTTCCAGCACGCCCAGATGCTAACCCGACCATTTATGCATATTCTGACAAAAATCCGCAATATGACGGCATGTTAAAGGTGGGATATACAATCAAATCAGCGGCAACCCGTGTGGCCGAACAGTACCCTATATTAAAACCTGGCGACATTCCATATACCATTCATGTGGACGAACCCGCCATTCGCAAAGACGGTTCGGTATTCACTGATAAAGATGTCCACCGTATATTGCGAAATCGTGGTATTATTCAACTGCACGACAAAGACGGCAAACTGACCGAATGGTTCCAATGTGACGTCAAAGACGTTATGGCGGCAATCATATCATTGCGCACAGGCACCGATCTGGAAACCCAGCGCACAGAAACATTTGGCATGCGCCCTGAACAGGCCGAAGCAGTTGAAAAGACAATTGCGTATTTCAATGCATGGCGCCATGAAAACCCAGGTAAAACTCCGCACTTTTTGTGGAATGCCAAAATGCGTTTTGGTAAAACATTCGCCACATATCAACTGGCCAAACAAATGGGGTGGTCCAAGATATTGGTGCTGACATTCAAACCTGCGGTGCATCAGGCATGGGAAGAAGACCTGAACAGCCATTGTGACTTTGACGGCTGGCAGTTTGTTTCCAAAAAAGACAAAACAACCGAACAATTCATGGACGCTGTAAAGCACCTGGACAGTAATCGCCCAATTGTATGCTTTGGTTCTTTCCAGGATTATCTGGGCAAAAATGACGCAGGTGGCATCAAGGCGCAAAATGAATGGGTGCATGGCACAAACTGGGACTGTGTCGTATTTGACGAGTATCATTATGGCGCATGGCGTGAAAATGCCAAAGACCTGTTTGAAAACGAATCCAAAGCCGAACAAAAAAATGCCGCTGGCGAGGCCATGGACTATTTTGAAGAGTCCAACATGCCAATCACCACAGGGCATTATTTATATCTGTCTGGCACCCCATTCCGTGCCATAAACAGCGGTGAATTCATAGAAGAACAGATTTATAACTGGACATATTCGGATGAACAGCGCGAAAAAGAGGAATGGAAAGGCCCAAACAACCCGTATGCGGCCTTGCCACGCATGGTAATGATGACATATCAGTTGCCCGACACCATTCGCAATATCGCGTTGGGTGGCGAATTTAACGAATTCAACCTTAATGAATTCTTTGCCGCAGATGGCGATGGGGAAAATGCCAAGTTCAAATATGAAAACGAAGTTCAAAAATGGCTGGACTTAATTCGTGGCCAGTTGGCTGAAACCACCCTGGACAATCTGAAAATGGGCGCCAAGAAACCACCAATGCCATTTGCAGACACACGCCTGTTGGGCATCCTATCACATACAATATGGTTCCTGCCATCTATTGCGGCATGCAATGCCATGGCAAACCTGCTGAAACGCCGTCAAAACACATTCTATCACGATTATCGGGTAATTGTGGCCGCTGGCACGTCCGCTGGCGTTGGTATAAAAGCCCTGGCACCTGTGCAAGAGGCAATGGCCAACCCATTGGAAACGAAAACTATCACCTTGTCGTGTGGCAAACTGATGACTGGCGTATCGGTTAAACCATGGTCTGGAATCTTTATGCTGTGCAACCTGAAAAGCCCAGAATCATATTTCCAGGCAGCATTCCGTGTTCAAACCCCATGGACAATCAAAAATCCAGATGGCGAACACCCAAATGCCACCCAAATCATGAAAGAAGAGTGCTATATCTTTGACTTTGCGCCCGACCGTGCGTTGCGCCAAATCACAGATTACAGTTGTCGACTGAACGTAAATGAATCCGACCCAGAAAAGAAAGTCGCTGAATTTATTAACTTTTTACCTGTATTGGCCTATGACGGCAGCGCCATGCGCCAAGTTAATGCCGGTGAAATCCTGGATATGGCAATGAGTGGCACCAGCGCAACATTGCTGGCACGCCGTTGGGAAAGTGCATTGCTGGTTAATGTGGACAATGCAACCCTGTTGCGCCTTATGAATAACAAAGCGGCCATGGATGCCCTTATGAGTATCGAAGGATTCCGCAGCCTGAACCAGGACATTGAAACAGTTATTAACAAATCAAATGCCGTGAAAGAAAAGAAAGCGGCCGCCAATGAACGGGAGTTGACACCGAAAGAAAAGAAAGAAATGTCGGAAGAAGAAAAGGAATTCAAATCCGCACGCAAACGCATCCAGGAAAAACTGATTAAGTTCGCAACCCGTGTGCCAATTTTCATGTATTTAACCGACTATCGTGAACGCAGTTTGAAAGATGTAATAACCCAACTGGAACCAGGCCTGTTCAAAAAGGTGACGGGGCTGGATGTAAAAGATTTTGAATTGCTGGTAAGTTTGGGCGTGTTCAATGATGCGCTTATGAACGATGCGGTGTATAAATTCAAACGCTATGAAGACGCCAGTTTGGAATATGCGGGCATTAACAAACACGCAGGTGAAAGTGTCGGATTATTCGACACAGTCCTGTCCCACGAAGATTACGAGATGATCTAAGGAAAGCGTATTTAACCTCTGGATTTTTTAGGATTTTTGTTTTATTCTCCTGGTAATAAAACATTACCAAGGAATGTTATTGCTATGGCATTTGACAATCGTGATATAGAAACTCCGAGTCCTATCATATCGATGGATAATTTTTATGCGCAAAACCTAGGTCCTAAACGTAAGAAAATTTGTGAAATTCTTAAAACATTTAGTGATGATGCTGAGGAAACATACAAAGCTGCATTATATTTATTTCAACAAAAAGATTTTCCTGCGAGACAGTCTTTGCTATCTCATTGCTTGGTAAATTTAATTGACATCATCAACAACTATTCTGAAAATCTTTTAAAAAAACAGCTTATTGAAGCTATAAGCAATGTAAGGTTTGTAGTGGAATCGAACAAAACGGCAGACGAAATAAAGAAAGTTGTGCAACACACGTGGAACCAAGGTTTAAAGGGGTTGTACGATCAAAAAACTCAGACAAAAACTTTGTTTATGACAAAAAATCCGAAATTTGAAAAAATTTTACAAGATGAGAATATTTCACCAGAAACAAAAAACAAATTAGAATATGAATTTGGTAAAAAATATACAACAATAAAAAATGCGTCTAATGCACTGAATTCTTGTAGGCACATTAACGAACAATATAACACAATTCCTGAACAAGAGCTGTGTACGCATTTCACAAATATAGAAGAATATTTACTAGAACTAGAAGATCCATCATACATTGAACGAAAAGATATACTTAGTGATTCTTTACAAAAAATTAACGCAAAAACAACTACTCCGGAGGAACCATCCGAAAAGGAGATATTATTTGTATTCAAGCTATTAAAGGATAATCTTAAAACTTATTTTCTATCAAAACTAGAAAACCCTTCATGGTTTCAAACGTTGTTTGATGGGGGAATGCTCGAATATTCAAAGGAGTACAATGAGGAACTAAAAGATGAGATTTATTCATGGGATGCTTTGCCTTACCTGTCAAAAATGGCTTCTGTAATTCCAGAACAGGTTTTTGCTTTTATGGAACCTCTAATAAATAAAATAAACGACGTTTCAATTGAATCCCCTTGGCTTGTTAAAGTAATTGTATTATCAGTAGCCCCAGAAATGCCAGATAAGCAATTTAAAGCCATTATGACGGCGTTCACATCATATATTCATAAAACACCATTTACCGATTTGTTTGATTTTACAACATTAAAATCTAATTTAATTAGATTTAAGAGACTTGATCCTGCACAAGCTTTGAATTTGACAGAAGCGTTATTATCGTTGCAAATAAAATCTGTTGGGGAATATGGTTCTACAGAAGTTGTGTCTAAATATGGATACAATGATTATTATAGATACCAAGAGATGTTGAAAATTTTTCAAGAAATCTATAACAAACAAAAATTAAAACTATTTTCTGTTTTGGTTAAAATCTTTGATGAGACAATTTATAAAACTTGCACACAAGAAGAGCGAGAGAAATACGATAATTCTGTGTATATGGACCGTCCTGCTATAGAGGACTGCGAACAAAATCGTAATTCTTCTGGTCCAGAACACTTTGCAATAGATGCGATGCGCGACATTGCATTGTCCATAATATCTACAAATAAAAAAGACAAGCCCAACAAAGTTTTTGATCTGTTACAAAACTCTAAATCGCCCATCCTTTTGAGATTATTCTTGTTTTTATTATCCGTGACGGATGTTGGCGATAAAAAATTATTATCAGAAAGTTTGACGAATTATGAATTTTTTGACAACCTAAATTATCATCATGAATACTTCCATTTGTTGAATAAAAAATTCAAAAAATTATCCAAAACAGCTCAATCTGTTATTCTCAAATATATTGAGGATGGCCCAACTGGTGATTATTACAAAAATAGTGAAGATAGCACTTCTGCAAAAGAACGTCAAAATCGTTGGAAGTTTAAACACTTGATACCTATATTAGGCTCTTTAACAAAAAAACAAAAGGAACGATTTAAAGATATATTGTTTGATGACACTGGGAACCCTATCATGCCAGGAGACCACCCAGACTTTCTAACATGGATGAGTGGTTTTATAACTGTAAGACATGAATCTCCTTTAAAATCAGAAGAAATTCAAAAATCAAGCGTTGCAAAAATAATTAAAACAATGCAAGAATGGCAACCTGCGCCTGATAATTGGCACGGCAAGCCGGACAGAGAAGGTTTTGCTGAAGCTATCAAACAGGATGTCTTAAATACACCCAAAAAGTACATATCTTCGCTCGGTAAATTAACAACTATAACTGAACCAACATACATTAGAGCCATTTTGCGCGGCATTATAGAATCTGGCTCAAAAACATCTGATGACTGGGTAAAAATTATTGATTTTATTGATTGGGTTGCAAAACAAAATGAAACATTTGATGATAGAAAAAGTTTTCATGACGGTGACCAAGATTGGTATTGGACAAAACAAGAAGTTGCTTCGTTGTTAAATTCTGCTTTTGTAAAAGATTCTAGTATAGGTAAAACAGACGAACAATTGATTGAAAAATCTTTCGATATTCTATATTCCTTGATAAATTCTGAAGACAAATTACTTGAAAATAAAAAAGACGAGGTTTGTTCTGGAGATAATTATATAAACAGAGCAATAAATTCTATACATGGACAGGCTCTGGATTCATTGTTGACTTTTGCCCTATGGTTAAAGAACAACAACAAGCCAATAGATCAAGTAGAAGCATTATTAACAGATATTGTACAACATCCCAAATATATTGACTCCCTTGCTATAATTGCTCGTGCTCTACCATGGGTACATTTGTCTATGCCAGAATTTACTGAAAAAAATATTGATATTCTTTTCCCAGAATCAAAAGAACAACAGTATATTTTAGATGTGAC
The DNA here is from genome assembly GCA_017436325.1 of Alphaproteobacteria bacterium. Taxonomy (GTDB): domain Bacteria; phylum Pseudomonadota; class Alphaproteobacteria; order Rs-D84; family Rs-D84; genus Enterousia. Next base: position 3,734 of record JAFSDI010000037.1, on the reverse strand, counting down.
GTGGCCAACTTTTATTCTGTACACACACGCATACGAAGATATGTTCCGTCTTATGAAAGGCAAATTTTGTTATGTATTGAAAAACCATTTATATTCCGATAAAGACAAAAAGCGTAGAGACAAACAAATTGCTCGTCACCTAATACTCTACTATGCTTGGGGATTGTACGACTTGGATTCTGAAATTTTGTCCTTTCTTTTTGACGATATGGCAAACAAAGAAGAAATGGTATCTTTTGTAAATCTTATCGGTTTTATGCTATATCAAGCTAAATCGAATAATGATAACGTTTCAGATGAAATACTCCAACGTTTTATAGATTTTTGGGAATGGTTTATTGAGCATATAAAGGGCAAAGAATCCGATTACAAAGATGTATTAAAGGAATTTGAGCGATGGTATCAATGCGGAAAATTTACAAAAGGAAACTGGGGTTTAAAACATTTGCATAGATTGGTAGCAGATGATAATCTGAAAATATCCATGTCTAATTTTATGTTAGAAGAGATTTTGGTCACCGATTTATCAGAGAATCCTAGACTGGTATTTGACATTGTTTCAAGGTTGGCTTTTAGAGGTGCAAGATTCGATTCTTTCAGAAGGAATGGGCTTATAGAACAAACTCTTGAATATATAAAAAATCATGATTTTCCGGAAGACGAGACATTAAAAAGCGAAAAAGATAACTTTATAAGCAAATTATTACAAAATGCCGATTCTTGGGAATTAGACGATGCGTCTACAAGATTTGAAAAATATAGAGAAGATAGATAATTATGCTTTTTTAGCTGACGCTGGGATCAGTCCATCTGTTGCTAGTGGTTTGATATGTAATATATGATCGCCATGTTGTTCAAGGACGAAACTGACATTTAGCAATGAAGTCAAAACAGTTTGCAAAACTGCCACCCTAGCATATTTGCTTTCATCTTCTTGAAAAGATTGGCTTATTGCAAAAAATCTTCTTACCAAATATGGTGAAAAGTGTTTATAACCACAAAACAGTTGATAATTTTCGTAGTTTATATCTTTGTTTTCATAATACGCTACCAACTCTGGCGTATCTTGAATTGACTCTAAAACAAGCTTGAAATAATCTTCTGATATGTTTTGTATCGTATCTCCATACCACTTTTTGTTGTAACTGTTACGATCAAGCCTATTTGGGTTTTTAAGGCCTTTACGTAGGAATCTGTCACAATTATTTTGTTTTAGTAGTTCTAAAACCCTATCTTTACGATCTGGGTGTACACGCAACATTTCTATTTGTTCAACATATCCAAAATCTATAAAATCTTTGCCCCTGGTATTAAAATGCTTGTTTAACCATAGCAGTTGTATTTCAGCTTCTAAAATTTGACATGTAATGGAACTAGCCACAAAAACTCTGTTATTTTGCAAAGCATCATAAACCTCTGCCGACAGAGAAATAATAGCCCCCACCAAACTATGCAGCCCCATAAGAGCCTTGTCTTTTGTAGCCTGAGGATGAAATGATTCCATGGTGCGAACCATCATCCTTAATTTTTTCATTAAGGTATCGATATCATCATTCTTTAACGGATGTGGCAATGGATATTCTTTGTTTAACATTTCATCCTCGTGTTATTGTAAAATTATGCATATTTTTGTTGAATTTGTAAAGGTTATGATTTGTTACTGTTGATCCGGTAGCAACGATTTGGAAATGCGTTGGTTCGTGCAAATTATCAAAATTTGGACAAGAATATTCCTTATACAATGGAATATTTGAACAAGTTCTTTGGGAATTTGCTGTTGGGTGAGAAAAATCGCCTTGATAATCGTGAAATGCAGATAAAGGAAAATGCGGCAAAAACTACCCAGAAAACTGCCCAGAAAACTACCCAGAAAATTTTGGATATATTGGCAAAGAATCCAAGTGCAACACGTGCCGAATTGGCCAGCGCAACGGGGCTTAGTCCGGATGGTGTAAAGTGGAATCTGGACAAATTGAAAAAGTCTGGTAAAATTCGCCGTGTCGGCCCGGATCGAGGCGGTCATTGGGAAATTGTGTAGCGTTTTTATAAAAATGTTACATATTTGCTACATAGTGTGGCAAGAGATATAAGGGTAAAATGGTGCGAGTTGGCGGAAATCGGGCAAACAATCGGTTTGGGTTCAGACGATTTCTAATCTGCAGGTCACAGGTTCGAATCCTGTAGGGCGTGCCAAAATTTAACCGCCGTTATGGCGGTTTTAATTTTGTTGCACAAACTTAGGATTTGAACCTGTAGGGTTCGGAACGTCAGTTGGCAAGAACGAGTGTGTTTTTAATGTTGAATTTTGTTCTTTTATGTTTCATAATTGCTTCGACCTTTGCTTAAAAAGGTTTGGGTTTTCAAGACCTATAAATCCAGAACGCGTCAAGCGTGATTTTTTGCCTGACTTTTTGTCGGGCATCTGTGGTTATACAAAAGGTGATACCAAAAGCCACGGAGTCATTAGGATTTATGACCTTGAAAATGCCCGACCGCTAAATTTTTATAGCGGTTTTTTAGTCGGCATTTAAATAAAGGAAGTAAATATGAAAAAAATATCAGTTGTGGTACCTGTGTACAATGTAGAGTGCTTTTTAGCACAGTGTCTTAATAGTTTGATGTGTCAAACGTATAAAAATTTAGAAATAATAATCGTTGATGACGAATCTGTGGATAATAGCGCGTACGTTTATAATAAATATGCTAATGTTGATAAGCGTATAAAAATAATAAAACAGAAAAATGCGGGCGTTTCTGCTGCGCGAAATGCAGGTCTGCGGGCGGCAACAGGGGATTATGTTCATTTTATTGATTCTGATGATTATATAAGTTTGGATTATTATGAAAAAATGATGTCTTTGGCGAACCTTTACAATCCTGATATCCTGGCCGGTGGTGTCGTGTCGCAAAATGGGAATTTGTATAATATTCAATATAAGTTTTGTCTGGTGTTAACAACGTTGGTTGAAAAATTTTCTGTGACAAATGCATTATCAAACTGTGTTGTTTGGCGTTATCTTTTTAAACGAGATTTTTTGTTGTGTAACAATTTGTGGTTTGAAGTTGGGCGTATCTTTGAAGATATTTTGTTTATGCCAAATGCTGTTTTGTTAGCGGATTCTATAATTACTGTACCAGATGCAAATTATTTTTATGTGTTTAATGAAAATTCTTTGTTGAACAAACGTTATTCACCTAATCATCAAAAACAGTATGAATTTGCAGAACAAAGGCGTAAAGAATTTATAAATAAGCATAATTTGCAAAAGGTTATAGAAAAAAGTCAACGTAATAAGGTTTGTATTTATAAAATAATTGCCTTTAAGATATTTAAAACGGTTGTATCGTATGATACCAATGAAAAAAAATACTATTTGTTTGGGATGCGTATTATGAAGCGATATCTGAAATAACTATGCCGTTTAAGCGGTGCGCTTTTAGTATTTTGTCAACCGTAGGTTGAATTGTGTCGTGTAGTATCTTTTTGCTTGATTTTGTTCCTTGAATCTGGAATAATTCCTTTGTTTTGTTTTTTTGGTTATACAGGAGAGATATAATGAAACATAAAATTATATGGAATGCGATTGAGCGACTGGCCAAAGATAATAATTTATCTTGTTCTGGCTTGGCGAAATTAAGCGGACTGGATGCGACAACATTTAATAAAAGTAAGCAATTTTTTGCAGATGGGACACCACGTTGGCCATCGTGCAGCACGATATCAAAGATAATTG
>JAFSDI010000036.1 GCA_017436325.1 Alphaproteobacteria bacterium | reverse complement strand
TTGACACAGAAACTGGTGTTGTGGTCGGGATTATTTCCAATAAGTTGGGATACTGGAATAATCAGATAATCCGGTTGCGCCGCTGTACATACCACCAACCTGATACGATGTGGCACTGGGCCAGATTTCATACAGGTATTGCCCATTTATACGCGCAGATGGGCCGGTTAATGAAGGACAATAGCCAAATGTCATATAAAACATACCATTCTGTGCTGTACCAGAAATACTCCCAAACAGGTTTTCGGGGATTGATGTTAAACCTCTGCAACTATAAAAGGTGGAGTGGAACATATTACTTGCTGGTGCGCCAGATATACCCGCGAATAGGTTTTCTGGAATTGATGTCAAACCACTGCAACCATAAAAGGTGCTGTCGAACATATAACTTGCTGGTGCGCCAGATATACCCGCGAATAAATCAGATGGGATTGAACCGGTCATATTGGATGCATTATAAAATGTCCAATAAAATCGTGGTTGGCTGCCGTCCGCCAATGTCCCAAATATTGCACCCAACGAGCCATCAATTGATGCGATTTCTGTTTGTGAATAATTTGCATAAAAACTTATCGCAGCGTAGGTTGTGCTGGTATTATATGCTGTTGCTTTTCCACCAATTTTTATTGTATATGTGCCAGCGGTTGAATAATTGTGAGAATATCCTAAATTTTGTGTGTTTGTACGGGTGATTTTGTTCCTGGTACCATCGCCCCAATCAACATAGAATTCGCCCGCTGCAGATATGGAAAAGCTAAAACTGGTTGTATTGGATGTGGTAGTTATAAAAAATTTATAATTTCGTCCACCGTTATCGGTAACCAATGTTTCAACCGCGGTATTTACTGTATCTGTATCGGCAACCTGGGTCGTCGCAAATTCACCATTACCATAGTCGGTGGTTGCAGAACCGTTTAGCATATGGTTTGCAACATCAATTGCAGATAGTAAATATTTCATATTTGCAATCTGTTTCACACTGTTCAGGGCACTGTTATATGGCACAGTGATATCCCATGTTTGTTCAATCATTTTGTGCACATATTCAACATTTGCAATCTGGGCAGAATATGCCCCAGATACAAATAATAAACCAAATAAAATTAATAATATTTTTTTCATTGTAATTATTCGCTTGTGTAATTATTCATTCTGTTAGAGAGATGTTTATTAATTAATCGGCGCCACCGATGCCACCGCTGCCCGTTGATGGTGTAGAACCGCCTAACTCCTCATCATCGCCGGAATCGCCGGAATCGGTGGGTGGTGGGGGTAATTCGGCGGTTGTGGCATATGCGATGCCTGTAAAATTCATTGTGCCGGAAACGGTATAAGTTCCCGCCATTGTTTGATTCGCGGATGCCGATGTGTCAACCTTAGACGATATTGCGGTTGCGATTTGTGATGCGACCTGTTCGCGCATATATGCACTGGACGGGATGCTGGCAATTGCCGGCGCGGTTGTTGAAATTAGTGTAAATGTTAAAATAAATGTCTTTTTCATTTGTGCCCTCCTGCTTGGTTGGTTGTTAATTAAAAAACCACTGATTTTAAGTGGTCAGGAGGTTAACGACAATCTCTAAGTATTGTGCTGCTTATTCAGTATATTCGCAAGCCCTCCTGACCCATATCGGTCAGGAGATATATTCATTCAATATGCAAAAAAACACGCCATTTGGCGCGTCAATTTTTACACTTGACGCTTAGAGCACGGGTCGTTACACCCCATCATCAACAAGACCATTGATGACATATAAATGTTACCATAGTTGTTCTTTCAATTCAAATACTTATTTTTGTGTATAAAAAAACCGCTGAAATTCGCGGTTTTGTTTGTTTATTTAATAAGGCGACCAATCGCAACAGCGGTATCACACATACGATTCGAAAAACCCCATTCATTGTCATACCATGCGGTTACATGTGCAAGACGGTCACCAAGAACCTTGGTCTGAGAGGCATCAAATATTGAACTGTGTGAATTGTGTGTAAAATCAATCGAAACCAGTGGTAATTCATTATACCCAAATGTCGCAGATTCTGCGGATTTCATCGCGAAATTGATTTCGTCAACAGTTGCGTTTCTTTCCAGATTTACAACCAGTTCAACAACAGATACATCAGGTGTTGGTACGCGAATCGCCATACCGTCTAGTTTCCCAGATAAATCAGGTAAAACAAGACCAATCGCTTTTGCTGCGCCAGTGCTGGTCGGTATCATTGACATAGCGGCAGCACGCGCGCGTCTGAAATCTTTGTGGTTTTTGTCTAGTAATTGTTGGTCGCCAGTGTATGCGTGAACTGTTGTCATCCAGCCAGATATTATTCCAAACTTTTCATTTAGTACCTTTGCAACCGGTGCCAGACAATTTGTTGTGCATGATGCATTTGATACAATTAAATCTTCGCTGGTTAATGTATCTTGGTTTACACCATATACAATTGTCTTGTCCGCGCCAGCAGATGGTGCAGATACCAGAACGCGCTTTGCACCAGCGTCCAGATGAACACGCGCTTTGTCTGCGGCGGTAAATATTCCTGTGCATTCCATTACAAGGTCTATATCCATTTCACCCCATGGTAAATTTAATGGGTCGCGTTCCGCCAGACATTTTATACGCTGGTTACCAACAAGAATATAGTCGCCATCAAGTTCTACATTCATTGGTAAATTTCCATGCACCGAATCGTGTTTTAGTAAGTATGCATTTTGTTCGGCTGGTGCTAAATCGTTAACCGCAACAAATTCAATGTCATCACGACCTGATTCCAAGGCGGCACGTAATACCAAGCGACCAATGCGACCAAAACCATTAATTGCAACTCTTAATTTAGACATTTTTTTCCCTTTCTTTTTGTGTTTTATTGGACCTTGTTATATTAGCACCTGTTTTTTCTTTTTTACAATATTTTATTTACAATTGGGAGTTTTTTACTATAATCATATCGTTATGAAAGCAAATGCATATATTGTTACAGGACCAACCGCATCAGGTAAATCTGACTTTGCACACAAATTGGCAAAGGCTGTTAATGGTGTGGTTATAAATTGCGATAGCGTTCAAATATATCGCGGAATTGAAAATATTTCCGCCAGTCCTTTTGCAGGACGGGAATTAACCGATTCTATTGATGGGGTGCCGTATAGGCTGTTTTCTGTGTTGCCATTGTCAGAGCAAATTAGTGTCGTAGATTATTTGAATCTTGCGCAATTGGAATATGACAAGGCAATTGCAAATGGATTGATTCCGGTCTTTGTCGGTGGAACAGGAATGTATGTTAATGCACTGTTAAATGGTGTTTCGCCAATGCCAAAAATATCGCCAGAAAATAGAAAGCGTGCACGGGATTTGGTTGATTTTGATATTTGTTCTGCACGGGCATTATTGCCAGAAGATTTTTTGTATTCTGATAAACAACGTGTTGCACGTGCAGTAGAAGTCTTTTATGAAACAGGACGGCATTTAACAGAATTTCAACGTGAGGCACGTATTGGTGCAGTGCTGGGGGATGCGTGCAAGATTTTAGTGCGACCATCAATAGATGTTTTGCGTACTAGAATTGCAGAGCGTGTGCCAAAAATGTTGGCTGGTGGTGCATATGATGAAGCGCAATTGATTTTGAATTCAGGATGGGATGAAAATCGCGCGATTGGTGCAGCACAGTTGTGTAAACTTGTCCGTGGGGAAGTTAGTCAATCTGAATGTGTGGAAAGCTGGGTCACAAAGACAAATCAATATGCAAAACGTCAGGCGACTTGGTTTCGGACACAATTTAATCCGGATATATCTATTATGCATGTGCCGACAGATTTAGATATTGTGCAAATTTTAAAATAAAATTCCTGTATGGGGATTTTTTATCGCTGTGATTCTTTGATTTGGCATATGTATTGGTATAGCTCAGCGCTTTTATCTTGTCTTGTTATTTGTGCGGTTGTGCGCAGTTCAATTAACTTTATTATTTTGTAAAAACGATATGACAGACATTTTTCAAGAAGTATATCAGGTTTATATGTTCTTGTTGGGTGTGTGTAATCACGCAGGATTTGTCCGACAGTGTGTTTTGTTTGTACTTTGAATAGGATGTGCTTTTTGTCGTCACTGAATTGGTATAGTGTTATAGAGCCACGGTTTTTGACTTTTTTAGGTATATTACGCGGAATATTTATCTCTAAATAATATGTTTGTTCATTCACAGGGAATGTTTTAGAAATGTTATATACGACACACCAATGATCAGTATGAGATTGTAGTTCTGTATCACAATCAATTATGAATGCAGTTACGATGTTATAGGATTCTTTGATTGTTCTTGGTGTGTCGTACATTTTTGTTTTCTATTTTTTTCGTCTGTATTGATTTACTGCGATAAATTCTGATTGAACTTGCTTGGCAATGTTATAGTCAAAATTTGCTTTTGCAATACTTTTTTGTTTGTTTCGTTCTTTTATATAGCTTTTTTTATTTGATGCATTTCTGTATTCTTGTTGCTTTGATAATATGTATTGTATGTGTGTGTTTTCTTCCCACAGGATTTTTTTGATTTCTTTGGTGACATTGTTGCGGTTGGTCGTTCTGGAACGTTTTATGTATCTGGATAAATAATCAGATATTTCGCCTATTAATGGTTTTAAAAATTGTGGATTAGAAGATTTTGCGTCACGTGAATCGAGCGTATTAATAAATAGGTTTGATTTCCTGAATAAGAATTGTTCGATTTCAATGGAATATTCTATTTCAGCGCGCCATTTGTTACCTGTGTTTTCTGGTGTCATATATGATTTGCCATAATGTTTGATGACTTCGTTGTTGATGAATTTGATATAATTCTTGAACATATTGTATACAGCAGGGCTGGTTTGTTTTGACATTTTTTATCCTTGGTTTGGTTATTTGTTATAATCTTAGTGCAAAAATAATATTTGTCAAGTGTAAGTGCGATTTTAATCTGCAGTTGAAAAAAATTAAAAAAATAGGTATTTTATGCTTATGTTTAGTGCAGGTACTGTTGTAAAAGTTTTAGTTTCAAATATTCCGTCAACTGGTTATGATTACCGTTTGACGGTGCCTGCTGAAATTGGGACTTTTGTTGCCGTGCGCGTTATGAATCGTTTGTGTGTCGGTATTGTATGGGGAATTGGCGACAGTGGTTTGGCAGAAAGTAAAATTAAAGATGTTTCTGTGGTTTATAATGCGAAAATGTCGGTTTCTGATATGCAGTGGTTGCTGCGTATGTCAGAATGGACACTTATACCAATGGGTATGGTTTTAAGGTTAATAGTTAATATCCCTGATGCTTTTTCCCCGCCACGTATGGAACAATTGTATTCTTGTAATTTTGATGCTGGAATTCGTTTAACGCAAAGTCGTCAGGCTGTTTTGGATGCATTTGTGTCAAATGATAATGACCCCATGACGGTTTCGGATATTCAAAATATTGCACGTGTTAGTTCTGCTGTTGTTCGTACGATGGTAAAAAATGGTGGATTGATTCCAACAGCGCAACGTGAAAAATCTGTAGAAGATTATGTATATAATTATCGGGATTTAGGAAATATCGTTCTAAATCAAGAACAGCAAGCCGCAGCCGATGTAATCGGTGATGCAATTGAAAAAAGTGGATTTTCAGTGTTTTTGGTCGATGGAATTACCGGCAGTGGTAAAACACAGGTTTATTTCGATGCGGCATGGCGTGCATATCAATATGGGCATAGTGTATTGTTAATGATGCCAGAAATTGCGTTGACTGCACAATTTATGTCGCGATTCGAATCTCGATTCGGGGCGCCACCTGTTGTTTGGCACAGTAATTTGACCGCTGCGCGTAGACGAGAGATTTGGCGCGGTGTTTTAAGTGGAAAAATTAAAATGGTTGTTGGTACCCGCAGTGCATTGTTTTTGCCATGGCAGGATTTAGGACTGATTGTTATTGATGAAGAACATGACACGTCTTATAAACAGGAAGATATGGGGAATTATCATGCGCGTGATATGGCAATATTGCGTGCAAAAATATCAGGCTTTCCCGTGGTGTTGGCCAGTGCGACACCGTCTGCAGAAACACTAGAAAATGTTAATCTTGCTAAGTATAAGCATTTGAAATTGACTTCACGTTTTGGGGGGGCGAAATTACCGGAAATTACAACGATTGATTTACGTGAAAATCGTCCGATGTCTTATCTGGTTAATGATGTAGAACAAACAGGTTTTTTGTCGCCACAGTTATGCAGTGCAATCGAAGAAACACTGGCGGCAAAACATCAGGTGATGTTGTTTATAAATAGACGTGGCTTTGCGCCAATAGTGCAATGTAAAAAATGCGGATGGATTGCAACTTGTTCTGAATGCAGTGTTGGAATGACGTATCATAAGCGGGTTGGAAAATTATTGTGTCATATGTGTGGCAGGACAGCAACATTAATGCGTGTCTGTCCAGATTGTGGCGCAGATGTGACAATGCGTGGTGTCGGATTAGAAAAAATCCAAGAAGAATTGCAAGTCCGTTTCCCAAATGTTCGAAGTGCGCTGGTATCAAGTGATGTGATTACATCGCGTCAGGTGTTGGAACGATTGGTCGCACAGATAGAGCAGGGTGATATAGATGTTGTTATTGGTACACAGATTTTGGCCAAGGGGCATCATTTTCCTAATTTGACATTGGTTGGTGTGGTTGATAGTGATATGGGCTTATTTGGTACGGATTTTCGTGCGGCAGAACATACTTTTCAGCAACTGTTTCAGGTTGCAGGGCGGGCAGGACGCGGAGAGTATGCAGGACGTGTTTTGTTGCAAACCTATCAGCCAAATCATCCTGTGTTGATGGCGATATGCTCTGGGGACAGGGATGGGTTTATGAATGCTGATATGTCTGCGCGACGTGTTGCACAAATGCCACCATATGGGATGCTGGTCGCTGTTGTTATAGAGGGTGAAAAAGAATCTGTATTACAGCGCTATTGCAGCGATTTGGCTGCCGCTGCCCCAATCGTTCATGGGGCGAAGATAATGGGACCAATTGCGGCACAGGTTTATCAGATACGTAATTGGTATCGTATGCGATTCTTGGTTGCTGGTGCTGTAAATATGGCGTTACAACCAGTGATAGTACGATGGTTGGCCAAGGTGAAACAGCCGGCGAATGTTCGTGTGAAAATAGATGTAAATCCAATTAATTTTATGTAGTGAAAATATTATCCCCAACTGAAAAAGTTGGGGATTTTTTTAAAATTGAATATCTGTACATTTTTTAACTGGGTCTGCCCAATTAACACAATGTTTCTGGCCAAAAGGTGGATTTTTAATCTTTTCACATTTATATGAAACGGTGCATTTTTCGCATTTCATGGTATCCATATTAAATGTTGTTGTGATTTCTTCTTTGAAATCAAAAGAATTGATTTCAAAATAACCAGACGTTTCTTGTGTTTCTGTCATAGTTTCATTAAAGACAACATCGCTGTCTAGTAAGGCTTCTGTACCCATACCTATTGCAGTTGCGCCACCAAGTATTGTAATTGCACCAATTGCAACGGAACTGATTGCGGTTCCAGCACCAAGCACACCACCTACTGTTGATGCGACACCGAGAATGGCGGCAGTTCCAGCACCGAATGTGAAAATACCTGCTACGACGGCGGCGGCTACGATGACGGCGCCAATTATAACCGCGCCCAAACGATTTTTAGGTGGTTCTGGTGAGCGGGGCATTGCAGATGTTTCAGCCAGTGCCACACATGATTGACGTGCAGAATTACGTAGTGCGTCTTTGCCATTTTCGCCCAAAATTTCTGCCTGACGCTGGGCGATAATAGATTTGTCTTTTAGTTGTTTTTCGTTCAATTCATCGTAACGTTTATAATAGTTGTCACGTGCAATATCTAATGCGGAATTGGCAATCAACATACGCGTTTGTTTGGTTAAGTTCGGAAAACGCGGAACCTGATTTCCCATCAGTTTTTTCATTCCTTGGACTTCGCGTCCAGTCATACAGTATTGTACAGTTGGGTCTGATTCAATCATATCAATTGCGGAATTTATGTTGTTTTGCACTAATTGAATTTCGTTTTTTATCCTGTCGCGTTGCATTTCTGTTAGGGTTGAATCATCATCGATTATTTCAAAGTATTCATCAACAGTTGTTAATACACCATTTTCATCAAAGTTTATTAGGTTCCAATATATCGTTCCATCCAATGAGCCAAGTAATGGCTTTACCGGGCCCAGTTCCTTTTTATTGGAACCGACTACGCGTCCAAGGTCTGTATCGGGTATTTTCGTTGCGTCTGAATAACAAGATTCATAATTTATAAACATTCTGTCTTCGGTTAATGCATATTCACAAATTTTGTAATCTAATGAATTTGCGCCTATGTTTGCAGCGCTGATTGTCAAATTGTTGCAATTTTTTGTATCGCCACAGACGCGTAACATTGCCGTATCAACTGCGTTTTGACAGGCGGTAAGTAAACTGTTATCGATGTTAACCATCAACCCCGTTATCATCGTAGACAGGGCATCGTACACTGCGTCATCACGTATATCTGTATTGCCGTATTTTTGTTGACACCCTGTTAATTTATCATACGGACACATACGAACAATAGTATCAGTATCTAAACCGATACATTGTGAATAATCTGGGCCACATCTGTCTGGGGATTGCATACATTCTTTGACCGCGGTTGTGCAAGAATCAACACGCATTGATGCCAAGCGCGCCAGCACAAAATCCCAAATTTGTGATTTTTCTGCAGTTTTTTCGTTTGTTGCATCAACCCCACATTTTTTTAATTCATTTTTACAAAAACTTAATACGGATGCAGGTCTGGTCAGACACATATCATATGAACCATCTGGGTCGCGTGGGTCGATATTATCTTTACAGGCGGTTAAAAAACAATTAGACACACTGCCTATGCAGTCTTGGCGTGTTTGGTTTTCTGTAATTAATTCAGCATTTTTTAGTGAAATTGCTGTGTCACGTATGAAAGTATCCCAAACTTGGTCAGCGACAGCCACACATTGTTTTGTAATCGATTCGCATAAAGGCTTTTTGGATACAAGAATGTCATAGGTGCCGGCAGAAATGTCTATACTGCTTTGTGTGCCATAAATAGTATGTATCCCACCGCCGATACCCGTGCATTTTGAAAAATCATCTCCACAATTAGCGGTTGTTTGCATACATTTTTTAAATTCAATAGTACATTGTCCTAAATCGTATTTGTTTGCTGCACTTAATTGTTTGTATGCTGTACTGCGTAAGGCGCGTTGTGTTTGTGCCAGTTTTTCATCATTTTGTTTTGATTGGCTTTTTAGTGCATTTTCATATGCCAGACAATCAGATTTTATTTGTTGGTTGTATATTGCCTGAATGAAATTAATATTTGATTTACATTCTGGTATTTGATTAATACAAATATCAGTGTATTCAATGAATTTTGCTGTGCCATAGTTTGATTCTTGGGTTGATTGGATTTCTTCGTCATCGTCTGAAAAATTGGTGTCCCATGCTGACAAATCAACACGTTGCCCGCGACTGCGAACGTTTGAATTGTTGCGGTTGCGTGGGGCGTTTAGTTCGAATTCTGCGCCTGATGCGATTTTTGTTGCGGTGTTTAGAACATTTTCAATTTCTGTTTTTTGTTTGTTTAATTCAAATATTTTATCAGAACAAATACATCTGCCCCCGTCTTCATTATCGATAAGGCAAAATGTATCCATACAGCCGTCAAATTTTTCTTGGCATGATTGTTGAATTGTGTTCTTGGTGGCGGTATTAACCGATGTGCCGTTGTTTATTGTGTTTTGTGTATTGCCACGTGATGAAACACTACGTATGGCGCTATACGCCGCGCCACACATAGTTAGAAATATAATACTGGAAAAAACAGCTTTTTTTAGAATGGTATTGTTTTGCATGATTCTGTTTCTGCACCCCATTTCTTGCATCTTTTTCTTTTCTGGTTTTCACAAAACTGTTTGCGTGTGCAAACATTACATTTCAGGGTTTCCCATTCAAATGTTGCGGTAACGGTTTCCTTTTTACTTATGTCAGAGCTGCTTTTTGAAGCAGTTAAATCAGCAGCTGTTGGTGTATAATCGGCGGATTCAAAACCCCCACTCTTTTCTTTGCCAAAAAGACCGAGGCGTACCGTTAATGGCAGTACTGATTTTTTTGCCATATTTAGACATGAAATTCGTGCGTTTTCGCGTCTTGCAGCCAGTGATTCTTCTTGTTTTATTTTTGCGATACGATTTTGTATTTCTACATCTTCTTGTGCACGTTTTTCATTTAATTCTGTAAACTTTTCTTCGTAATTATCGCGTGCCGATTTTAATGCGGCATTAATTATAATTCCACGAATTTGGTCTGTCAGATTTGGGAAACGTGCCCTGTCACCTTTGATGTCTTTGAATTGGTCATTGACTTTCATTCCTTGTACTGTGCGTCCTGTCATACAATATTGTATTGTTGGATCCGCTTCGATTGTTCTGAATGCAGAATCTATATTATTTTTCAGTACATTTAAATCTTCTAAGGCTTGTTGGGTCATTTGATTTGCAGCATCTTCGTCTATGTTAAAGTATGTTGCAACAACTCTGGTTTTTTCTGTACCGTTTTCTGTTGTTTCTTGAACAGTATTGCTGGGGCTTATTTTTGACCAATCAATTGTACCTTTGATAACACCTGCAAAATCACCATTTTTCAAATCAGCATCAGGGATTTGTGACTGTGATGTTCTGCAGTTTTTGTTATATAGATCGGATATAGATTCGTTTGTTGATGTAGAATCATCTGTATTTTCATTGTTATATATCCTTGTTAGGAATTCTTGTATTGATGAAAATAATCCATTTTTAGAAAATTCTTCATCGTTTTGGCTTTGACAAATTTGGTATTCCAGTGAACGTGCACCAATGTTTTCATCAATAATAAGGGAATTGCATGTTTCTGTATCACCACAAACTTTTATCATCGATTCGTTAAGTGCGTTCTGACAGGCAACTAAGAAGCTGTTATCGATATTGAGCATAATACCTTGAACGATATTAGCCAAATCGTCATAGACCCCATCATCATCGATTGATTTGTCAGCATATTTTTGTTGGCAAGCTGTTAATTTATCGAATGGGCACAAACGCATAATAGCATCTGT
>JAFSDI010000035.1 GCA_017436325.1 Alphaproteobacteria bacterium | reverse complement strand
TATGATTCCGATGACACAAATACAACAAGCCCAGTGCTTGGTGATGATGATTAATTGTTTATTCAGAACAAAACAGCTAAGATACGTTAAACTTTTATATCATTTGAAAAATAGATTTTTATAGTGTACAATCAAAATTGAATCCAAACTATATTATGGCACGACAAGGTATACTTGGTCGGGCGGCTGTTGGTTATACAATACGGGCAACCGAAAGACCGACAGAGTCATTTGTCTTTATGATTTACTAACTGTCCCGACCACATTTTTTAATGCGGTCTTTTTTTAAAATAAAAATGTTATGAAATAAAAAAAAACCGGCGATGCCGGAATTTTTCTTGGTGGGTTAGGTAGGACTCGAACCCACGACCAAAGCGTTATGAGCGCTCCGCTCTAACCACTGAGCTACTAACCCACGAATTGTATTATATATATTTTTTTTCTTTGTGCAAGCAGTTTTTTTATTTTGAAACCATATAATAATACCCGCAAAAAATATTGACAAACGCGTATTATGTGTTATTTTTATAGATAGTAAGAAGGTGATTAATTATGACTGCTGATAATAAATTATTTAAATACAGTTTTATAAGTAAAATATTGGAAACAGAAGAACTTGATTTTTCTGCAGAAAATTTGGGCTTAGACCCTGATGCAGAAATATTCCTGAGATTTAAAAAAGCAGATTTATCAAAAGTTAAATCATTGAAATTTGGCAAAAATGTAAAACACGTGGATTTTACATATGCGACACTGCCAAAATGCGATATTGATTTTTCAGATGTACAAGAGGTTCTTTTACCATACACAACATCACTAGAAAAACATAATCTGCGTTTCAGATATGGAATGACCCTGTTCGATTATAGCGGACATAAAATAGATAGCCCTGATGTAAATCTGGAATATGTTCAAAAATTGATTTTAAAACAAGTTGATTTTTCTGATGTGAAAAATCTGTATCTGGGTGGACATATGCAATTGGATTTAAAATTTGCAGATTTGTCAAAATTGGATACTTTATACATACCGCATAACGCAAAAAAAATAGATTTAAGTTATGCAATATTACCAAAGTGCGAACTGGACTTAAGCGAAGTCGAAGATTTAAATCTGACCGAAGCAGATTTGTCACAGGTAATAAATCTGAAACTGCCACGAAATGCAAAAAAATTAGAGCTTAGACATACAAAACTGCCTGTATTTGATATGGACCTGAGCGGTGTAGAAAGATTAAAAATGGCAAGAGAAAATTTATCGCATATAAATAACTTGATATTACCTGCGAACGCAAAACGAATATGTATAAAATATGTTAAAATGCCAGTTTGTGATTTAAATCTGTATAATGTTCAAGATGTAAAAATATCTTATTCAGACCTGTCACAGGTAAAAAGTTTAATAATGCCTAAAAACATAAATGCGCTAAATATATCTGATTCAAGATTACCATTATTTATGATTAATCAAAATAAACATCATCGGTAAAAAAAAGCCTGCAAATAATTTGCAGGCTTTTTTTCGTTTTTTCTTTATTTTTGCTTTTGACGGGCAAAGCTGTAATCCATCAATAAATGATTTGGATTATATGTGCCATTCATAATCGCCAATGTATCTTCGACAATTACCAATTCTTCATTAGTCGCAATCATAAAGATTTTTACAGGACTGTCATCCGTACTGATAACCGCACGTTCAACCCCTTTGCGGGCAACAGCAGCTGCGTTTCTTTGCTTGTCCAGCTTGATACCAAGATGTTCCAGTCCACTGCAGAACTTTTCACGCAGGAAATCATCATTTTCACCAACGCCCGCAGTAAATACAATTGCGTCAATCTTTTCGCCAATCACAGCCATTAAACCACCAATGTATTTCTTGATGTTGTGCGCTTCCATATCTATCGCAAGACGGCACGCATCATTTGTATCTTTATTGCTGACAACATCACGGCGGTCAGAAAAACATTCTGTTACGCCAAGGATACCAGAATCCTTGTTCAGGTGCTTTTGCATCTGATCTGCGCTTATCCCAAGACGTTGCATAACATACGTAACAGCGCCCGCATCAAAATCACCACAGCGTGTCCCCATCGTTAACCCTGCAACAGGGGTCATTCCCAATGATGTGTCAAAAGATTTTCCTTTTTTTATCGCTGTTGCAGATGCCCCAGAACCAATGTGCAATGTTATCATATTGCATTCACTGGCAGGTTTACCCAACATATCTGCAGCAACCTTGGAAACATATAAATGGCTGGTGCCGTGATAACCATAACGGCGAACGCCCAGTTCCGTTTTCCATGATTTTGGAATTGCATATTCATAGGCAAAATCTGGCATCGTCTGATGGAATGCAGTATCGAAAACCGCAACTTGCTTTGCGTTTGGCAATAACTGTTTAGCCGCAACAATACCAACCAAAGCAGCCGGATTATGTAATGGTGCAATCGCGGATAATTCATCAATCGCCTTGATGACTTCATCGTTAATCTCAACCGATGATTTGAACTTTTCGCCACCCAATACAACACGATGACCAACACCGTGAATCTCGTTCATATCAATTGATGCTTCGCGTAACATAAACATTACGACATTTAAAGCCTCGTTATGATTCTTCATAGACGTGTCTTTGCGCTGTTTTGTACCGTCAGGATATTTTTGAGTTATAAATGAATCTGGCAAACCAATCTTTTCAACATTGCCGCCAACAACCACTGACTTCGATTTAGCATCATAAACCTGATACTTTAGGGACGAAGACCCACAATTTAATGCAAGTATGTACATTTATTATCCTTTTTTTCTTCTTCGGCCGCAAGCATAGCAAAGGAAAAAACTATTTTCAATAATAAATGCGGAATAAAATTTTCCAGTTATTGTCTGATATCTGTGTAACAGCACCTGTGTCAAAATGATTTACCCAAAAATATTGAAAACCAACCATAAAGTATATATTTAAAATACCTGATTCCAGCCGATAGTTTGGTCTTGGTGTACCAAAATTTCCAACACCAAATGAATGCACTACATCACCAATTGCATAGCCAGCTTCTGGTGATTGACAGATTAAGGCCGTGTCTATAAACTTAGGCTGTGTTGTTATGTCTGTAATGTAATGTAAATAATTTACCTGACTGATTATCGGTATCGGATTCGTTTCAGATACATTTAAGGCCGGTGGCGCGTTACGTAAAATTACAGACTGCCAAAATTCATCGGGGACACTGTTAATATCAAAACCATCAATAGATGCACTGTCTGTGCGCGCCAAGGAAAAACCACCCAAGGTTCTACCATCATGAACACGTATGGTCATCATATCTGTGTCTAGTGTTATTTCGCCTAATAATCCTGTAAAGTTATCATTTTCTGAGGTGCTGCCACGGCGTAATTGTAATACACGCGTCATATTTTATCCTTTTTTTTCTTATTTTATAACTGCGCCTTTGATAAGGTTTAAGTCTTCTTTGATGTCGTCTATTTTTATTTGTATTTGCCCAATTCCGGTTTCTAAGACTGTCGTTCTGTTTTCAAGTGATGTTATGCGCGTTTCAAGCTGAGTCACCTTGTCAATAGACATATCTTGACGCGCGCCCCAATATATTAGACCACCAATAAAAACAATTAAAAACCAGCTGTTTCGTAAGAATTCAAGGGTTATCATTTCTGTCCCCCCTGCCCCGCGATATAAGCGTATCGATATATCTGACCAAGGAACGCTGGGCTTCTTGCCAGCGCAATTCTGTATCACTGCAGTTTGGCCCAAGAATACGATTAATCGTTATTTGATGCAGGTGCGACAATACCGCAATGCCCGATGGTGTTGAAAAACAACGTGCATAATTCTTTTCTGTGTCAGAATTTATCATAAAACACCCCCAAATACGCTTTCTGATGTCGCAGTACGCGCAATAGGCGCAATGTACTTCAATTCCGCATCACTGTTTAACTTAATCGCTGGAATCAAACCGCGATTTGATAAAATTTGTAAACCACGATCGCATAAAGGACGAATAAATTCGTGCAATAAACGACCATAAGTCGCACCAAGTATGCGCATCATATCTGCATTGCGTGCAAGAATTTCTGTGGCAGTCATTTCTTTTTCACTAAGCATACCAAGCCTGTCTGCCAACAGCGCATGACGAATACGTTCGCGTAAATCCTTTAAAACCAATTGCGAAACATCAAAATCTGCACCACTGGACAATGGCGTTAAACCAGATGAACCGACTGCCTTTGGTATTATTGCACCAGGAGTCAAATTTATATTGCCTAGATTTATCACACCATCGTCATCAGCCTGCCAAATGCCACTGACCGCAATCGTTGCATTCTTTAGAACAAGTTCTACAACTTTATTTGCTGTCTTGATATCCGGCAAAGCACGTAAAACCGGACTGCGACCGTATATTTCACCACTGGCAACAGACCAACGAAAGATAATGTATGGATTCGTTTCAAATGTTCCACGGGATATAATATTATTTTCTAAGTCACCACCAACATCAAGCCATGCGGTAAATTCTGTGCCGATTATACTTTGAACTATTTTTAGTGGCATTTCTGGATTTTTGGTAATAGCATCACGCAAATCTGATGGCGGTGTCCATTGTGGATACTGTGCAAGAATATCACGCGCCGCCATTGATGTAGTATGAAAAACTGCATCAGGTAATATCGCAATATCAGACACAGGTATCGCAGTAAATGTAAATGCAGACGATGAACCCATCGGTGATTGCGCCATAAACAAACACGCAGTGCCATATATTACTAAATCCAAATAACACTGATGTATAGTTGTATAAAAATTTGAATCATTTAAATTTGTACGCAATACGTGTGTCGCAAATTCTGCATCAGGCGATAGGTCGCTTTCGGCAACTAAATCAAGCCACATCGATTCTGGTGGCGTTAATAGTGTATATATCGATGCAGCCAGATTATCAACTGCGTCTGATGCGGTTGAATCATACAATGTCGCAATATCGCTATCAGATGCAGGTATGGTGTATCTGCGCGCATCATCCCAGCGATTTTGCCATGCGCTGCGCATATCTAAGGCGCGTTTATATAAGGTTTGTAGGTTTTGTTGCATTAATAAAACTCCTTGGCTTTTTTTTAGTTTTTTAAATCTTGAAATTTGTGTTTGCAGAAAATGTTTGAATGTGCGCACCTAATGGACGTACAGGTATCGATGTGCCTAAAATAGCGCCAGATACCGCATCAAGACCATCATCGTGAACACCACCCCGCCCCATCGGCGACCAACCCATCATTTCTAATAATAATGGTGTGTTGCGTACACGACTGTGCGCGTATAAGCGCCCTGTGGATAACGCTGGTTCGATTGCAGAAAGTATTCTGTCGGCTTTTGGAGTGCTGTTTTGAACCCGTGAAACGTTTATATTTGCACCACGCCGTAATGCACAATCACGAATAATCTCTGGCAGACCACCACCAATACCATTCGTTTCAATCGATATACGATTTATCTTTCTTAGGCGCATAAAGTCTAAGACTTGTTCACACTGATTAGACAACGGAAATTGTTCTGTGTCTGAAACAGTTAAATATAAAATGTCATGTATAAATAACTTACGCGACTTGTCATCACGATATAACAATACACACGCACTGCTGTCACGATTGCGGCGACCAGTCGATGGATCCCAATACAATACAAATCCTGTGATAACACAATCACACAATCGCGCAGTATGAACGTCAAATTCGCAATCGTAAAATTGTAACCCACCAGGATCAAGACGAACCCTGTCCGGTGGAACAAACTGTAATAACATCTGGGCTGAAAAATGTCGCATACCAACAGTTTCTTGCAATTGATTTATGCGCTGCAGAGAGAATAATTCAGGCCATGCAGATTCACCATTGGAATTAAGTATCGGTATTTTCAGCAATTTATACCCACGTAAAAAAGGCATTGAAAATGCATTTTTTTCATATACTATGGGCATAGAAGTAAAGGAAGTCGTCATGGATTTTACCCCTAAAACATTACCAACAAATTTAGAAGCAGAAATGGCTGTTCTGGCCGCAGTATTGATGGATAATCGTGCACTGGAACGTGTGGGCGAATTCTTGAATGCAAAACACTTTTATCACCCCGCACATCAGGAAATATACAAGCTGGCAGAGAAACAGTTTAGTGCTGGAATCCCTTTTGATATTATCACAGCAAAAAACTATCTGGACCAACAGGGGGTGCTGGAAAGTGTTGGCGGTGTAGACTATCTTAGTAAACTGGCCAGCGCAGGCGCAACCGTTGTAAATGTTGAGCAATACGGACGTATTGTATATGAACACGCATTGCGACGCGACTTAATCGCACTGGGGCAAGAAATCACAGATAAAGCATTTGTCGAAGATATTGATACACCCGTGACAAGACAAATTGAAATAGCAGAACAAAAGTTGTTCGATATGGCAACTGCAGGTTCATCAGAACGTGAAATAACATCAATTTCAACGGCCTTGCAATCCGCATTGGCAGAAGCAGAAATCGCATATAAGGCAGATGGACAATTGTCTGGCCTGACCACGGGATTAAACACATTGGACAAATCAATAAGCGGACTGCACCATTCCGATTTAATTATTATCGCAGGACGTCCTGCAATGGGAAAAACCACACTGGCGATGAATATTGCTTTTAATGCCGCAAATGCCATTGCGTATGGTCGCGCAAATAAAAACTATAAGGGCGCAGTTGTATTCTTTAGCTTAGAAATGTCTGCATCACAATTAGCTGCACGTGTTTTGTCATCACAATCTAAAATTCCTGCAACTGCAATGCGCGAAGGAACACTGACAGACGAGGACTTTTTAAAAATGTCGCAATATTCCGCAGCAATCGGTAAGGTTCCTTTGTTTATTGACGATACACCAGGTATGTCTGTGCCAATGATGCGTACACGTGCACGACGATTGGCCAGAAAACATGGCGGAATCGCGCTGATTGTTATTGACTATTTACAATTGATGACCGCCCCTGGTGGTAAACGTAGCGATAACCGTGTACAGGAAATTTCAGAAATTACACGTGGCCTTAAAATGCTGGCCAAGGAATTAGATGTACCACTTATCGCGCTGTCCCAGCTGTCACGTAGTGTGGAACAACGTGATGATAAACGTCCGCAATTGGCAGACTTGCGTGAATCTGGTTCAATTGAACAAGACGCAGACATCGTTATGTTTACATATCGTGAAGAATACTATCTGCAAAATCGTGACCCATCTGAAAGATTGTCTAATACAACCAATAATACAATGGTTGAATCGTGGCAAAAAAGATTGGAACGCGCACGCGGAAAGGCGGATATCATTATCGGAAAAAACCGTCACGGACGACCAGAAACTGTCAGAACCGCATTCTTTGGGGACTATAGCTTGTTCGACAATCTGGATGAATTTGAATCAATAGACGATAATGAGTTTGCACAACCCGCACCAATAATTTCTGCATCACAGCTGAACGATAATTCTGATATGATGCCAAATGCAATCGACCCTGATGCAATACCAGATGATATGCCGTTGTAATTAATTATTTTGCTTGCACTGTCTGTAAATTTTGACTATTATTTTGTCAAGTAATTATATAGTCAGGAGTTTTGCCATGGCACAAGAAGAAATCATCTTTCCAAATAATATACGAAATATTCGTTTAGCAACCGGAATGAAAATGACTGAACTGGCACGTAAGACAGGTCTGTCTTTGTCGGCAGTGTCAAAAATCGAGAAAGGTGTGCGCAGATTAAATCAAAAGCAACTTTTAAACATCTGTAATATACTGGGATGTAAACTGTCTGATATATTTATCAAGGAATCAGATGATGTTGCCGACCAATGGCAAAATGAAATTAAACGCAGATTGAATGATAATGAAAATAGCGGTCTGAAAATATTCGGCAGTGGACTGCGTAAAATTCGCCAACAAAATGGTAAAACTATTGCACAAGCCGCAAAAGATGCAGGTATGACATTGTCTGTTTATCATAAGATAGAGGTCGGACAACGTGAAATTTATGTAAATGAAATAGAACCATTGGCAAAGTCTTTTGCACTAAATGCAGAGGCAATGTTTGATAAAATCGCTGAATTGTATAAATCTGGCGAACTGGCAAAGCATATTAACAAGGTTAAAGAACGTGTAAAATCTGTCCTGGAACCAGGAAACCCAATGTCAGGAATAAATATGCACAGCAATTTGTATGGCGCAAAATTGTATGACAGCGCACGTAAAAAATTGGTGCCAGTGTTCGGTATGCCATCAGGTAAGGTAATCGCATTGAAAAAATCTGATAAAAATATGATTGTTGCCCCATTGGATTTAGAAGGTAAACAAGGCATATATGCAGTTGTCCCAAATTCTAAACGACTGGGGGGGATTATTCCTGAAAAATCTCATTTATTCGCAAATACAACAGAGGCTGTTAATGTTGGTGACTTGGCTGTCTTTATTGATACAGACTTTGATGTTTTAGATGCAGAAACACAAGTTAATGCACATATCGCAGTCGTAAAACAAGATTCAAAAGGCAAGATTTATGGACAGTTGTCTTCGCCCGAAGAAAAAATTACAGCACAAACTATGCACAAGGTTGTTATGATTGTTATGGAATAATACAACAAGCCAATAACACACCAAAGGAGAGAGCCCAATGAATACCAAAACAAATGCAATTGCATTAAAGTTGTTAAATCTTTATCGCCAAGAACATGTCATTATTGGTGGTTGGGCCGCTGTTAATACGGTCTTTGTCAACGAAGCAACCGACGATGTTATCAAAGAGCTGCGTGAAATGCCAACAGGAAAAATGCTTGTTCGACACATAGAAAATCTGCGCAGAGGAAAAACCAAAATGGATTCAATCGATTCTGAATTGTTACCTTATGGGGGACAAATGATGGAATCAATCGCACCAATAATGTTGACACACGACCAATGGACAGAACTGGAAGATGCAATATTGCGCTTTACACCAGATCAAACCGGACTGGATATGTTTCTGGGGACGGGGGTTGTGCAAAACTTTGGTAATGAATGGCCCGTTGCAATTCGTACCGCATTATCACAACGACCAAATTTGCTGCCAAAATTTGAATCTATTTTAAAAACATATAACGCATACAAATTCTGGAATACCGCAAGTGAAATTATCAATACACCACTGACAGACCGTGTTCGTGCACAAGTCCAAGCCGATATGCCAGAATATGAAACATATTTGCCGTTATTCGGAAATGCAGGAACTGAATTACTGGATAAGCTGCGTAAATTTATCAGCTCAATAAACTAATCTGTGCGATAAATTGTGTCATATGTATGCGGGGTACCAATGTATACAATCGCACCATTCGGCGACAAGATAAAATCTAGTTCACGCAATCTTTCTCGTAAAAATTCGCGCTTTTGTGGTGTATTTGATGTATTTGGAACCTCTATATCATCGCAGATAATCAAATCTGCACGCATACCTGTTATATTACCATGAATCCCCTGACATATTACAGACGGTTCGCGTATCCCAAGTGGCCGATTTACAGTTATGCGACCAGATGACCATTCACGACGATTTGCTGGGACTAAGTCCGAACACCATGGATGGTTTTCCAAAATATGACGAATATGCGATACCATACGCGATGCCAATGATGATTCTGCAGACAAAACTAGAATACGTGACTGTGGACGAAGATATAATACACAGGCGACAAAAATCCCAACAACTGTTGATTTACCAGAATGACGAAATGCCATTAATAATCCACGATGTGGTGCTTCTGATAGCACAGAATACAAAAATTCTATTATTTGCCGATGATGCGCAGGTGTTTGAAACCCAAGAATATTATTCCAGATATCAAAAAACTTATAAAATTCCGTAATCATCTAGGTTTTCGTTCGGCGCGACTTGTGTTATTAAACCATAATCATTTATTAGCTTTGGCAACGCGTTTTCTAAGACGGTTAATAAATTCCTGTATAACCCCAGAACTGCGCCACCTGATAATTTGTCATTAATCAAGTTATTTGTATAATCTATTAATGATTTTATTTCATCGTGCCTGTTCACCCATTCATCTAAATCAACCTCAACAGAACGCAAATCTTGAAAGGCTGCAAGCAGAAAATTGAAATCTGTATTCAAATCTTCTGGGTCTATTCTGCCAGTTGGCTGATAGTCGATTATGCGTGACAATGATATTTGACGAAATATGTCAATGCAAATACCATTTTCTGGCGCAATATCAAATACTATGTTGCCACCACTGAAGTCATCATTGGGTATAACAGAATAACTAAAATCAGAATGCGATACAACACCGTTTATCGCAACACGAATATCAGCAGTTTGAAAGAATGGGAAACTGAATATAAATTCAGTCGTTGTACCATCAGCAATATATGAAACTTTATACATAATCTACCCCGTTCTTAGCCAACAATATCATCAAATCTGGATAAAATAGATTTTAATAAATTTGGTTTCTTGGTTTGTGCTTTTTTTAATTTTTCAAGATTTGCACGACGCTTTTCCATATATGGTGCAGATGTTTCATCACGCAAACGTTGCAATACTTTTCCTTCGGTTATACCATTAGATGAACGACCAGATGCACCATACTTTGCACGTTGGGCAGCCAATGTTTTTTTTACAAGGTTTGTTTTTTCTGTTTTATCTGCCGCCATTTGCGCTAAGATTTCTTGGCGCTGTTTTTCTGTTGATTTCTTGGCATCTTTGTAATCCAAGATTTCTGTTATATCAGATACAAGTTGTCCCATTTTTTATTTCCTTTGTTTTATGTGAATTTTTATACCGTATACCAACCATACAATGTGATTGATAAAATCGTTGCAGGGTACGGTTCATTGCCATGAATCGACCATACAGACTTCATAGTTTCAGACGATGTACCCAATAAATTTACAGATACATCACCAGAATAACCAGATGTACCAGTATTGTAAATTTCATTAGGTAATGCGATACGATGATTGTTTATGCATATTGATTTGGTGTCTAATACACGTGAACTTATCTTGCGTAATCTTAGGCGCGACACGTTATGACCCGATGCACGAATTGGTAAACCTGATGCCATAAATGAAAAACTGTATTCATCCGCATCCTGCATAGCAGAAGAATCAAAATATTCAAGACATACATCTGTGCCACGTAAAACTATTACATATGTCTTGGTACCACAAACACAAACAGATAAGAATGAACCTTTTGTCTGGTATGTTCCCCACGCAGAAATACCAAGTGATGTATTTTTATTTAATACTGCCATTGAACCGTCTTGGTTTACAATATATAAACGACGTAATGATGCATTGTATGAAATGTCTGTTGGCGATGAAATTAAATGCTTTGATAAAGCACATAAGTCATTCGCACTGTATGTTTCTGATAAATTATCAAGACTTAATTCACGTATATCACAACCGTTCCCAGCAACAAATATCGTTGTGCCTTCTATCTGTTGTGGCGATAAACAACACGCAGTATACGATCCAACTGATGTATGTTGCTGAATATCAACAGACGATGGTGTTAATGGTTTGCACGATATCGCCCATTCACCCGTAGTTGTTAATATTTGCAGATTGTCAGCACTGACAACTGTACATATCTGCTGACGTTGCTGCGACTGTAGAGAGATAAAAATAGCCTCGTCATCTAGACCTGTGCCGGAATTAAAGTTATTATGTCGACCAACCTGAGATAACCATATACCACCAGCCCAACTGCGCGTACCACCAAAGACTAATCTGTCTTGATGAAATGTGATACTGCATGGCCAGCCACGGGTACGACTGAATGCTATCTCTTGCCAGTCAGATACAGGTGACGATGGCAAAGAATAAACACTATTAGTTGTCGCAATAACCTGTCTGGGACTGATATATTCAGATATTACCCACTGATGTCCCAACAATGTAAATATTCCAAGAATATTATCGGGTGTCCAAAAATCTTGATTCGTGGTGAACTTTGCTGCATTGGTTACAGATTCATATGCATCAACTTTAATTGTTATACCAATTGTGTCATCAAAGCGAACAAATGGCGCATTTGTTGTTAAATCTGATTCATTTCTGGAAAATGAAAATTCACTTAATGCAAAGCCACTTGAATTTTTTTGCAGTGTTTGTGGTGGATAATCAGGATGTACAAATATCATCGTGTCAAATCGTTGGGCACATTGAATGTGCGACAAGTCTGAATACGACCACGGCGTATCAATATCTGAAATTAGTCTTTCGTTTAGATATATGTCCATATGATAATCAGTTAAAACTATCAAGTATTCATCATCAGATGATACAGAAAATGAAAACAGACGCGCGCGACCGGATAATTTGTCAACACTGACTAAACCAGCACGACGAGAAATCCCACCACCAGATAATACATCCATATTCTGTAAACACGATAAACCATTAATGTTATCATTCGCATAAAATTCAGGAGCGACCGCACCATTTGCAAAACTGTTTTGTGTTTTTATAAAATCTGCCATTATTCATCCCCCCATATTTAAAAACGCGTGTTTATTAATGAAAAGTTTTCCATAGATGATGAAGTAGATATTGTACTGTCTATAAATTTCGCAGTTTGTAATTCGCTTTCATACAATGCAACCAACATTCTGAATATTGTCTGATCACCAAGTAGTGGTACGCAAAATTCCATTGCTAAACGCGTGGCAGCAAGCGATACAAAATAACTGGGGAACTTTTCAGGTAATATGCGTACAATCGCTGAAATAGTTATATTGTCAGCATCAGAATAAATCTTGTCACCAATAATTTGACCGCTTGATTTTAATACACGCAGTACTTCGGATGGTAATAAAAATTGTCCGTCTGTATTCTTGGTCAAAGATAATTCCGACATAGCAAAATGCCACGGATGCATCGCCAACAAAGCATCAATCACAGGTTCATACAAGGTGCGTGATAACTTTGCAGATACACTGTCATCTTGTAAAGACTGTATCGGATTTTCACCTAACTTCAATAATGCCATAGAACATAAGTCTATTTTTGTAAGCATCTTCTAACCCTTATTGTTTTTATAAATAAAACTAATGCCGGCCAATCTGATGTTGACCGGCAATAAATATCTGGATAAAAAATAATAACTATGCCAACGCAACAGTCGTAACATTTAATTCTGTTACATTGATTTTCTTAATCGCAGTGTTGTCTGACGAATTAATAATAATTATGTCACCAACGTTCATCAATGTCTTTACACTGTTGAAATAACCATTCGCAGTTATTGTAGATAATGTTTCTGATGCACTGCTGTAATGCCACAATGTAAAGCCGTTTGCATACGCAATCACAGATAAATTTTTATTCTGAAATGCCATGTGTTTTTTCCTTTTGGTTATCGTTTATATTGTGAAAATCTTTATGCGTTCGCAACGTCAGAACACTTGACACGAACAATACCATCTGCATCAATCAAAACAGCACCTTGGGACATACTGTTACTGATAAAGTTTGCAGCACGTTCACCATGCCACGAAATGTCTGTCTTGACTTCTTGACCACAGGCGTGACCAATGCTGGATGAATGATAAATAAAGCAATCGCGATCAGTGCCTGACAATGGCAGACCATTATGCAAAACCCATGTAATACCCAACCATTTGCGTGCTTCGGCACCATTTAATAACGGTGTGTTAGTACCAACATAATCTGCAGAAACAAATTCTTCCATTGACAATAATTCATTCCACTGATGAACACCAACAACCGCAAAACGACGACCATCATCTGGTACATCATTTGTATTCAAAACTTCCAGTGCAGATAATACTATGTCCTTGGTCAGACCTGTTGAATAATCACCAACAGATGCCGTAGAATTATTCATCGCATTAATTATCAATTCATCTGTTTTGCGCCCCAGTGCATATGCACCCGCAGAGGCAACAACACGACGTTCATCAATATTAGTCTTTAATTCATCAAGACTGTCAACCCAATCACCCGCATAGTAATCTTGCAACAGACATTCAACAGGTTCATGATTTAAATTCATCACTGGAACAATACCGTGACGTGATTTTGTACTGGCTGTACCGCGACCTACTTTTTGAAAAACAGTAGATGCACCAACAACCCCACTTTTGCTGCGAACAGTAGAACGCAATTTTGTGCCCATCTGTTGATATGCCAGATGAACATCGGCTTCGAATTGTTTCACAAATACATTATCTATGGAAACTGACATAAAAAAATCCTTTGGTTTAAAATTATAATTACGATATAAATATCGTGATAAATTTAATGTTTTTGGTTGTGCATAAATGCGCCATAAAACAAAAAAATAATTTAAAGCGGGTTCGCTGTTTAAACGAATTATCCAAAGAAAAAATATCAGTCAGACTGTGCACAAATACTGACTGATATTTTAAGAAAAAACCCGTGAGTTTTTCACGGGCTTTAATTATGTATAGGTTTTTTTATTTTTTCTTTGCAACTTTTTTTGCAGGTGCTTTCTTAGCAACTGGTTTTGTTGCAACTGCTTTTTTTACAGGTGCTTTCTTGGCAACTGGTTTTGTTGCAACTGCTTTTTTTACAGGTGCTTTCTTGGCAACTGGTTTTGTTGCAACTGCTTTTTTTGCAGGCGCTTTCTTGGCAACTGGCTTTGTTGCAACTGCTTTTTTAGCAGGTGCTTTCTTGGCAACTGGTTTTGCTGCAACTGCTTTTTTTGCAGGTGCTTTCTTGGCAACCGGTTTTGTTGCAACTGCTTTTTTGGCAGGCGCTTTCTTTACTGCGGTTTTCTTTGCAGATGCTTTTTTTGCAGGTGCTTTCTTGGCAACCGGTTTTTCAGCAACTTTTGTTACCGTTGTTTTTTTTCTAAAAATATTGAACCAAGACACTTCTTCTCTCCTTTAATATTAAGTTTGGATAGAACAAACATTTTTTTGTTCCTGATTTTTACTTTATCATAAATCATAAAACTTAGTAAAGAAGATTTTAATTTTTTTATATTATGAATATAATTTTTTAAAACCGTTTTCTATTTTTCTGATATATTCACTGTCGTTGTCACGCCAATATTTTGGATCACGCATCATATTACGCAAATCAGAATCTGTTAAATTTTGTATCGAATTTTTATCTGTTTTTACATCAGGTTCCATCGATTGCATCATCTTGTAAATGCTTTGTATTCCTTGGGGGGTACAACATAATTCATCAAATGCTTCGCGTGGTAAAAACCGTTCGCCAAATGTGTTTATTGCACGCATTGCTTCTGTCATTTTTTCTGTGCCACCAAAAAAAGTTCGCAGTTCTGAAAGTGCATTATTTTCATCACTGACAGAAAATAGTTCTGATATAACAGGTGCTAAAAATTCATTCGCAATTTCATAAATTTTTTCAACTTGTGTTTTTGTTAAACCTATTTCAAAAAATTTCTGATGCAAATTCTGATCATCATATAAACTATTTTTTGGATATTCAGATGCGGTGTCTGGAACACCAATTGCACGATTAAATTTTAAGCGTGTCTTTTCATCCGATTCTGAATCAGGAACACTGACCATTGTACCTATCTTTTTTTCAAGTTCTGTATATGACTTTAGTAATGCGTCTGAATTTAATGTTCCGTCAGTGTTTAAAAATTTTTCAGGTATTTTTTCCATTATTTTTTTCCTTTGTTTTCATTCGACCTGCGCAGAAAATATATTCCACCAAGAGTAAATATAGATTGCAACATTACAAATATATCCGTATCACCAATCAAGTACGCAATAATTGCAGAAACAATC
This sequence comes from Alphaproteobacteria bacterium, assembly GCA_017436325.1. Taxonomy (GTDB): domain Bacteria; phylum Pseudomonadota; class Alphaproteobacteria; order Rs-D84; family Rs-D84; genus Enterousia. The sequence continues at coordinate 21,818 of JAFSDI010000035.1, read as the reverse complement.
CCAGATGCAGATATAAGATATGTACGATAGCCAGATAGACAACCGCCATTAATTATGCATTTCATCTTTGTTTTCCATATTTTAGTCATCTGTAATATAATATCCCATCTATGTCAGCAATATAACCACGTGCACGCGCCCAATCTGGTATATAATCAGAATAATGAAAACGTACCGCACCAAAACAACAGTCAGGCAAACCACCAGATAACATTCGTTGCGCCGTACGTAGACACATCTGATACGCAGGATTGTCAGCCGATACTGTTAGCAAAGAATAATTTTTATCGTCAGGATTTAGCACTGAAAAGTAACTTCTGTCTTTGATTAATTTTCCAATATCAATTCCTGATGCGACTGATAAATTCTTTATCATTGATGTAAATGCCTCGACCGATGGCAATGATGTGCCACCAGATGTTTGGGCATATACAATACGTGCAACTTGATATGCTAAGCCTGTAGACGTATCTGGATTCTTAACTAATGACATTTGCATTTTTACCTTCCTGAGAGTTAAAAAAAATACGCACATAAATGTGCGTATCTTAAAAAAAAAATCCCACAACTGTTGTTGCGGACATAATATGTGCTTGTTATGTTTTGTATATTATCATATTTTTAAATAAAAGTCAAGAATAAAATTTTATCACAGTGTTTTTTATATCACTATCTCGTCCCCGTAAACAAGAAGATAACGCGTATCGCGCCGTAAAACCAACGCACCATTTTCATTTATACCAACCAAAATAGCCGGTTCACCTTGGTACTTTACAGGCTGATTAATACATGCACCGAAATCCATCCAACGCGCACGTACAGCGCGAAAGTCCGCATAAAGCCAATAGTCCATATTGCGCATTAAACGATTCAATAACTCATTCATTGGGATTTCAGAATAATTATCCATCTTGGTGGTCTTGTACCGGTCAACAGTTGGATTTGAATTGACATTTATTCCAATTCCAATGATAACATAATCGCCAGAATATTCAATCAATGTACCAGATATCTTCATACCATCAACCAGAATATCATTCGGCCATTTTATTTTTGGATGCAGCCCAAAAGATGCAATAGTTTCAGCAACAGCAACAGCAACAGAATAAGACAAACGTGGATTACGTTCTGGCGATGAATATATAAAACTGATATACAAATTGCCGTGATGAGATATCCATTTGCGCCGATAACGCCCACGACCCGCAGATTGCGCCGCAGCCAGAACCGCAGTACAATCTGAAGCGCGACCCGACATAATCAATTCGTGCGCATAATCCTGAGTACTGGGGATTTTATCAAAGGATAATAATTTATATTTTGCCAAGTTTATATACCCCATCATTGTTTTCTATGAATGAATGACCATATTTCTTGCGAAGCTGATATATCGCGGTGTCAATACTGTGTGTAGCAACGTCACTGGGGTACCCCAAGGCCTGTTTAAGCTGTAATGCACTAAGCCCGCCATTTTTACGCAATAAAATAATTATCTGTGCCTGAATACGCGAAAGAGTTACATCAGAACCAAATATTTCACGTAATAATCCAGTATTGTCAATCGCAGACAAAATCATTGATTTTAATTCAATTGGTGATACAGCCTTGGTCGGGGCAATGTTGTCAAAATCTAAATCAGCCGAAAAAGGAGAGTCAAGAACAGTTGCGTTCAAATCAGAAAAAATTTGTCGCCAAACACCATCTGATGTATATATTCTAATGCCAGCCAACATACTTTTAGCATAATATATACAATATTCTTTGTCCAATAAAAAAAGCCACGATATAAATACCGTGGCTTTTGGGCTGTCGAAACCTGCTCTTTTGCGTCACAATGAATAGTATCTTTAGTCCGGTGCATCGATATGCTTCGTAAAATCTTGGATTTTAGAGCCTGTCGATGCCAGTATTTTCGAGATACTATTTGTTGATGGCCAACGAGGTTGTCCTTCCTTTGACCACCGTTTACTTTTGTTAAATGTGGTCGGATCAAGTCCGCTACATTTCGCAAGACCAGAACACGACATTCCGTGCTCTATTGCAAAGCGTTCTATTGCACGCCACACATCATCATGGGTCATCTTTTTCTCCCTATGTTTATACTAGAATATTATCCTTGCGTTCTAGTATACCGTGATTTTATTCCATATTTACTGCGGAAACAATGAGTACCATTTCCTAGGTATTATAACAAAAAAACACACCACAAAAAGTATACTAAAAATTTTTTTGACAAAACACTTGACGAATCGTTTTTTGTATACTATATTAATAATCGTCAAAGGGGTTAAACCCGATGATAGATGCCAAAAGCATCTGTGGGGACCAGAGGTTCAGACTCCCTCCTACATTCTCTCTCCTCTGGACTCTGGGCCCCAAAACCTTTAGTTTAGAGTGTCCAATTTCTTTTTCTCCTTTCCTTCCTTTCGGGACACTCGGAAATACCACCGGAAACGGTGGTGTTTTTTATTTTTTATGATTTGACTTTTTTTATCTTTATTTTCTATGATAGCTGGACAAAGGATTTTCAAAATGGATGATATTTATCAAGGCTTGACAGATAAACAGGTTTTAATCAGCAGAAATAAATATGGCGTTAACCAAATGCCACGACCAAAATTAAGGTCCAGCTGGGATTTCTTGAAGGAAGTATTTCAAGACAAGCTTAATATCATTCTGTCTTTTATGATGATTATGTTTATCGCTTTGAGTTTTGCGGGATATGGCAGTATTTATGAAGCCATTGGTATCGGTGTCGTTTTAATCGTTGTCGCCATAACAACTGTTTCAACAAAAATGAAAACTCAAAAAAGCGCAGAAATCCTTTATCAACGTGCAAATTTGCAATATGTTAATGTTATTAGAAATGGAAAAACTGAACAAATCAACAGCACAGATGTCGTAATTGGCGATATTATTAAACTGCAGGCGGGTGAAAAAATTTGTGCCGATGGTTATTTGGTTGCTGGGGCACTTGATATAAACAACGCAATTCTAAATGGCGAAAGTAAAGAGAGTAAAAAAACACCTGTAAATAAAAATTTTGTTTATAATGAACATACAAAAATTACTGCTGATTCTTATACTGATAAACATAGTTTGTTTGCAGGTACAACCGTTCTTGGCGGAAATGGATTGATGCGCGTTGCGCGAATTGGTGCAAACACCGAAAATGCAAAAATTATGTCTTCATTATGGACAATAAATGACACAAAAACAAATCTGCAAATACAACTGGATAAATTGGCGGATTTAATTAGCAAAATCGGAACTATATCTGCAGCACTGATTTTCACCATATTGTTGCTTGTGCATTTTTATAATACTGACACACAATTGGATACATCGTTAATTTATGTTATCTTTAGTAATCTGACCATTGCATTAACTATTTTTGTCGCAGCCGTACCAGAAGGACTGCCTTTTATAATCGGTATTATTACCAGTCAAAACGTTAATCGAATGATTAAATCAAATATACTTGCAAAAAAACCCGCTAAAATTCCAGAAGCCGGAAATCTGCAAATGCTGTGTACCGATAAAACAGGAACATTGACATATGGATTTATGCAGGCAATTTATAACTTTACAGGAAACGGTAATGATATCGGTTTCGCAGATAAAAATGGTGGCTATGCAAAGGAATTATTTATAAAAAATGTCGTAATGACATGTGATTGTGCTTTTGACAGCGCGGGAAATGTTGTTGGCGGAAACCTGACAGGACGCGCACTGCTGTTGTCGCTGGAAAGTATCGCAGCAGAAGTGGCTATTATACAACAAGAAAACTCTTCTGCACAAAGAATACCTTTTAATAGCAAGGAAAAATTTTCAGCAGTAAAAACTTTTGATGATGGTAAATTATGCTATTATCTGGGGGCGCCGGAAATAATATTAGATAAAGTCAAAGAATTTATCGATGTAGATGGAAAAGTAAAAAAATTAAATAAAAAATTAATCCAAAAACTTATCAAAGAAAACGCACAAAAGTCTATGCGAATGGTCGCAACAGCATATAGTAAACGCTGGGTCGATGATAATAATGAATTGCCTGATGATTTAGTGTTGATATCAGTGGTTGCAATGCGCGATGAAATCAGAACCGGTGTAAATGATGTTATAAAAACACTTAATAAATCAAATGTACAAGTTATGATGATAACTGGTGATAATTTGGATACTGCACGCGCAATCGCAATTGACTGTGGTATAATATCTGGCAAAAATGACATCGCAATCAACGCCATTGATTTTGATAATTTATCAGATGATGAAGCTAAAAAAACTTTGCATAATGTTAAGGTTATAGCACGTGCAACACCAACAACAAAACTGCGTGTTGTTCAATTGGCACAATCAATGAACAAGTCAATTGGTATGTGTGGCGATGGTACAAATGATGCGCCAGCACTGAAGTCTGCAGATGTCGGTTTTGCAATGGGCAATGGAACAGACGTATGTAAAGAAGCCAGCGATATAATCATTACAGATAATAATTTCTTGTCTGTTGCAAATTGTATTTTACTGGGACGGACATTCGTTCATAATGTGGTGAATTTCCTGCGCTTTCAATTGCCGATAAACTTTACATTGGTTATATTAAGCATCGTATTCCCAATAATGTTCGGATTCGATGCCTTTACCGCAGTACAAATACTTATCGTTAATATCGTTATGGACAGCCTGAATTCATTGGCATTTGGTGGCGAACCACCACACAAAGAATATCTGTCAGAAACAGTAAAGACAAAAAACACCCCACTGCTGTCCAAAGATATTATCGCACAAATCATATGGACAACTGCTGGTTTTTGTGGTGTGTTCGCAATACTGCAACAGTTGCACAATCATGCGATATTTAATGATGATGTTTATATGTCCGCACGATTTGCACTGCTGGTGATTATGGCTGTGATGAATGGTTTTTGTGTTCGTACTAATAAATTTAACCTGTTTGATGGACTATATAAGAACCCAATGTTTATAATTGTCGCTGTGGGTATCATATCGACAACAATCTTTGCGGTGACTTTTGGTGGGTTAATATTACAATTAACACCACTTAGCCCTGTGCAGTGGCTGTATATACTGGGATTAGCATTCATAATTATTCCTATAAATTATATATGGCGATTTATAAACAGAAAATAATTTGTGCTGATTTTAGTTGATTTTTTATATTTATTATAATAATATCTTGACAAAAATAGAATTGTCAATTGAATAATACAATGTATAATATTATAAAAAAACAAAACGGGGAACGATTTGCACAAACAATACGCAAATGCAACGCCCCCGTCTTTGATATTGCAAACATAGATACAATTCTGAAATACGCCGGTAATGATGCAGAACCAATTATGGATTATTTGAATTTTTTACGCGGTATAAAAATAGAAAAACATAATACCTATACTGACCCAATAACAATGTTAAACGCAGCAGGATATGATGCATATGTTGCGGATAGTCTTGAAAAACAAAATGCAATAAAAAAATACTTTGCCCCAAGGGAAGAACTGTGTACTTTTGATGACCCATACCGATATAAGGCCTGTTACATAATAAATGCTGTTCATAAAAATATCGATAAATACAAGCGCGCTGACTTTGTAAACCCAAAATGCGATGATGAATATGCAACATCAGTAATATCAATACAAATATCAAGATCCGGTGGTATTATCAGTATAAAAAACAGATATAATAATTCTGACAATACTTTTTGTTCTAATCCAGATAATATAATCAATGGACTTAGTGCATCTTTGATGAATTTCTTTAACATCGATTTTTCAAGCAAGTGGAAGGAATTGCCCAGCGGATATCAATTAGTCGATAAACATATTTGCAAATATAACCATGAAATAAATGGGGTTTATTTTGGCGATGGTTTTTATATAAAAAATGAGGAAATTGTCAAAATTAATAAAGACTATGAATTTTTGTTGGGACGTGGATTGATTTTGAACTTAAAAAAACGCACTGTATCCAATGTCGCATCGACAACAGACGAAATGACGGCATTGGAATCTGCAATTAAGTCAGGAAAAATTAATTCAATAAAATACCCAAATGGACTGCGTTATTTTTATGTAAATAAAAAGCATATTTTAACGGTCTTAAATGACGAGATTGTTTGGATGAACATTTCAGATTCACCAAAATTAACATTAAGTTATTTTCAAAACTTGTCTGGCAGTTTCGATTTCTGTAATATAAAAAATATCTGTTTTCACGGTTTGAATTTATATCACGTATCACAAATGAAATTTAAATATGTTAATTCGTTGCACTTCACAGCAATAAAAAATATGTGTGGCTTATTCGATTTTTCAGGGGTGGATAATCTAGAAATACTTTTTGGTGATTTTTCAAAATGTAATGATTTAAAATTTAATACAAATGCAAAATCTATTAGCCTTAAAATTATTTCAGGTTTACATAAAATGCTAGATTTTTCAAATGTAGAAAATTTAGATATGAATGCTGTGAATCTATCAAAGGTTCCTGAAATCAAACTAAATCCATACGGCAAAATACACATCGATGAAAATACATTAATTTCAGGTAACAAAATACTTGCACCGTATTTAGATATCATAAAAGTCAGATAAAAAAATCCCATTACAGGGATTATTTTCTATCTTTTATGTTTATAGGCCAAAACATATGGCACAAATTTTTCCGTATGTTTATCACCCAACCAGACGCGCGGAATTAAAATACTGTTGCCCATACCCGCCGCCATCTTTTCTATGCGTTCGCCGTTCTTGGCGTTGATTAATTCTGACAATACTACAGAAACTTTGTCCATGGTATTTGGCAATATAAAGGTTATTTCATCCCCTGCCCGTGTTTCATTTCGTAATTCAAATGTAATGTTATTGTCGTCTGTCGCTGTAATCACACCGGCCGCATGATATTCTGAGGTACTGCGCGTTGTTTCATAGTTATGTGCATCTGGGGTTACGGGACCATCGAAAAATGCAGTTGTATAGCCACGTGTTTCCAGCCTGTTTAAATCGTCCATAAATGGTGCAGAATCAAAATTTTCAGAATCGCGCGCATACGCATCCAGCGCACAACGGTACGCATGAACCACACTGCCAACATAGTATTCAGACCGATTGCGCCCTTCGATTTTCAGGCTGTCTGGATTAGATTCAATTACTTCTGCCAGACGTGGCATCAAACATAAATCCCTGGAATTCATAATATATGCGCCACGTTCGTCTTCATCAATTGGCATTTCAATGCCAGTATCACGTTCACGCAAAATCACATCATATTTCCAACGACATAGCTGCGCGCACGCACCACGATTTGCAGGACGGCCTGTTATAAAATTTGATAATAAGCAACGACCTGAATAAGACATACACATCGCACCATGAACAAATATTTCAAGACCGATATCTGGACATTCTGCACGAATGTTTTTGAATTCGCTATGCGAAACCTCACGCGCGAGAACACATAATTTTGCACCCGCATTTTGCCAAAACTTAACCGTTTTTGCCGAACAGATATTCGCCTGAGTCGATATGTGTATCGGCATATCAGGGAAATTTTCACGAACCCACATCACAATACCAGGATCAGACACAATCAAGGCATCTGGGTTCAGATATCGTATAACATCAGCCACACGTGGCATATTTACATATTCGTGGTCGTGTGCAAAAAGATTAAATGCAAGATAGACTTTTTTACCTGCAGCATGCGCCAGTTCAATACCCTGCTTTACTTCATCAGTATTGATTTTTGCGCGCGCACGCATAGAAAAGCCAGGAAGCCCAGCATAAATAGCATCTGCACCATATAAAATGGCGGTCTTAAAAGCGTCAAGCGTACCCGCCGGCGCCAAAAGTTCTGGTAATTTCATTGTCATAACCTATATTTTGCCCAAAATATTTTCAAAGGCAAGGATTTTTGTTATACTCTTGCAAATTAGCAATTTTGTGCTAAGTTAAAAATGCACTAATTACAAAGGCCCAACAATGATAGACTATGATAAACCCAAAATCGAAATCTATATGACACAAAATGCATATAATCTGTTTCGCGCAAAGTGTGATGACCGACTGTTTAAAAAATTAACCTTGTCTGATATCAGATATAGTGAGCTTAAATCCACATACGAAAAACAAACTATCGCGCATCTTGGGTTCAAGTTTATGTTAGAGGTTCCTAAAAATAATGCTGTGGCCATCTGGAACTTTATAAATGCTAATCCTGAAATTTGTGCAGGGGTATTCTTTGAAGAAGCTGAAAAAGAACAAACACAATCTGCTATTACTACAGCAGAACCACATAATGAAAATCAAAAGTTAAAACTTAAAGAACCAGTTGTTGAAATCACACCAAATAATCAGCCTAATATAATTAAGCAACCTAAATCAATCCTGACTTATGATATGCGAAAAAAACCAAGCAAATACCAAGAAAAAAGTAATATCTATATGACACAAAATGCATATAATCTGTTTCGCAGCATATGCAGTAACAATCTGTTGGATAAAATAACATTTGGCACTATTAAGTATGATAAAACAAAACGACACATTGTGAAAAATGGTTTTGATTTTATGTTGGAATTTCCACAAAACTATTTTAGCGCTGTTTGGAAACTTATAAATTCAGTTCCTGAAATCAGTTCCGGTGTTTATAAAGATAAAACATCGAATGTCATATATACTGCGCCAATAAAAAAAATACCAGAACAAAATATGTTACCAACATTACAAACAAAAAAAATATCTAAACAAAAACATTCCAAAGCAACCACTGGGCAACCGTGTTTTAAATTCCAAGATTTAACATCAGAATTGGCAGGCGAAATTTTAGGTGTGGATTCACATAATTTCAATGGTATATACTTCTATAATCACAGAAGTGAATTTTCTGACGATTATGGTGAAATAAAAAAAATTATCGAATCTTCCCCATTCTATGTGGGACGAAAGCTGGCCGCAGTTGCATTTGTCTTGACCGTACCATATGAAAAATCCTCGTATTTTGTAAAAAATCCAACAATTCTGCCCAAAAACAATTGTCAGGACTGTGCATACGATGTTCGCGGAATACTAATTTCATATAATACAATGACAAAAAAATTTGAAAAACATCCAGCAGGTTGGCTAAAACTGCCATCACAAGGCAAACCGTTAAGTGCTTTTCTGGGGGTAATTAAATCAAAAACAGATTATATAACGTCTGATTTTATAAACAGCATATAAATCTGACGACTTTCTATTTTTTATTTGCTTGTTTAAGAATAACATTCGTACTCCTTTGTCTGTTAGCTGTAAACATATCAACTTCACTAAGAAAATTAAGTATTATACACAAAACATCATACAAATCACAAAATATGATTTTTTTACTTGCGTTTAGTTTTCATATATGTATAATTGTGGAGCATTGCCGGTTTAGCTCAGCTGGTAGAGCGGCTGATTTGTAATCAGTAGGTCGTTGGTTCAAGTCCGACAACCGGCACCAGTTTAGAAACGCACCATTTGGTGCGTTTTTTGTTTCTCCCATCCCCCAGCCAAAAATAATGATGCAAACCGTGATGCAATGTGGTATAATCTGTGGGAAATAAAGGATAATAAGGAGTTAATACAATGAACAAAAAAGAAACATTTAATCGTGGCACCAAACAGGTTATTACCTATGGTCAAGTTATATCGCAACTGAATAATATCGCAAAACAATCGGGTAATGACGATGCTTATTTTTCTTCTAATTTAATTAGCCCAGAAAATAAAAAAGTTGCCGGCTTTAAATTCTCGTCTATACAGCAACGTGCCTCGTTGTGCGAGCTGTTAGAATTATTAGGGATGCGTTTTTATACACATTACAAAAACCTAGATCCACATGTTGGTGAATTACATATAGCGCCAGAACATACAGAAATGGCAAAAAAACTGTTTGATAATTGGTGCTCGTGGGTAATCATAGAACCGAAAATAACAGGTAATAAAGAACTGGATTCACAATGGTTTGAAATTGTTGGGCATTCAAGATAAAAAACAACTACAATGTGTAAACAACTTGCCAAAATGCTATATGAGGCGATGTGTGATGCGGGCTGAGTAATCAAATGTCTGAAAACGCACCAAACGGTGCGTTTTTGTATTCTATAACAACTATGATTTAACGACTGAACCCGCACAAGAATCGATTTAATTTATTAAATTTTGCATATGTATATTCTTCTAGAATTTTCGGATTGCGGGAACATATGTTATATGCTTCATGCGGGTAAAAACCTGTGTCGCCGTCCAATCTTGGGGTCAGTATTCTGAAATTCTTTTCTTGAAATTCGTCATCAGCATAATACATCTGAATTGCATTATAGAACAAATACATATGTTCCGAATTTTGCGCCATACGAGACATATAGTGTGCAACTGGGATACGCTCTATTCGTGGAGAATATATTTTTGACATAGATATTTTTTGCGATTTTCGTGCAACTGCATTATTTACACGCCTTGAAAATTCTGTTGGATCCATACATGGTTCAACCCCATATTGCTGGGCATAAATCATTATTGTTTTTGGATCATATAAACTATGCAATACAGGTGCTGAGTGATTAATTTTCTGTAGTGTTTGCGTGTAATTTGCATATATTTTTTTATCTTCGGGAAGATTATCTGATAACAGAACATAATACTGAAAAGTATTAAACAAATCGACATAACACCACAACTCATTATGCTGTGAAAACAGTATCATATTGTGAAAGAGTTCCGTTGCACCGCCATCCAGTTCCACACTAACGTCAACAGGATTTAATGGATAAAACGGGATAATGTTATAGTTATACTCTATACTGTTTACTGTATTGCCAGATTTATTTACAACCAAACCAGGTTCTAAATATTTAAAATCAACATTTTGTGCTATCGCATAATTAAATGCGATTTTTGCAATCCCTGTTTGGAAAGCAGAATTTTTTAAATCAAAATTATAACTGACAATTTGCAGCGGCAGTTTTGATATATCGCAACGCAATTCGCGACTTAATTCTGGGCAAGACACGACCTTGCCCGCTTTTATATTGGCATTATAAGATTTGCCATTATACACAACTGTGCCTGTACATGGCGGCATGGACTTTGTGTGATTGGTTTTTGAAAAATCGTCTATTCTGCTAATTATCGGATTAAATATTTTAGTAAAAGGCGCATCAATATGCCGGCTGATAAAATTATTACATTCGGGACAGCAAATGTCTTCTGATTCATACAATCCACCCAACGCATTTTGAATAACATGTTCCTTACTGCGTGTCGCGATTTCTTGATTACAATAAATACAATTTTGTCTTTGAGCCATAACAAACCTTACTATATACACCTGTTTTTCTTTTGTCAACACGTTTATAAAATATTTGGTTTCCCTTTTTGGCTTTAGATTACTAGAAAAATAGATTTAAACAGAATTAGACTTGCCAAAATGCTATGTGAGGCGGTGTGTGATGCACGAATAACTACAGTTCTTTGATTACGCGTGCAACGTGTGTAAATTGCCTTCTGTTTTCTTCGTACGTTTTTTGTATTTGCTTGTTGATATATATTTGACGAATAACACCGTATACTGGCAATAAATTCAAAACAGTATTTTTTATATTATGGCGCAACAGACGTGGCCACACCATATCGACCAATTCAGCGCGAATTTGTGGCAACGATTTATATTGCCCATCTGCGTCTTTATACGGCACCATTATATCCCAGTCGTACCAGTTATGCCATTTTATCATACCGTCTTCACGCAATGACAATTCCATCAATGTGTGTTCGGGTTGCAAACCACCACATTGTAATTGCGGATAATAGATTTTATAGCCTATGTTATTTTGCTTGGCACGACCAATACGCATTGTTGGGCCTTCTTCGTGAATTACAATACGTGTGTTATTGGCATAGCAAACCTGGAAATACGGATTAAACCATGAACGATTTTCAAATTTTAATTCTATGCCACGTTCGGCAAAAAAATTTGGCATCAAGACACGTTCGTTGGACATTTTAGCATCCAACGCACACGACATCAGGCGAATTTTAGTATGCTTAAACTGTGGGTCAGATGCCACCGCGCAAATAACATCACGAACACAATCAATACTATGTCCACTGCGATATCTGTCGACAGACATATCCAATTTTAATATACCGTTATGTTTTCCAATCGCTGACTGAATATGTTTAATATCGTCTAAAATTTCATCACGATGCGGGCCGTTTATCCAACGCGCATTCGTTTGTAAAATATATTCATCTGACTTTGATAAATCAAGTTTTTCAAATATATGACGCATATAGTGTGGATGAATATCATATATCAACGACCATTCACCACCGGTCATATAGATATTAGTAAAATTGCTGTCACGCTGATTACCATAAAAAATAACATCATCCACAGGAACCGTATTCAATGGATTATTTGGCCCAGAACACTCAAAACAGCGTGCACAATTTTCGTCGCACTTGTTCGTCAGACGAAAACGCATATCCATTGGCGCATTTTCCCATTGGGCATAAAAATGCTTTTTTTGAAATGGATATACCAATCGTTCACGAAAACGTTGCGAAAAGCTGCGATTATCGCGACCGTTATTCTGGGGTATTACAAATACTTCATCTTTATCTGTCATAACAAATATTATTATATGTACCAACCTTACTTTTGTCAATAGATTTTGTACCTCAGCCCCTTGGGCGCATTAAATAACTATAACGATGCGTACAAACAGAATAAAACTGTGTAAAATGCTATGTGAGGCGGTGTGTGATGCAGGCAAACAAATTAACTGTCTGAAACTATTGGAAATCTGGGATTTCGGATTCATCTTGACAGCCCAACAAAACTAATTAATCAAGCAAAAAACCATATCCCTGACGATTTGTTGGAGATTGTAATATGGTTGGAGAATCAACACCCCTAAAATATATTGATAATCCCATGTATATTTTGATATATTTTCCTATATAACATGGATACAAAAACACATAAGATTTTTATTAAAGGCGAAGATCTGACCAAAGATATTCTGCTGATAGAACCCGATGGCAATAAAATAAATGTCATGTTTAAAAACGGTCGGTCATACTCTTACAGCAGAAGTAGTATTAGATTAGAACCAATAAAACAGGATGAGCAAAGAGCAAAAAAAGTATTTTCATACTTGCGTTCGATTGCGGATTCCGTAGGTTTGAACAACGATTATGGTCAGAATATTTTGCTTAAAAACCTTAATCGCATTAACGAAAAATCCAAAGAAACCGTTTTATATGACTTTTTATCTGGTGAATACAGGGACAATAACAGCAAGATATCAGATACGCCATTGTACCCCTTTGGATTTAATATTAGCCAACAACAGGCCGTTGATAATGCCATGACCAACCAGCTGTCTATTATTGAAGGACCGCCGGGGACCGGAAAAACGCAAACTATACTGAATATCATAGCAAATATTGTAATGGCGGGGAAAACAGTTGCCGTGGTTTCTGCAAACAATTCTGCGACCGCCAATGTGCTGGAAAAACTGCAAAAATATGATTTGGGATTTATGGCGGCTTTTCTGGGCAGCAGTTCAAACATTGCCGCATTTAACCAAACAGATCACAAATTACCAGATATGTCTGATTGGCATATAAGCAACAAATGGGCAAAATCCACCATAAAGAAAATCAAAACACTGCATGAAAAACTGCTGACCATGCTGGCCGAACAAAACAGAACGGCGAAAAACAAACAAGAATTTGATGCGCTGAACACCGAATACCAGCACTTTCGTGTGCAAAATCCAGATATAAATGAATCCAATATCAGTCACCTGAGTGATGACAAGGCGATGCGGCTTTGGCTGGCATACGAGAGTTTTGCCCAGCGCAATCGCCGCCCAAACCTGATTGAACGTATAATATTTCGTTATAGATACAAGATAAAGGATAAACAATTCTTTCACAGCGATGTTGAAACGGTGATAAAAACCTGTCAACAGGCTTGGTATACAAAGCGTATAGCAACCCTGTCCCAAGACATCGAGCAGTCAGAAAAGAAACTTGCAAAATTTAATTTTTCAGAAAAAATCAAACAATATACTGACTGGTCAATGCAGTTGGTCAAAGATAATCTGGCAAAAAAATACAAAAAGTTGGAACGGGCCACAAATCCGGCCGATAAAGATTTTCTGAAATCATACCCCGTAATTCTTAGTACGACATATTCCCTTTCAAATTGCCTATTTGATGGGATTTTTGACTATGTGATAATTGACGAGGCATCCCAGGTTGATTTAGTTACTGGTGCGCTGGCATTGGGGTGCGCACAGAACGCAGTAATTGTCGGCGACTTAAAACAACTGCCCAACGTTGTGGACACAGAAAACGCAAAAACAACCGATGCGATTTTTGATAAATTTGAAATCCCAGAGGTTTACAGGTATAAAAATCACAGCTTGCTGTCGACCGTGACAAAACTGTTCAAAGATATACCATCTGTTATGTTACGGGAACACTATAGATGTCACCCAAAGATTATTGAATTTTGCAACCAACGCTTCTATGGTGGGCAGCTTATATCCCTGTCCAGGCCAAATACCGACCGTACGCCCTTGGTTGTATATAAAACGAAAATCGGCAATCACGCCCGAAACCATACCAACCACAGACAAATTGACGTTATTGTTGACGAGATTATTCCGCAGCAAAAATTAAATGTAAACGATGACAGTCTGGGCATTGTGACACCATACAGGAATCAGGTTACCGCCCTGCAAAACATATTCAAGGATACAAAGGTTCAGGCCGATACGGTTGATAAATTCCAAGGACGTGAGAAAAACATAATCATTCTATCTATGGTTGATAATCAAATTTCAGAATTTGCGGATCAGCCCAATCGACTAAACGTGGCCATATCACGTGCCATAGACCAACTAATCGTTGTAACCAATGGTAACGAAGAAGAAAAAGACACAAATATTGGCGCCCTGATTGACTATATTAACTATAATAACCTGACCGTTGTGCAAAGTGATATAAGTTCAGTCTTTGATTGTTTATACAAGTGCTATGCAGAAAAACGCAGACAAATGATAAAGTCCAGTGTTTCAGAATTTGACAGCGAAAATGCTATGTACGATTTAATTACAGAAGTATTAAAAACAGAACAATTTAATATCTTTGATGTTGCGTTGCACGTACCTTTAAAATCAATTTTCAACGATTTATCAAAACTAACCAACGAAGAATACAGTTATGCAAACAATATCATGACACATTGCGATTTTCTGATATTTGATCGCGTTACTAAAAAGCCTGTATTAGGGATAGAGGTTGACGGCACCAAATACCACCACGAAAACACCAAACAATATGAACGCGATAGAATGAAAGACAGTATTTTTGCCACCTATAACATCCCGCTTATTCGCTTTAGAACCGATGGCAGCCAAGAAAAAGCGAAACTTATTCAGGCCTTATCAAACATTGTTGGTAGGTAACATATCAAAAGATTCCCGACAATCACGCAGCAAGGTTTCGCAACGTCTAGCCCAGGATTGTAACATCGGTCGTTTTTTTGTAGTTCGGTAGTGTCAATTGTGAAACGGGCTATTTTTCTGGCATTATCGAACTACATAAAAGAGGCTAGAAATCTGTCCTTTTTTTCTTAATTTGGGTACACTTTGCCTATTCGGCCAAACCCAAATCTAATTGTTTATTCAATTTTTTATACTTTTTTGAAATTTTCTCATCAGCATATTCCCATTTGTATCCGCCAGCATAAGGTCTATGCCCCCTGCATACCATGCCTATATTTCCCGAACTTATTTTCATCTGTCTGCCAGCATCCGATATGGACTTAAAAGTTTTTATTATGTCGCCTGTTTTAAGATCTATCATGTTTACCGCAACGCTTTTTGCTAGATCGCTACGTTCCTTGCCACATATAGGGCATCCTGTTGGGATTTTTTTGCTCGTTCTATGACTGATTGTTGACTGATACTCATAAGCACATTTTGGACATACCCACCATACTTTATGGTCAGAACCACAACTAAACATACTTGGTTGCAAATTGCCATTTTTAGTTGGATGCCATTCCATTGCGATATCTGGCCGAACAGAAACAAGAGAGTTGCATATCTCTGATTTTTTATATTCTAATATTTTAAATCTGTCTCTTTTTAAATTTATTAAATTATCTGGTATTGGTTTATACAAATTTAAAAGCATTAACAATTGTCTTAAGGCAAATTCCAGATTCTTATGCTCGTACAGATTTTTCATACCAACTATACGATCTGCAACTTCTTCGCCCGACTCCGGCATTTGTTCTCGCATTCTAATCAGAGTTATACCATGTTCTTTACATATTTGATATTTTCGCTTTTCTCTTTCTATTTTATTTTGCTTATGCCACGCTTCGCCATCGTATTCTATCGCATATTTGATAGATGGAATATAAACATCCAATTCAAACTTGCCCAGAAAATCAGATTTATGCCTGCTTATAGCATCAGGATACAATTGTTTAACATAAAAGAATACTGCTTGTTCTGCGAATGAAGTTTGCCGTCCAGAATAACATATCGGACAACCTGTGCCATTCGGCGCTGTTCTGTGGCCTATCGTCGCTTGATATTCGTGTCCCAATGGACATTGCCACCAAACCTTTTTGCTTGCACCACCAGCAAAATTCTCTGGTAACCAATCGCCATTTTTAGTTGGGTGCCACTCTTTGGCTATATGAGGGAATTTCGTTTTTAAATCGTTTATTCCTGGCACAACAACACTACCAGAACAACATGGACACCCCCGTTTTAACAACACACGATTAGATACTTTCGCTTTCCATTCATAACCACATTTTGAACATTTCCACCAAGCATATTTGTTAGAAGCGTACGCTGTATATCTTGGATTTGCGGCATTTTTAGTCATATCCCATTCTTTTAAAAGTTCTGGTCTCATGGAAGCCAGGTCTTTTATTCCTTTTTTACACTGTGGACACATTATTTGTTTTTTTATCTGGCTTTTTATTGTTGCCTCCCACTCATGATTACAGTCAGGACACTTCCACCAAACTTTGTTACGCGAGTACTTACTTACTATTTCAGGTTTTAATAATTTATTTTTAGAAAAATCCCAGTATTTAAGACGGTTTTGATGTGTCTCTACCAAATTAGACGAAATGTGTTTTTTTAATAAATATCTACATTTTGGGCAATCTTGTTTCCCAATAACCCTATGATGAATAGCTGTTTGCCATTCATGGTCACATTTGGAACATTTCCACCAGGCTTTCTTATTTGAACCCGGTGTCAATTTATTTGGATCTAAATCAGCATTAGCATCCCAGTCCCATTCAGACATGAGTTCTGCATTTTCAACAATGTATGATTTAGGCTTCATATGACCATTATAGATAATATGTCCAAATAATCAATTAAAGAACAAACACTTATATCGCTAGTTTTTCATTCCCCATCTGGGATTTCGGGGCTGGATACTTCGGTAATATCATCAAAGGGGATTTTGGTTTTGACTATGGTGATGTATCGGTATTCGGGGTCTATGCGGGTGACCAGGCCCGTTATGGTGTCATAGGCATCGGTCCGGTAAAAGCGCACTGTTACCATCATGCCTTTTTTAACCAGCGCAAGTTTCCGTGATAGTCGTTCTGCGGCATCACCAATCAATTCCCGTCTGGGCTCAACCACCCGATTTTTAGCCAGCACCATCGCATAGTAGCCACGCAGGGCCGCAAAAGGCATAAACTGTTTTGCACGTGCGGTATTATCAGCCATTGTGCCCCCCAACCAAAGTATTACGTTTGCGACCGGTGGATTTCTCGTGATAATTTATGCCACGCAAGACGGCATTCTTGCCAAATTTGCCCTTGATATCCAGCAGCGCGTGTTGCAGTTTGCTTTCGCGTTCGTCCGCCCTTGTGTCCGCAAATAAATCCAGTTGCAGATGCACCGTATCCGCATCGACCAGGTTCCCCAGCCCAACCGTCAATTTATGTATCGGCGTGCGTTTGTCGGTTGTTTCCCGATACAGGCGCACAAATTCCGCCACCAATGATTTATAAGACGATGTGTGCGCTGGCAATTTACGACTGCCCCCGGTTGGGCGCCGCACATCACGTGAATACCCCACAGCCAGCGATATTTCATCCGCCACCAGGTTCTTTTCCACCAATTCCAAGACCAGGTTATCCACCATTTCCTGCATCACAATCTGTGCGTCGTCAAAGTTATAGTCTTCGAACAGAATCTGGCCGTTGGACAGGGAATGTGATTTCGCCTGATAATTGTGAATATCGGCAATCGTACATGGCTCGATGCCATTGGCATGGTCAATCAGGTATTCTGCATTTGTGCCGAACTCACGATACAGGGTGTCTGCTGGCAACTGTGTAACCCCATACAGGTCATAAACACCGTACTTTTCCAGTCGCCGTGCAATGCCCGCCCCGATGTTCCAGATGTCTGTTATCGGCCGATGGTGCCATAAGTGTTCCCGGAACGATTCCGCATCCAGGTACCCGATATGGTCGGGGACTTTCTTGGCCGTGATGTCCAGCGCAACCTTGGCCAAGAACAAGTTCGTACCAATGCCGGCGGTGGCGCATATGCCCGTTTCATCCCGCACCGCATCCATCAGCATTATCGCCATTTCTTTGGGAGACCGTTTATACATTTTCAAGTAAGGTGTGATATCGATAAAGCATTCGTCAATGGAATAGACATGGATGTCTTCGGGCGAAATATAGCGTAGGTAAATCCCGTAAATCTGGGCGGACACTTTCATATACTTTTTCATGCGGGGCATGGCGGTGATGTATTCGACCCCACGCGGGATTTCAAAGACCCGGCAACGATTACGAATCCCCAACGCCTTCATCGCCGGCGTTATCGCCAGACAGACCGACCCCCGCCCCCGTGACGGGTCCGCCACCACCAGGTTTGTTGTAAATGGGTCCAGGCCACGGTCAACCGCTTCGACCGAGGCAAAGAAACTCTTTAAATCAATGCAAAGATAAAACCTTTCCGCCATTTCAGGATTCAGTATAAACCGAATTCATAGGATGTCAAAAAGGATTGTATGGATAAGAAAACCGTCCATGTGGGGGCGGGTTTATCTTGTTAAATATTTTCACAATTATTCTGCGTCCTGTTGTTTCTTGCGCAACATTAATTCTGGTTTGCCAGCATTTAATTCTGGCGACACTGCAAAACCCAATCCGTCTATGAATGATTGAATCTGAGATTTCACTTGCGCCACATCCACATCATCGGCGGTGCAATATTCCACCTCTAAAAACAGCCCCAGATCTGCCACAGTTTCAAATTCAATTGTATAATCGCCCGCACGGTATGTGCGTTTCAGGTTGTCAATCCGTATCAATTCACGCAACCCCAGCGCATTCATAATATCGCACAAAGTTGACATATCAGCAACGGTTGTTTCGGATTCATCAGAATACAACCATGTGTCACCGTCAAAATGGTCGTACTTGTACGTGATATAATTTGTGCCGTCTTTTGCACGTGTGCGACAGCATGCATACAAGCGGCCATTGCTGTCGGGTTGTAAATCTGGGCGCAATGGGTCGTAATAGTATGTATCCACCGTACGTTTATCGCCCAAGAAGTCAAATTCAGATAATTTACGCAGAACATCTGCTTCGTCTGCGAAAACCTGAACCAAGATTTCAATTTCTTTCATTTATACTCTCCATTTTCTCTATTGCTTGTTTTAAAGATTCTTTTGTATCAAGGGTTATTCCCATTTTCATCCACCGATTGGTCCGTATCCGTTTTCACCGTATTTCAGCAAGGCAACCCGTCCATCACGCACAGGCAAAATATATGCAGAATAACTGATGTCTTTTATCATTTTGTATCCTTTGCTACTTTAAATCTAAGCCTATGACGTATCGCCCTATTTACCGAGCATCTTGAAGATACCATTCCCAGCAACCGAACTATATCTAAAAAAGCAAACAGGCATTGTTACGTTATAGCATATGATTATGTTTAACTTTCAATAATATTTTTCACTTTATCAATAAACATTTTCATAAAAGATTTTTCCTTGTCTTGTTTGTGCGGTAATTCTTCTAGTTTTTTGGCAGCCGTTGTAAAATCTTTTTGTGTTTGTTTATTATGAAGAAAATTGTCCAATTTATCAACAGGGACACCGATACCAATGTACTTATCCGAAGAAACATACACTGACGACACATTAAGTCTGTCCAATTGTTCTTGTATCCCTTGGATTGTTTCTGCATCTGTTTCTAGTTGGTTGGGAACGGGTTTGAACCAAATAACATCACCATTTAGCACTGAATTAGCCATTATATTGGTTTTACGTATCTTTTCCAATATGTTAAGTTCATAAATCTGCAATGCACCATTTGTAATTTCTAGAAAATCTTTTGGGGCAGAACACCATTCTTCAATAATTGCCGGCAGATATATTATATGATTCCTGTAATACTGATACGAGATAAGCTCGTTTAATGGGGTACCTTCTATAAAATCGTTGTTGGCAGATTCCAATAAGGCCGTATTATCTGCAACAGGAATATCACCATTCAATGCGCGCTGTTTAAATATTTTTGCAGGGAATTTCTGTTCCAGCATTTCACAAATTTGATCCAGTTCTTGATATGTACTTTTATTCATTTCCGGCATTTTGTTAAGCCAGCCTGCCCGTGAAATCCCTTGTAATGGATACCATTTGCCAGATGGAATGCCATATTCTGTATCCTTGCCAGAAATGCCAGAAGATACATAAAAAGGCAAACGATGGCCATTAATAACCACGACTGCAACCGCACGATTACTGTGGCTTACAATAGTGGCGCATTGGTTCGTCTGTGTCTTAATCAAATCTAGAAAAACATCATTGCCATGAATTTTGCCAATTGGTTTTGTTTGCTCTAAATCACCAACCCGCCCCCATAAAATGTTTTCAAGACGTTTTTTATCCAAATTATTTTGCAATACAACAATAGAAGATGTACCATCAGGATACTCTAAACACGTATAAATAACATTTTCATACTGATTTAAATCGCCAGCAATTTTGAAATATTCATCATCATTTAAACATCTGTGCTCGTAATACTTTACCCCGAACTGATTTTTATTTGCAGGAACAAAGTTAAAATCGACACCCGTCATTTGGCTTAATTTTTCTAGCTGTCTTTGTTGCATATTATACCCCTTTGACGCATATTATATCAAGGTCTGTCAAAAATACAACATATATGGCCAAATATGCTTAATCATAAATTTACATACATCTGCCTTTAGGGCAGTTTCTGTTTATTGTGCCAAACAGATAAAATCCAGCAAAGAATGTGGCTGTGTTTGATAACATAACCCAACGCAAACGTGCCACAGAGTATGTTAAACAAAACCAACGATAAAAAATCAAATATAATAAAACCGCCCCAAGGCGGCTTTTCCTGACCATTCGTCACAACCGCAGGTTGAACCGCGTCACGCTTTATCTTTTTGCTTGATTTTGTTCCTTGAATCTGGAATAATTCCTTTGTTTTATTTTTTTTGTTATACAGGAGAGATATAATGAAACATAAAATTATATGGAATGCGATTGAGCGATTGGCCAAAGATAATAATTTATCTTGTTCTGGCTTGGCGAAATTAAGCGGACTGGATGCGACAACATTTAATAAAAGTAAGCAATTTTTTGCAGATGGGACACCACGTTGGCCATCGTGCAGCACGATATCAAAGATAATTG
>JAFSDI010000001.1 GCA_017436325.1 Alphaproteobacteria bacterium | reverse complement strand
TCAATTGATTCCCATGCGTATGTTGTTTGGTCGCCTTCTTTGACCGCGGTTAAGACATATTTACCATTGCTGGCGGTGGCAGATAGATTGGTGATTTTATTATCAACCTTGGCATTAATTGCCTCTAAGGCCGCCCCAACACTATCATAGCCCGCCGGTAATGTACCGATTTTTTTAACTTCATTAGTTAATTTTCTTAAACCATAAACTATCCCACTAGAAGAATTTCCTCCATCAGTAATATATTCATAAAAATATGTCCCACCACTATTTCTATAAAGGTCTGAATAATCATCAAATATAGTAAATAATCTGATTGGCCAATTTTCATCATCTCGTTGCTGAGTTGCAAACAGTCGTACCAGTATACCAGCTATTCCTGGAAAAGTCGTGTCTGTATAACTTAATCGAATAAATTCAGAAATATCATTTGTTGGGACGGCTGTATCTCCATATTGTTGCCAATAAGTTTCTCCAAAAAGTTCATACATGTCTCTATCGAAAGAAAGGTTCATATACGTCATCTCGGTCGGGGTGCCGACTATGTTTGATAGGTTGGTTAGGTCGCTTTGATTTGCCTTGGAATTTAGCAAATCAAGAGTTGCATAATTTCCAATTTGTTCTTCAAAAAATCCGCGTGATACAATTGATGCATCTGCGCCGCCTGTGATGGTTAATAGTGTGCCAAATATGCCGGCGGTTAAAAGTTTCTTCATTAGTGTCTCCTTTAATCTTTCTTGTGTATAAAGAAACCTTCTTGCTTTTAATAAAGAAGGTTGGAGCTAACTAACAATACATCGAAGATTGTCGCGCTTATTTATATATATCACGCACCCCAACCATAGTTTGGTTGGATTGTTTTTTATGTCTTGACTGACATCGATGTTTTGTGGGTTAGTTAGACCCAACGATTAGTTAAATCGTTATATGAATGATAGTATTATTACTTATATAAAATCAAGTTTTTTTATTATTTGTTTTATGAAATGTTGACAAGTTTTACTTTTGGGTTTATTGTGGTGTTCGTTATGCAAGATAATATAGTATTTCTTTTTCCAGGACAGGGGTCGCAATTTGTTGGTATGGGGGCAGAAATTTGGCGCGATTTCGCCAGTGCCCGTTATGCCTTTGAAATGGTGTCAGATGTTTTGAAAACAGATATCGTAAAAATTATGCATCATGGTTCAGATTGTGTTTTGAATGCGCCAGAAAATGCAGCTGTGGCAATTTTTGCAAATTCTGTCGCAGTTGCCAGTGTCATAGAAGATGAAATCAAAAGGCCTTTGTGTGATATCGCGTATGCAATTACTGGGCATTCAATAGGACAATATTCTGCATTGTATTGCGCAGGCAGTTTAAGTATGGCTGATGCGGTGGGGTTGTTAAAAAAACGGTCGTATTATATGTATAAAAAATCCCCAGATAATGCAGGTATGATTGTTGTTGTCGGAATCGATAGAGATAGTTTGTTAGAGCTGGTTAATTCAGTTCTGCCAAATGGGTTTGCCCAAATTTCAAATATAAATGCAGATAATCAATTCGTTGTCAGTGGGTATAATAATTCTTTGGATGAATTAACAAGGAAATTAAAGGCGCGTGGTGTAAAATTGGTGCGTCGTATGAATGTTGCTTATCCTGCACATTGTGCGCTGATGAAAGATGCAGAAGCAGAATTGCGCGCAGATATTCGTGATGTGCAAATAAATAAGCCAAAGATAAAATGGTTCTCGAATCATGTGGCGGATGTTGTCGATGAGCCTGAAAAAATTCGCGATATGTTGTGCAGTCAGTTAACGCATGGGGTGCGTTGGGCGGAAATTGTAAAGAAATTCCCAGAACATAATATCAAATATGCCTATGAATTGGGGGCGGGGCGTACACTTAGTGGGCTTGTCAACAGGGCGAATGTCGGTTGTGTGGCAAGAAATACAGATAAAAGTGCGGATTTGAAATTTGTCTTGGATGATATTTCAAGGAAACTGGCCAAAACCCGTTAGTTTTTACTTTTTGTTTAGTTTATGGCGCAGGGTGTCCCAATAATCAAGGCGCTTTTTTATCTCGCGTTCAAAACCACGTTCAACCGGTTCGTAAAATTTTTGTCGCCCCATCGATTCTGGAAAGCAGTTCTGACCAGAAAAGCCTGATGCTGTGTCCGGTTCGTATATATAGCCGGCATTATAACCTAGCTCTTTCATCATTTTGGTCGGTGCATTTAATATGTTTCGTGGGGGCATAAGACTGCCGGTGGCGCGTGCAGCAGCATATGCGGCCTTTTGCGCGCGATAGTTTCCGACACTTTTTGGTGCAGTCCCCAGATATATCACAAGCTGTGTTAGGGCTAAATCCCCTTCGGGACTGCCCAGCCTTTCGTATGCAGACCAGGCGGCGATTGCAATTTGTAATGCGTTTGGATCGGCAAGACCAATATCTTCGACAGCAAAGCGCGTAAGACGGCGAAATATGTATTTTGGATCTTGACCAGATGTCATCATACGTGCCGCCCAATATAATGCCGCGTCTGTATCGCTGGCGCGTAATGATTTGTGTAATGCGGAAATTAAATTATAGTGTTCATCGCCGGCCTTGTCAGATAATGGTGCGCGTTTTTGTATCGCAGAATCAAGATTGTCTGGGGTTAGGTCGGTCTTGAAATTTGCATTCGATATATATTCAATAGTATTTAATAAAAAGCGTGCATCACCATCTGCCATCTGGGCAAGATGTGTTCGTGCATCAGATGTTAGTGGTAATGTTTTTCCAAGAAATTTTTCCGCACGTGAAATTAATGTTAATAAATCTTCGGTTGAAAGACCAGATAATACACCAATATGACAGCGTGATAATAATGCATTGTTTAAATTAAAACTGGGGTTTTCTGTGGTCGCACCAATAAATACAACTGTGCCGTCTTCAAGATATGGTAACAGGGTGTCTTGTTGTGTCTTGTTAAAGCGATGTATTTCATCAATAAATAATAATGTGTTTTGTCCAATGTCGCGCTTCATACGTGCGGTATCCATCGCTTTCTTTATGTCCGCGGTCCCAGAAAATACTGCGGACATCGGTACAAAGTCCATAACTGTGGAATTGGCCAGCGCGCGCGCAATTGTTGTTTTGCCACAACCAGGGGGGCCCCATAATATTAAATTAGATAATTTTTGATTGTCAACCATACGGCGAATAAGACCGTTTTCGCCAAGTAGGTTTGTTTGACCAATTACTTCGTCAATTGTGTTGGGACGCATTAAATCTGAAAGTGGACGTGTCATTATACTGGACTTTTATTTGCTGTTTATTTGTGTTATAATTAATTGTATTAAATAAATAAAAGAAGCGCAAGTTGGTAAATAAAAATTCTGATTTTACATTGGCGGTCGCAAATTTAGCAGCAGCAGCAATCGCCGCAAATCCAAAATTGACAATGGAACAGGCTGTGCGTAATGCGCGTGAAATTCTGCGTGGAACATCTGTTACACAACAACAAATTGATGATTCTGTTCAGCACGATAAAATACAGTGTCTGGAAGATGGTACATGGCATATTATGTTGCGTAGGTATATTAAACGAAGATTTAATATGACACCGCAACAATATCGGGAAAAGTGGGGCTTGCCAAATGATTATCCGTTTGTAGCACCCGATTATGCGAAAAAACGTAGTAAAATTGCAAAAAAAAGTGGCCTAGGAAGGAAGTAAAATGATGAAAAATAAACAACAGACAAGAATAGAAAAAATTGGAAATGGACCAAGGCTTGTTGCAGATGCCTTTAAAACAGGGCGAAAAAAATTAGTAACCTTGCAACCGAAAAAGGCAAAAGTGCTTGCTGATACTGCAAAGTATTCTGGTGTGGTTTCATTGTGGTTGATGGAATATTTTACACGGTTGTTTAATGGTGTGGCGCTGGATAATCCGCTGTTGCGCGCGATGGAACGCGGATTAAAAAATAAAAAGAAAGCAGGATTTGCAAAAAATAATCCAGCATTGGCATCGTATATGTTGTACTATATGATTCCGGTTTTGATGTGGATGGGGAATGAAATCGTAGATTTTACAAGGGATAAAATCGAAGATTATAAGCAGAAAAAAGAAGAGAAAGCACGAAAAAAAGCAATGTCATTTGATAATTTTAAAATTAATCCAAATGTTTCAAATGAAGAGTGGGAGAAACAAATTAATGCAATACAGCCGTATGTGATTTCTCATTTGTTCTTGACCGAAGGGTATGTGCAAAAAATGTACTATGATAATGGAACAAGTGGTACGAAAACAATAGGGACAGGTTTTATTATTGATGATGAAGTGCATCGTAAATTTGCAAAAAAAATACTGGGACGACCAATAGTAAACGGTTTGAGAGTGTCTGTTGAAGAGGCTAGAGCCTTGGCGGATGCATGGACGCGTGAAAAGATTTATCCAAAGATGAAAGAAGCTTTTAATGTGCCGATGGATGCAAAGTTGTTTATTACTTTGGTGGTGGCGGCATATAATGCAGGCGAAAGTACTTATTC
The DNA here is from genome assembly GCA_017436325.1 of Alphaproteobacteria bacterium. Classification (GTDB taxonomy): domain Bacteria; phylum Pseudomonadota; class Alphaproteobacteria; order Rs-D84; family Rs-D84; genus Enterousia. The sequence continues at coordinate 48,072 of JAFSDI010000001.1, read as the reverse complement.
GCTTAAAGGTAATTCAGGTATTCCTGTGCGTGATGCAGTTAATGCTGGAAAAACAATAGAAGAAATAATGAATGTTTTTGTTCGGCAGTATGGGAAAGTACGCGGTACACAATGGGGCGGAATGTCAAATAAGTATTCTGTGTGCGCGTTGTATGCATTGGGGGATATTTCTGATGATGTTATTTTAAACTGTATGGCAGAAGCACCGTATGAAATAAGTGCTATATTAAAGCAAGATTCGGCATATTTATCGGTCTATAACCCTGAAACAATGAATAAAGGAGATTTGCTGGTTTATGATGGTAAAGGAGGCAATGCGAGGCCTGTTGGTGTGCTAAGAATACCTGATATAGAGGATGTTTTGCAAAGACCGCAGCATAAGAAAACAAAGGGAACAGAACAATTAAAGGTACGTGATTATTTGACGGAACAGGAAGTAAATACAATCTTGGCAGGGGAAATTTTTGATGGATCAACAATTGATTATTTCGCAGCCCAACAGTTGGCAAATTCTGTGAAGTATGAGGTGTCTGAATCTGACAAAATTAATGAAATAGGTGAAGAACTTTATCATAAGGAACAATATAAAGAAGCAATACAAAAATTTGAAGAAGCGTTGGAGGCAAATCCTGAAAATTATATTGTTTATAGTAATATATCTTTGGCTTATTATAAAATGGGCAAACCTAAAAAAGGCGTGCGTGTAATAGAAAAGTTTATAAAATCTGAATACTTTGACAATGCGCCAAATGCAAATAAGGGCTATGTTTATTATAATTTGGCCTTGTGTTATGAAAAAATTGGGGATACAGAAAATAAAAGAAAGCAGAAATTTTATAAAGAGGCTAATAATGCAATCGAAAGGGCGCAGAAATATTCAGGAAACAGTTATAATGATTTAAAAAATAGAATAAATAAAAAACTGACAGATGATGCTAAAAAAACTGCTTTTAATTCCGGAATTCAGCAAATTCGTCAGAAAAATGCAAAACAAGATATATTTCTGTATGGTAAAGAAACAACTTTTAATGCCTAAATGATAAAGGGGAAATTATGAAAGTCTTGGTCGATGTGCATGATAAACGTTGGAATAAGTATAAAATAAATTTTGAAAAAATCGCAAATGCAGTTGTCGGAAAAAAATATGAAAATTCTGAAGTGTCTGTGATATTGACCAATGATAAAGAAATTCAGAAAATAAATAACAAATATAGAAATATAAATAAACCAACAAATGTGTTGTCTTTTGAATTGGGTGATGATGTTTTGTTGGGGGATATTTATATATCAATCGATACTGTTAAAAAAGAAGCACAAATAGAAAATATCCCTGTCGAAAATCATATCGCACATATGATGGTTCATGGTGTGTTGCATTTGTTGGGATATGATCATATTAACGATGATGATGCCGCGGAAATGGAAGATAAAGAAATTAAAATACTAAAGAAAATGGGAATAAAAAACCCATATCAGGATGATGATGAATATTTCGCGTGTTGTGATGCGGATTGTTGTCCTGGTGGGGGTATCGTGGCACGATTAAAAAAGATAAAGATAAAGGAAAATGGTTTTTGGCAATATGCGCTGTATGCTTTGTTTGGTGGGATTGCGGCGTTGGGGTTCGCACCGTTTTATCAATGGTGGTGTACATTGATTGGAATTGGTGGGGCATATTGGTTGACAGTCAGAAATAAAAATAGTTGTGGTTTTTGGAAATCGATTTTGCATGTTGCACCATTTGGTGCAGTATATGCCTTGTCGATGTTTTGGTGGGTGTTGAATTCAATTTATGTCGTGCCAGAATTGACAAGTAAATTTGCAGTTTGGACAATTCCAGCATTGCTTGGTTTAATGATTGCAGGGGTGTTTATTTTTTCTTGGCCATTTGTTGCGATTTCTTGTATACGAAGAAATTATGCGTATAGCGCGATTTTGTTTGCTGTGGTTTGGACATTGGTACTGTGGGGGCGCGAATGGATGTTTACAGGTTTTCCATGGAACCCAATTGCGAATATTAGTCTGGGATTTCCGATGCTTGCAAATTCTATGTCTTTGTGGGGGGCATTGGGATTAACGTTTGTCCTTGTCGGTATTGTTGCTGCGGGGGTTGAATTGCTAAGGAATTTTAAATCAATATATGCGTGGGTTGTATTTGTGGTATTTGTTTTGATGGCATTGTTTGGATGCTGGTGGGGACAAAATAATATTACACAGGTAAATCAGGACTTTAATCAAAATCAAAAATATGTGCGAATTGTTCAGCCCGCACAATCCCAAGAAAAAAAAGCAACACATGACAGAGAGTCTGCATTGAAAAATGCAGAAGAGAATTTACAACAATTGTTTCATATGGCGATAATGGGTGAAAAACCAGATTTGATTGTCTTCCCAGAAACATCGTATCCATATACTGTTTTGGAAAATGATTTTATGCCATTGGCATATATGTTGGAAACAGATATTATAATTGGGGCATCTTTTTATGATGGGGCAGAATTATATAATTCAATGGTTTTTGCAGACAAATCAGGACAAATAAAAAAAATATATTCAAAATCTCATTTGGTTCCATTTGGCGAATATAGTCCATTGGGAATATTGCCAAGTCCTGTAAACTTAGGTGCAGGAAGCGGACCAGAATTAATCGAATTCCAGGATTTTGTATTTGCACCAGCAATTTGTTATGAAATTATTTTTTCAGGTGCTGTTATACCAGACGATTCTAAAACACCGGACGCAATTATAAATATAACAAATGATAATTGGTTTGGTAATACCCCAGGTACATATCAGCATCTGGATATGGTGCGCAGGTATGCAATTGAATCAGGTGTGCCTGTAATTCGGGCAAATTATTCGGGTATTAGTGCGTTTGTTTTGTCAGATGGTAATGTGTTGTCACAATTGCCGGTTGCACAATCTGGCGTTTTGGATGGGTTTGTTTGGGGGGCACATAATACGCCATATAGAATGCTGGGGATGAATTTCTGGATGATTGTAATATTGGTATTTTCTGGATTGTGTTTGTGGGGCGTGTCAAAAAAATTTAATAGATGATTGGTCGCCAATAGATGCGGGTGGGTATGTGAAAGGAAGAGGGGCCTTTTATTCGACAGCAAAGGAAAATTAATTTTGTCCGATAAGTAAAAGTGTTTGCTTTAATATCCATACGCGGACAGCAGATGAAAGATTTACGTCTGGTGTGCGTGTGGAATCAAGTTCGCTGATGATTGATGCAACGGATTTTCCTTGACGTTTGGATAACGCGTGCAAGGCATCTATGAATTCTGGTTCAAGTGTAATGCTGGTTTGATGACCAGATAATGATACGGATAATTTTTTCATTTTATAGCTTTCCTGCGATTAAGCAATCGTTTAATGCCTTGAACGGGTCGTCATATTTTCGTATTGCTTTAAGTGTCAAATTGTCCAACATATAGCATATGCCAAATGCATCATAGGCAAACCAAAATAAATCATTACGACCAAATATTGTTTTGCCGGCTGTTTTGCCAAGTGGCCCAACATCATTGTTTACTTTTATTATGCTGGGGATTACAAATGGGGGGGTGTATATAACATCATTTGGACCAAAAATATACCCTGAACCCAGATTTACGCCGCCAGTGTTAGTGTATAATTGAATTAAAAAATCAGGCAACATTGCATAGCGACCGCGCTGAAGCGCCGCATTTGTTAATGATAATTGTTGTGTCGGAACAGGTGATGTAAATGTTGCGCCACGTGTATGTATTGATTTTAAAAATTCAGTGCATATTGTCATATTGTTTAGAAATCCCGATTGCTGGCAATTTGTGATGCGATTGTTTCTGTTAGTCTGTCTTCGGTACCATTGCCACCAGCAGAACTTAAAGATGATTGTGATGGCAGGTATATCTTTTTCGCAGGGTTAGGCAACCATACCGTTTCGTTCCCACTTTGTTGTATGATAAATCTATCCATATTATATGAGTGTGGAAAGGTGTGGCATAAAAACATATTGTCTATATCCAGTGCGCCACCCCACGATAGCGGAATGCGAAAGCGAAATGACATATTTGCAGGCAGTGCCTTGCCCATAATTAGATTCATAAATTCGTCTTGGGTTAGATTCATAAATGCAAGTGTTTCAACCGAGTCTGTTAATGATGTCATAAATTGTTTGCATAGGCGTTTGTATACAGAAAACCAATCGGGTGATACTGTTGTATAAACAGGGCGCACAGATATTAATGGTATATTTTTTATACCAAGTTCTTCGATAAGTTTTTCTGCAGCGCTTTGTGTTAATTGCATTAGATTCGTCCTAGGTATTCAATTACAGTGGATATGTAAGAAGAAAATGCGTCAAAGTTTTCTTGCTCTTCTGTTGTTAGTTGTGGGTTTGGGTGTGCCTTTATATATTCGTCTAATGTATGAGTGTTGTCAAATACTAATATATTTGCGGTTGGTGCAATTGGCGTTTTGTTCATGATAAATGCATTTATATCTATTTCAATATCTTCAAGTGTGTCGGAAAATATTTGTTGTATTGTGGCGATTCGGTCTGATAGGGTCGCAGTATCGCAATCTGTGGCACCAATCCAGATGGTTTCGTTTGTGCCAATCGCAAAAAGTATGGTTTGCAGACCGTTAATTTTAGGAGGGGCTTTTATAACATAACCTGCAGATTCAAAAATATGTGTTATTTCTTGTTTGTTCCATTTTATTTCAGGGGCAGTCGGATTAATAAATGCGTTTTGTGCCGTGGGAACAGGTGCAGTTGTCGGGATGGTATGTGTGGCAGACCGTTGAATAGGCTGATTGGTGGGGACAGGTAAAATTTGTTGTTGATTTAATCGTTTCGGACGTTCTGGTACGGGGGCAAAATAATTTGTGCCTGTTGATGCCTGTTGATGGCTGGTAGTGGAAATATTAGTGTCTTGGTTGTGTTGTGTTTTGGTTGATATTTTTATTATCCTGCGGCGTGGACGTAATAATAAATATAGGCCAAAGATTGATAAAAATACTGATACTATCAGTGATATATAAAATAGTGGTGTTACAGATTGCTGTGATGCCTGCATATATGCAAGGTAATCCCAATTTTCCTTGGAAAATATATTAAAACCAAATTTTATATTGAACCAAAAACAGGTCGCAAGGGTGGCGATAATAAGCCATAAAAAAATTAGTAAAAATTTATCGAATTTATTTTTCATTATGTTTCAATTGTATCATATTTGTGATAAACTAAAAAGTACAATGATGGAAAAAAAGCTTCTTGATGATAAAATTGAAATATCGTGGTGTTTGTGGTGCGCAGCAGACAAGGAATCTGCTGATTTGGCACAGGCTGTACAGATTGTTACTGAGCAGGTGATGCCTGTATTATCTGTTGCGCCAGCGTCAGTGTCTGTGGTTTGGCCGTGGCTGGAAGATGGAACAACCAAGATTATGTCACGGTTTTATGTGTCTGATAAAAAAATAAATGAAGCAGTTATTTCTGATGTTGTAAAAAATATTAATCAGACTTTTAAGCAAGGTGCAGATGGGGCACAGGTGTTTTTGGATTTTTCTGAATTGGGGGCCTTTGTTGATTTCTTGTGCGCAATAAGAGATGATTTGTTCTTTGATAAGGATTTGTCTATTGGATTGGATTTAAGTCAAATTGGCCCTTTTGATTGGAATGATTTGTTTGCAAAGGTCCGAAAGATAAATGCAAATTCGATATTATTTGTGTTTCCAAAAGATACAGGAGATAAATCTGATTTTGTTGGGCGAATTTATGCAATGCTGAATGCGTGGAATAACAATAACGATTTTGAATTGAATTTTGCGTTTGCGCCGGATTCTGTGCGTATAGAGCAGGTTGTGCGTATGGCCGAACAGATGCAACCACAGTTGGTAAATAAATTAAAATTCTTTGTTAATTTTTGATGATTAGATATTTTGGCGAATCGGTACCCGCCTTGTTTTTATGCTGGTATCGCGTCTGGATTATGTCTAGATTTGCAATCGTTGCGTGCAGATTTGCTGATTTGGTTTGCATAAGAATCCAGTCAAAATATTCCCAATGGTCTGTGCCAATAATTATTTCACCATTTGTTGCCAAATGTTTTGATAAAAGTGTTAAAAAATCAGATGATAGTAAACGGCGCTTTACGTGGCGTGCCTTGGGCCAAGGGTCGGGGTGCAGTACCCAAATTTGTGAAAATTTCGAATCGTTTTTACGTAGAAAATCACGAACATCGTCCGCCCATATGCGAATGTTTTTATATTCGTTCAAAACTTGATTGGTCTTTTCATCGGTTATTGCAGACAACAGACTTGCCACGCCATTCATAAATGGTTCTGCACCAATTATTGTTTTGTCTGGGTGGTTGCGTGCCAAATCACGTACGTGTTCGCCGGCACCAAATCCAATTTCAAGAATGTCCCCAGTTGTGGGATACAGGGTTGGTAAAATATTGTCAATCAATGATTGTTGACGGGCAGATAATTTCTTGCCGTGACGGCGACCAAATGTTCTTATTTCTTGTTTTTCCATAATTTTAGTATAGAATTGAGTTTATTAAAAAACAAGGATTATATGTATGAGAAATGGTTTATCAAAAGATTTAATTGCGCGTGTTTTGGGTGGTGCGCCAAAGTATACAATTGAACAACTGGAAGAAATGTTCCCACCGCGTAATTTGCCAGATGGTGCAATGGTGACCCGATTCGCCCCAAGTCCAACAGGTTATATGCATATCGGTGGTTTATATGGTGCATTAATAGATTGTAAGTTGGCACAACAATCTGGTGGGGTGTTTATGTTGCGTATCGAAGATACTGATACAAAACGCGAAGTTGCAGATGCTGTGAAAATTATTGAAGAGTCTATGCACCGTTTCGGTTTGGCTTATGATAATAATCCTGTTTATGGTCCTTATTATCAATCGCAGCGTAAAGATATCTATCATTCTGTTGTTGCTGATTTGTTAGAACGTGGATTCGCATATCCTTGCTTTTTAAGTGCAGAAGATATGGAACAGATTCGTGAAAATCAAAAAGCTGCAGGATTTGCAACAGGTATATATGGTGAATTTGCACGTGATAGAGATTTAACAGAAAATGAAATTATAGAACGTCTTGATAAAGGCGGCGTTCCAACGATTCGTTTGTATTCAATGGGAAATCCAGAACAAAGAATTTTCTGTAAAGATGCGGTACGTGGTTCAATTGGGTTTCCAGAAAATAATGAAGATATTGTCTTGGTTAAGTCGAATGATGGTTTGCCAACGTATCATTTTGCACATCTGTGTGATGACCATTTTATGCGTACAACGCACGTTATTCGTGGTGAAGAATGGTTGCCGTCTTTGCCATTACATGCGCAATTGTTTCGTATGATGGGTTGGGTGGCACCGTTGTATATTCATACGTCAACAATTGATAAAATTGATGAGGAATCGGGAAAGCAAAGAAAATTGTCTAAACGTAAAGACCCAGAGGCAAATGTTGCTTTCTTTTTGCAGGCAGGGTGGCCAGTTGATGCTGTTGTTGAATACCTAGGAAATATTGCTGCGTCTGGTTATGAAGAAGCAAAAATGAAAGGACAAGTTGAATCATTTTGGGATTATGAAATGCGTGCAAAAAAAATTCCTATGTCTGGTGCGTTGTTCGATATGAAAAAACTGGAATGGTGGGCCAAGGAGTTTATCGGTTCGCTGTCTGTGCCAGAATTGGTTGGTCGCGTTGTCGTATGGGCAAATGAATACGGGACAGATATAAACAAAATGCAGGTCGCAGATGAAAAATATCTGACGGGCGTTTTGGGTATTGAACGCGATAATCCAAAGCGTGTACGTAAAGACTTTATCACTTGGTCGCAGACTTTGGAAAACGTTGCATTTTTCTGGGATGAATTGTTTGTGCCGAATACAGAATATCAATTTAATCAGGATGCGTTGCGTGAATTCTTGGCAACATATAATCCGACAGATGATAAAGACACTTGGTGGGCAAAAATTGTTGCGGTTGCTGAAAAAACAGGTCTTAAAAATGGTGATGTGGCAATGAATTTGCGTGTGGCATTATCTGGTCGCACAAATACACCAGACCTGTATTCAATTATGAATGTTATGGGCGGTGAACGCGTAATTAAACGAATCGAAAAGGTAATAAAATGACAAAAGAAAAAAGAGCAAGAATTCGCGCAGTAAAAAAAGATGAACATGGTTCACAGTTGTTAAAGGTCTTGCGCGCAACAGGTTTATTTCGTTGGGAAAAACCAAGTACGCATACAGAAGAAGTTCTAAATATCTTGACGCATGGTATTGGTGTTGGATTGGCGATTGCGGCACTGACACTGTTGGTGGTGTTCGCAGGAATCAAAGGCGACCCATGGGCAATTGTTTCGTGTGCGATATTCGGTGTGACAATGATTACGTTATATTTTGGTTCAACAATGTGTCATGCAACAATTGGAAAAAAACACGAATGCTTTTTTGAAGTATGGGACAGTGTTGCAATATATGCATTAATTGCAGGTACGTATACACCGTTTTTATTGGTGAATTTACGTGGCTGGATTGGTTGGACTGTGTTCGGTATTTTGTGGGCAATTGTGTTGTTTGGGTCGTATATGAAAATAAAAAATCCAAAGCGTCAGCCAAGGTGGATGGTGGCATTGTATCTGATTATGGGTTGGACATTGTTGTTTATATTGCCTGCGATGATTCGTAATATCCCGATTCGTGGATTGTGGTTTATTTTGGCGGGTGGATTGTCTTATACAATTGGTGTGATTTTCTATTTGTGGCGTGGGATGAAATTTTCGCACGCGGTATGGCATTTGTTCGTTATTGGGGGCAGTGTGTGTTTCTTTTTTGCGGTATTGTTTGGCAGTATCTTGGATTTATAACAAAAGGTTTTTGAATTATGCCGTATGAACGTGACACTACAAAGAGTGTTAGTCCAACTGTTATAGAGCGGGCACTGATATTACCAGATGATTTGTGTTGTGATGGATGTGCGGAACATTGTCAGATGTCTGTACAGCTGGAAATTAATAACAAGGGATATAATAAATCAGAAAAAAATCAGATTATATATGCAGAACCTGTTATGTTCGTGGGTGATAAGAAGTTGCCGGATGCAGAATATATATCAGCAAGTATTCAAAAGGTTGGTGATGGTGTAAGAATGGAATTGTTTTTTGCGGATGTTGCGTATCGTTATGCGTTGGCAATGTGCAGAAAAGTATGTAAATATAGTAAACTAAGATAAAGGAAAGGAGTTATAAATGTCGTATGATTGTGATTATGTAAAAAGAGCAGAGCATATTGAAATGGCTGATGAATTAACGCCCGATATATGTTGTGATGGGTGCGCAGAACATTGTAAGATTTCTTTGCGTATGGTGATTGATGGAAACTATTCAATAAAAAATGGAGATCAAACAGTGTTTATAAAGCCAGCAATGTATGTGGGTGATAAAAAATTGGGTAGTGAATTCCTGTATGAAAGAGTTCAAAAAAGTACTGATGGCATAAGGCTCGATTTTGATTATGCGGACAAGGCTTATTTGTATGCACTGGGGGTGTGCAGAAAAACTTGTAAGAATAGTAAAATGCGATAGTGTATTAATGATAGAACTAGATTGTCACATATTGCCTTGTTATGATAAGAATTTTGGTGATTGTGATAATCTGGTTAATACTAGATAATTTATTGTTTGATTAATTTTCAATTTTTATTATAATGTTTTGTGAGTCCAGTGGGAATTGGATTCGGGGCTGTAGCAGGCCTATAACATCCGATGCAAATATATCAAAGGCATATATTAAGTGTGTCGTAATCCGACAAGTGTTTTTCCATATTTGCATCGTTATCTTGATTTGTCCCTGACTAAGAAAAAAGTCGGGGGGCTGTCCGGTATATAACAGGTGTTTTGCACTAAAAACGGGCAGAGTCATTGATGTTATGATTTGCTAACTCCCCGACCGCATAGAATTCTCTTTGCGGTGTTTTAATTTAACAACAGGAGTTTAAAATATGAAAAAATTTTTAGTTAGTACTATTCTTGGTATAACCTTCACGGGCGCTGCAACCGCATCGATTGTATCACGTGGATTTTTTGAAGAAGCGATGGAGAATTATGCCACAAACACTGCCCTTGATTTAAAAGCAAACCAAAGCGACCTAACCACATTGTTAGAAATTGTGGGAACACCGGCAGAATTGACGTATAGGGATGCTTTAGGTGATGATATAACTTTGCTTTTTAGTGAGGAGTATTATAAGAATAATGTTAATAGCAGAATGCCAAAGTCTATATCAGAATTTATAGAATTAAATTATACGGATTATGACTTTCCTGGATTTTATGGAATTGTCAGTCGCTTGTTATCCCCTTCAAGAGAAGATTTACACTGGCCTGTCAGACTTACCGATATATTTAATGATTACGAATTGCTTTTCAATAATTGTGGATCGCGGTTCAGTTTTTATGATTTATTGTTTTATGGCACTAACGACATGAACGGCAGAAAAGCATATGGTTTGCCAACTTTAACAACCAAAGTTGACGAGAATGCCGCTAAAATCGGGACAATAGATTCGGAAAACAAAATCGCGGGCTATGACAATTTAGCGGATGCATTGCGCGCTGTTGATGCCAAGATTGACGGCAAGATAAATAATCTGTCTGCCACCGCCAGTAATGGAAAGTACGTATTAACCGCGGTTAAAGAAGGAGATCAAACGACGTATGCATGGGAATCAATCGATCGTGCTGAAATGGAATAAAAAATCAATCCCCCGAAAGGGGGATTTGAGAAAAATGAAAGTTTTTTGTTTTTAATTTTTATGGGATTCGTATTCTTCTTGCTCCTCAACTGTCATGGTTGCAAGTGGGCGGGCAATCATACGCTGAATCCCGATTTCATCACCAGAAACAACACTGTACCCAAATGTACCGTTTTCAATGCGGTCAAGGGCGGCATTTATTTTTTGTAATAATTTATTATTACGTTCAGATATACGCAAATCCATTGTGATGTCTTGGTTGTATGTTGCGCTGTCTGATTCGTCCCCAGCACCGACTGCAGCGGTCTTTTCAGCCAAACGTACCGCGTTTAATACAGAATCATGTTCACTAAGCAGTTCTTCTTTCTGTGCGTTTAATACATTGTAAAAGTATGCTAAATGCATTGGGCACATATATGGTTCGGACTGCGTTGGTGTGTAATTCGCAGGAAGTTCAATTGTTTTATAGTTTTCAGAAGACATTTTTTACCCCTTTAGCTCTTCTATCCAAGATAATAGTGTTTCTTTGTCCATTAGGCCTGTGCGTGCTTCGACTAATTCGCCGTTCTTGAATGCCAGGATAGATGGAATGCTGCGGATGCCATATTTGGTTGGTGTTTGACGATTCGCTTCATTGATTTCAAATTTTATAAATCTGGCATCTGAAACCTCAGACACTGATTCGAAAATTGGACCAAACATACGACATGGACCACACCATGATGCCCAAAAATCAACCAATGTGATGCCATCACCAATAAGTGTATCGATGTTTGTGTCGTTTGCGTGTAATATTGCCATAATTTTCTCCTTTATGTATTTGTTGATATTCGAAAAGAGTGTATTATAATCGAATTAAAATGCAAGAGAAATCATAAATGAATAAAATCATATACTTAGATGCAGCAGCAACTTATCAAAAATCCGAATCTGTTATTCGTACAGAGATTGACTTTTTGACGCGTAATTATGCAAATGCAGGACGTGGAATTTGTGCGCGGGCAGTGGCTGTTGATGATATGGTCGCGCGTTCGCGTGCAAGAGTTGCAGCGTTCTTGAACGCACGTACCGATCAGATTGTTTTTACCGCTGGGACAACAGATGCAATGAATATGGTGGCAAATATGGTTCAGATGTCTGCACGAACAAAATTATTGGTGTCTGATATCGACCATCATAGTGCAAGATTGCCGTTCGTTCACAGACTGCAGGCGCGGGCAGGGGTCGTTGGTATTTGTCCGTTGGATGATATGATGAATATTGATGTGAATAATATACCATATGCTGATGTGTTTGTAATAACAGCAATGTCTAATGTTTTGGGAATGCCACAAGATGTTGCGCAAATCGTTAGGGCTGCACGTCAAAAAAATCCAAATGTTATTACGATTGTTGATGCTGCACAATTTGTTGTTCATAATAAAATTGATGTGCGTGAATGGGATTGTGATTTTGTTTGTTGGTCTGGACATAAAATTGGCGCAGATACAGGTGTCGGGGTTTTGTATATAAAAAATCCCGAAGATTTTCAGCCTGTAAAATTTGGTGGGGGAATGGTTAATAAAATTCAAGATAATAATATTGTATGGAATTTGCCACCAGATGTTTATGAGGCTGGGACTTTGCCGTTAACACAAATTGCAGGACTGGCACAGGCGATAGATGAATTGGTGCAAAATAGACCAAGTCTTGATTTGATTAAGTATGCGTATGATGAATTACAAAAAATAGAAAGGGTAAAATTATTAACACAACGTGATGCGGCTGTGTTGACTTTTGTTGTTGATGATATGCATATTTTGGATTTTGGAACATTGATGGGGGCGCGTGAAGTGTGTCTGCGTGTCGGAAATATGTGCGCATCATGGATATTTAAATTGATGGGATTTGATGGGGCAATTAGAATGTCTGTGGGGGCATATAATACAATTGATGATGTAAAATATTTTGTGAAATCGGTGAAAGAGATTGTTAAATGAAAATTGAAAAAAATGATATTATCGATGCGCTTAAAACAGTATATGACCCAGAAATTCCAGTTAATGTGTGGGATATGGGATTGATTTATGATATTGATATCTTAGATGATGGGGTCGGTATAAAAATGACTTTTACCAGCCCAACGTGCCCAATGATGGAAGAGTTGTTAGCACAGGTAAAAGATGCTGTGCAACGGGTCGTAGGTGAAAAAAATGTGCGTGTTGATTTGGTCTGGGACCCACCATGGGATTTATCAAAAATGTCAGATGCTGCACGTGTTGAATTGGATTTGATTAATGATGGATGGTAAATAATATGACTTATCAGGATATGAAGAATTCTTTGGCAATTTTGGATAGTCCGGTTGAAAAATTAGAATTACTTATGGATTTTGGTAAAATGCTGGTACCAATTCCAGCAGATGCAGATTGTAGTGAAATTGTTGGATGTTCTTCGTTTGTGCAAATATGTAGAAAAGATGGACAGTTCTTTGCATCTGCAGATTCGGCTGTTGTGCGTGGAATTGTTGCGTTGTTCTTGGCGATGATTGACGGAAAAAATTATTCAGAGATAAAATCTTTAGATTTAGAAAGTGAATTTAATTCATTGAATTTAAATCTGGGGGCGGCACGTTTAAATGGTGTTAATTCTATGATTCGTTTTTTTAAAAATTTGTGATAAAATGTTCCAAAAAAGGCAGGAAAATGAGAGATGATGAAAAAATGTTCCGAATCGGTGTTTGGTTTTTTGGAACGGTCTTGATGTTTAGTGTTGTTATTTTTCCTGTGGCTTTTCGTACGCAGGGCAGGCAGATAAATCTGGTGCAAAAGGAAATTGTTTATTTGCAACAACAAATCGCAATCAAAGAAGCGGATTTCGCATCAAGTATAACACCAGAAATTTTGCGAAATTCTGTTGATATGATTGCACCAAAATCAAAGACGGTTGCATTTTCTAGGACTGTTTGGATTGGTGATTTGCCAAATAGAGAAGGTATTTGATGTTCGAAGTTGGTAAGGATATTTTTAAACACGGCTTTTATGGCGGGCGCGCAGACAGGTCGGCCGCAGGTCGTTTACGTATCGTATATGCCGTTTTTTTTGTTGCTTTTGTTGTGTTCGGTTTGCGTACATTGCAACTGGGAATTCAGGGGTCTGATGCCGCACGGCGTGGCGCGGGATTTAAAGAATGGAATGTAATGCGGGCCGATATTGTTGATAGAAATGGTGAAATTTTGGCAAAAAATGTGGAGTCTGGGCATATTCAACTGGTAAAAAAATTTATGCGTGACGAGGATAGAGAAGAAATTGCACGTACAATACATCAAGCATTGCCTTATGAATATTCCTTGGCAGAGGCAACAAGTTTGGTTAATTCATCACAAAAATTTGTGATGTTGAAGAAATTTGCAACTGAAAAACAAAGAAAAATAATAAAAGATGCACGATTGTCAGGATTGGAAATTGACCCAGTACAGACGCGAAAATATCCAAAACGCAGAATGTTTTCACATGTGGTGGGGTATGTTAATCAAACAGGTCATGGTATCCAAGGCGCAGAAAGTGTCTTTGATGATTATTTGATGGAAAATAAAGACCCGTTACGTTTGTCGTTGGATTCACGAATCCAGTCCGCGTTTTATGAACAATTGTCGTTCGCAATGCAAAAATATCAGACTAAGGCTGCGATGGGTATGTTAATGAATTCGCGTACTGGGGAAATTATAGCAATGGTTTCGTTGCCTGATTTTGACCCAGAAAATTTGGGAATCGATCCTGTGGCAAATAGAACTTTTAAACCAATGCGAAATGTTTATGAATTAGGATCTATATTCAAAATATTTAATACAGCAATGGCAATGGAAAATAATATCGATAAAGAATATTATGTTAAAGAGCCTTTTGTTATTCAAGATAAGTTTGGAAGGCCTGCGGCAAAAATATCTGATGTTAGAAGTTTTAAACCACCACGCCCAAATCTGGGGGTTGAAGAAATTATGATGTATTCTTGTAATGTCGGAAGTGCACAAATCGCGCTGGATTTGCCAGATGGTACACAACAGGCTTTTTTTGAAAGATTACATATGGATAGACCATTGGAACTGGAATTCGGACGTACAGAGCGTACGTTAATGCCAAGAAAATGGGGGCCAGTGGAACGTGCAACTGTTTCGTTTGGACATGGAATTTCTGTGACACCAATGCATTTGTTGTTGGCTGTTAATGCGGTGACAAATGGTGGATTTTATATTCAACCAACTTTTCAGAAACGTGGTGTTGGTGCGGTGCATGGTAAAGAGGTCTTGGCAGATGATATTTCTGCAAAATTGCGTGATGTTATGTTTCGGGTCGCAGAAGAAACAACTGCAAAACAGGCGCGTGTCGCAGGTATTAAAATTGGTGGAAAAACAGCAACTGCTGAAAAGTATGGACCAAATGGAAAAATTGATAGAAAAAGAAATGTGACCGCATTTGCAGGGGTCTTTCCAGTTGATGCGCCACAATATACTATATTGGTGGTGTTGGATGAACCACATGGAACAAAAGAGTCTTGGGGACTGCGTACAGCAGCATGGAATGCAGTACCGGTTACGGGAAAAATTCTTGATAATATCCTGCCGTTGCTATTTGAATAATTTTCGATTATAATGTCTTTGATAATAAAAAAGAGAAGACGTTGAGAAAGATAGTAGAAAAATCCATGTTGGGAAAAACATGGGTGGTGGCAGATGATAATTTTGATGATGATACTGACTTGGTCAAAAAAATATTGATGCGTCGTGGAATAAAATCTGACGATGATATAACAATGTTCTTGAATCCAAGTATTAAAGAGTATATGCCTGATCCGTTCGTGCTGCAGGATATGTGCAAGGCTGTTAATATTATTGCAGATGCGCTTGAAAATAATCAGAAAATTGCAATCTATGGTGATTATGATGTTGATGGTATTACATCAACTGCAATTATGATAAAGTATCTGAAATTGCTGGGGGCAGATGTTATATGGCACTTGCCAACACGTGAAGGCGAAGGTTATGGATTGAATAACGATGCTGTACAGGATATCGCAAATACAGGTGTTAAATTAATGATAACTGTTGATTGTGGTATCAGTGGAAATAATGAAATAGCATTCGCAAAAAGTCTGGGAATGAATGTCGTTGTCACAGATCATCATTCGCCTGATAATCAATTGCCTGATGCAGATGCCGTGGTAAATCCAAAGCGTTTAGATGATACGTCTGGATTGAATTATTTGGCTGGTGTTGGTGTTGCGTTTTTGACTTTGGTTGCATTGAACCGTGAAATGAAGGCACGTGGTTTTGGTATTGATAATTCCGAATTAATGGGTTTTATGGATTTGGTCGCGTTGGGAACTATTTGTGATACTATGCCATTAATTGGGTTGAATCGCGCCTTTGTAACGACGGGATTAAAAGTTTTGAATTTACAACAGAATTTGGGACTGCGCGTGTTAATGCAGGTTGCAGGTATAAAAAAGGTTTCTGTTTATGCGGTTGGATTTGCGCTGGGGCCGCGATTGAATGCAGCAGGACGTTTGGATTCTGCGGGGCCTGCGCTGGAATTGTTGCTGACGGATAATCCGTTGATTGCGTATGATTTAGCTAATAAATTGCACGAAATGAATCAGGAACGAATCGATATTCAAAATTCGATAATGTTGCGTGCAATTGATATGGCGGATAATTGTTGTGCATCTGGAAAGTGCAGTTTGTTTGTTTGTGGTGATAATTGGCACGGTGGTGTGATGGGTATTATCGCAGGACGTTTAAAAGATAAATATAATTTGCCGTCATGTGTTGCAACCAGAACTGATGGGATGATTAATGGGTCGGGACGTTCTATTGCAGGTGTTGATTTAGGAAAGATTATTCACGATGCCTTGGCTGCAGGTGTGATTAGTGAAGGTGGTGGGCATGCGGCTGCGGCAGGATTTTCATTGCAAGCTGAAAATGAACAGGCGTTTTGCGAATTCTTAGAAAATGCAGTAAAACAACAATTAAATGGCGAAATGCCCGCACCAGAAGTCTTGGTTGATGCAGAATTGGATGCAGGGGGGGCGACAATGCGGTTGGTAAAAAAACTGATGGGAATTGAACCGTTTGGACAAGGTAATCCAGAGCCAATGTTGGTCTTGCATGGAGCGGTTTTGCGTGGGGCAACAATTATGGGAAATGGGGCACACTTGCGTGGCGCTGTTATGACCAGTGCAGGTAATCAATTGCCTTTTGTTGGTTTCAATTTGGTTGGTACTGCGGTTGGTAATTTTTTACTGGACGATGAAAATACAAACACTAAAATAATGATGCTGGGGCATTTAAAGGAAAATGAATATAATGGACGGGTTAATGCGCAATTCTTTTTAGAAGATATTGCCGTTTAAATGAAAGTGTTATTAAATGGAACAAAAAATTTTTGAGTTTTTCGAAAAAGTAAAAGGTGCAAAGTCTATTGTAATCGCAGGACATAAAAATCCAGATGGTGATTCTATGTGCAGTGTGTTGGCGATGGCACATTTGATAGAAACAAATTTTGGAATTAGTCCTGTGTGTTTGTATGATGGTAATATTCCGGATGCATTGGATAATGTCCCGTTGCGTAAGCGGTTGCGTTATTATGAGCGGGTTGAGTTGATAGAGCCGTTTGATTTAGCGATTGTTATGGATTATGGAAATCCAGTGCATATTGGTGGGCCAATGGCTGCGGTTGAATCTGCAAAGTTTGTTATAGAGATTGATCATCATAAAAATGATAATCCAATTGGTGATTTGTGTCTGGATGATGAAACCGCTGCGGCAACTGCAGTTATTGTGTATCAGATTATAAAGGCTGGTAATTTAGAGGTTGATTTGCAGACTGCTAATTTATTGGCGTTGGCAATTTTGACAGATACAGGAAACTTTAAATTTGTACGCGATAGTCGTGCATTTAGTGTAATGGCAGCGTTGGTGGATGTTGGTATAAATATTCGTAATTTGATTGAATTGATGAATAATAAACCACGCAAGGCTGTGCAATTAGAGTCAAGAACAGCAGCAGAGGCAGAATTCTTTTATAATGGACGTTTGGTTGTAGCCACCGTTTATAAAAAGGATTATAAGTATCTTGATGGACGTGGTGAGATTGCATTAAATTTGTTAGGGCAAATTAAAGGTGTGGAATTTATTGTCTTGTTAAAAGAACAGAAAGAAGAACAGGTCGGTTTGTCTATTCGTAGTCGTAAAAACCCGATAAATCATATCGCAGAGGCTTTGGGGGGTGGTGGACACGAACGTGCAGCAGGGGCGGTTGTGCGCGATACCTTGGAAAATGTTAAAAAGCGCGTGTTGGAATTATTTAGAAAGGAATAATTATGAAAAAAATCTTGTGTCTGATAGCTGTTTTGTTCTCAATAAATGCGTATGCGGCAATTGATGAGACTTTGGTTAATGAAGCAGAAAAATATTTGAATTCTATAACTGGTCTGTCAGGGCAATTTGTTCAAACTGCAAACGGTCGTAAAGAGCAGGGAACTTTTTCAATGATGCGCCCAGGACGCGTCAGGTTGGATTATGATAATATGCCGGTTCAATTAATTGCAGATGGAACAGATTTGTATTTTTTTGATAAGTCCTTGGACCAAATTACAACTGTTCCATTAACCAGTACACCAGCGGGTATCTTGGTTAGAAAAAATATTAATCTGAAAAGTGCAGATATTAATGTGATTGAAACGACTGATTATAAAAATACTTTCGCATTGAAAATGAATATCAAGGGACAAGAAGGTTTGGGATATATGAATGTCGTTTTTGATAAAAAACCGATTATGTTGAATTCGTGGACTGTGGTTGATGCAACAGGTGCTGTAACAGATGTTGAATTTGATGATTTAGTGAAAAAAACAAATTTTGCCAAGGATTATTTTCAAATTCAAAGACACAAGACTATTAATACCAGTGGTGGTGATGATTATTATGATTAAAAATTATGTTCGGAATTAGTTGGGCGGAATTTTTTGTTGTTTTGTTGGTTGCGGTGCTGGTTATACCGGCACGTAATTGGCCAGATGTTGCAAAATTCTTGGCACGGGCAGTAAGGTTTGTGCGTGATTTTATATGGAAGATTACGGATGCTACCGAAAATATAAAAAATCAAATAGAACTGGAAAAGCCGATTGATGATTTGATAAAAACAACAACTGATGAAATGCTGGATACATTTTCTGTGGTAAAAAAAGTAAATAAAAAATCTAAAAAAATTAGCCGTAAAGGAATCGAGAAATGAAAAAAATGACTTTGTCACAGCATTTTTCTGAATTGCGGCGCAGAATTTTGTGGATTGCTGTGTTTTTTTTGGGTGCGCTGGCTGTTGGTTGGTATGTGGCCCCAATGTTGCAATTGTTTTTAACGCAGCCTTTGTTAAATATCTGGCCAGATGGTGAATTGTTGTATACAGGTTTGGCAGATGGTTTGATGATTCGTTTTTCGTTGGCGTCGTTGTTTGCATTGTTGATTGTTTTGCCTGTTGCGTTGTGGCATTTGTGGGCATTTGTTGCCCCAGGATTAAAGAAAAATGAAAAAAAATTGATTTGGCCAATTTTAATCTTGTCGCCAATATTGTTTTTGATGGGGGCAGCATTTGCATTTTATTTTTTGTTTCCAATCGCATTTAAATTTTTTATCGATTTAAATCAAACCGATACAGTGCCAAGTGTTTTGTTGCCTGTGGCGCGTGATTATTTGCGATTTGCAATTGGTTTATTAAAAGTCTTTGGGGTTGCGTTTCAGTTGCCTTTATTGTTGGTGTTGTTAAATAGAATCGGGGTGTTGAAACGTCAATCGGTCTTGAAAATGCGCAGGTATACCATAATTTTAATTGTTATTGTCGCTGCAATTTTGACGCCGCCAGATATTGTTTCACAGGTTTTGTTGGCTGTGCCATTGTGGTTACTGTATGAAGTTAGTATTTTGTTTATGCGAAAAGATTAATTTTATGATATAATATGTATTATGAAAAAAGTCTTGTGGATTTTAATGGGGGTCTTGTTGACGCAGACTGCGTGTGATTTAAGACCAAAAATTATTGCATTCCCTGATACAGTTGGCGAATTTATTTCTGCACGCTATCCGGCATTGTTGGCAGATCCAAATACTCATCCAGAAATTTATAATTCTGCAGCAACTGATTATGGTGTATATGCTGCGCCTGATTTGTATGGTACACCGCAAAATCAAGATTATGTTTTGTATGCGTCTGTGGATGATTATATCTTGCCACCACAGATTCAAGATGAATTAGATTCTGGTGCTGAAATATTTGTTGACGATAAACAAGTAGATGGGGCATCAATGTATGGTGCGTTGCCAAAAGATGAAACAGAAGATGTTTTGGTTGTAAAAAAACCAATTGTTGGTGCAAAAACTGAAACACGTGTGGATTTAAAAAGCGTTGTTGTTGAATCTGGGGATACATTGTATTCTTTGTCACGTAGGTATTCGGTCCCTGTTAATGATTTGGCTGTTATGAATAATTTAAAACCGCCATTCGAATTAAGTGTTGGTCAGGTTTTGCGTGTGCCAAATTTAGCAGATGCGCCAATCGTACAGGATGTGCAGGTTAAGGAAAAAACACAAATGTATGGTAATGATAAACTTGCAACTGTGTCAGAAGAAACAAAAGAATCTGTAAAGGTGGAAAAAAAGACTGTCGCAGAACCGGTAAAAAAATTACCTAAGATTAATGCGCGCTCGTCATCTAAGTTTTCGTGGCCAGTTCAGGGTAGAATATTGTCTGCGTATGGGGCAAAAAATAATGGGTTGTTTAATGATGGAATTAATATAGCTGCGTCAAAAGGGACAACTGTAAATGCGGCAGAAAATGGCGTTGTTGCATATGCTGGGAATGAAATAAAGGGTATGGGAAATCTGATTATTATTCAGCATGATGCAGGTTGGATGACGGTCTATGCACATATGGATTCAATGAATGTAAAACGCGGGACAAAGGTTTCTGTTGGACAAAAGATAGGAACAGTTGGTGAAACAGGGAAGGTTGATAGTCCACAATTGCACTTTGAAATACGTAAGGGTACCAAGGCTTATGACCCAACGAGTTATATGAAAAAATAAATATAGCGCCTGTTGTTGGCGCTTTTTTTTATGAATATTGTCAAATTATTTTTTTTAAACCCGTATGTTAAACTGGATAAAAAAAGGGAAAAATATGAAAAAAATAATTTTAGTTTTATGTGCTATATTGCTTGTGTTGTTTGTGGTTTGGTTGGTTGTGCGATTTATTAATATTTCAGATGCCACAGAAAATAGTTCTGATTATAAGGCATCGTATCGTGATGAAAAAATTGTTATATATGATATAGATGATTTAGAAAATCAGGCAAAAGAAATTATCCCAGCAGGTGGATTTGACTATATTCGTGGTGGTGCAGAAACAGAAAGTACGATGCGGCGAAATGAATTGGCCTTTGATATGGTTGATATTTATCCGCGCGTTTTGACTGGTGTTAATCAGCCAAATACAAAAACGTCTATTTTGGGAATAAATATTTCTTTGCCTGTTATTGTTGCACCTGCTGCGGCACATGGTTTGGCGCATATATCAGCCGAGGCTGGCAGTGCGCGTGGCGCTGCAGCTGCAGGAACTATTATGTCTGTTAGTACATATGCAAGTTCAACACTAGAGGAAATTGCACAGGCGGGTAATGGCGCACCGCAATGGTTTCAATTGTATTTATCTAAAGATGATGTTGCAAATCGTGACTTAATAATGCTGGCAGAAAGTTTAGGATATCAGGCTATTATTTTAACAGTTGATGCGCCAATTGGGGGTAATCGTATAAGTGATGCAAGAAATAATTTCAAATTCCCTTTGGCGTTGCCAAATGTGCCAAAGAAAAGTGGAAAAACCAAAGGACAGGGTATAGGTGCAATCTTTGCGGCTGCACAAAATGAATTGTCACCATATGATGTTATGTATGTGAAATCATTGACTGATTTGCCCGTGATTGTCAAAGGTATCCAGCATCCAGATGATGCAGAAATTGCAATTATGGCTGGTGCAGATGCAATATGGGTTTCTAATCATGGTGGACGTCAATTGGATGGTGCGCCTGCGGCATTTGAAGTGCTGGGGGATATTGCAAAACGGGTGAATAATCGTGTGCCAATTATATTTGATAGTGGTGTTCGTCGTGGTCAACATATCTTTAAAGCGATTGCAATGGGGGCAGATGTTGTCGCAATTGGGCGACCGGTGATTTATGGATTGGCATTAGGTGGCTGGCGCGGTGTTGTGTCTGTGTTAGATTATTTAAAAACAGATTTAGAACGTGTTATGTGGTTGGCAGGAACGCAAAATATCGATGATATTAAAAATACAGAATTGCGCCAAAGGTGTAATTTATGTTCTGATAAATAAAAAGCGATTCGTTTTTTAGAAAAACTTGATTTTTATAGATTTTTGTTTATAATAAGTCCCGCTGATAGAAGAAATGCAGTTTTGGATGCGTAGCTCAGTTGGTAGAGCAACTGACTCTTAATCAGTGGGTCCAGGGTTCGAGTCCCTGCGCGTCCACCAAAATATAACAGCCGTTTTTTTAACGGTTGTTTTTTTTCTATGCCTTTGTTCCTGCTGTATACATCAGGGATTCATACCTATGTAATTTTAATCGATTTATTGCTACAGTTATAGTGTTGACATGAAACTTTGATATAAAAAACAAAATAATAAAGGAGATGTTATGAAAAAGTTAGCAGTTTCAACATTGGCTGTATTGTTGGCGTGTCCAGCATTCGCAGGAATTAATCACCCAGATGAAGGCAGCAGCTGGCAAATGTGGGGTATGGACCCGTATGTTGGCTTAAGAGGCGGTATGAGTTATACAAACCTGAACTTTAAGTATGATGGCAATAAAGAATCTTTGACAGATTTTATATTCCAAGGTCGTGCTGCAATGGGTTTGGAAGTTTGTGATACCGTTCGTTCGGAAATTGAATGGTCTTATTTTGGTAAATTGTCAGACCAAGAATATTTTGGAACAACAGCAGGTAATATTGATGTAAAGACAAAAATGCAGACCTTGTTGTGGAATAATTATATGGAATTTGGTTCTTATGAAATCGTTCGTCCATTCGCAGGACTTGGTGTTGGTGTTGCGTTTACATCAACAGAAAGTTCAGGCGATTTAGTTCCATATAACAAAGAAGATAAAACCCGTGTTTCAGCAATGGCGACAATGGGTATGACATTTGATATGGAACGTTTTGCTGTTGATGTTGCAGCACGCTATACATATGTTGATATTGAATCAGGACTACATAATTTTGGTGCCGATGTTGGTATTAGATTTATGTTCTAAGTATAAACGCCCATTTGGGCGTTTTTTTTATAAAAAAATCCCCTTTTTGAGATACAGTTCAAAAAGGGAATTTTTATTTGTTCTTTATACTAATTTTGCAAGTGCAAGTTTGTTTAAGAATCCTTCTTCGATTGCGCTTAGTAAAGAATTTAAGCCTTCATTAGTTTCGTCAGAGTTTTGAAGTTCTTCAAGACGTGAAATAATTTGTTCGCATGATTTTACCAGATTGCGTTCAATAAATTTCGGATTTAATAGGTCGGATTTGAATGCTGTTTTTTTATCCATGGCCATAAAATATGTTTCCGCAATTTCATCAACCCATGTGTCGATGTCTTCGGTTAGACGGTCGAATAATAGATGGGCAGAATATTTATCTGTTGACCAGTGATTAATTTTGCATGCATATTTAAAAGCAATTAAGTTTTGTATCAGTTCATACATATTTTATCCTTTTGGTTTAGTTGTTTGTATAAATAAGATTATTATAAAGTTATGTTGTATGACAATAGGATTGAAATCGCGCTGTACGCATTGTTTCTGGGGTTTTTAGGCAATCAAACCTAGCGAAAAAAATATTTTGATGATGTATAATGTTTAACGTAACCATAAGGAACAAAAAAGGAGAACTTTATGAATACTATGGCAAAAAAAATGTTTGTTGGTGTGTCTGCTTTGGCGGCTGTAGTGCTGCTAAGCGGTTGTTCAGGTTGCCCAACAAAAAAACATCATAACAAGAAAATGGTGCATTATGCACAACCACAGGCAGTTGAAGTTGTAGAAACAGATGCTGTCGTTTTTTATCAGGTGCCAGAAAATATGCACACTGATAATTTGTATGCAAAAATGTATACTCACAGCAGTAATGGTGGTGAATCAAAGATGGGCTATATCAAATTTCATCAGACTGATAATGGTTTAAAGATGAAGGTTGATTTGAAGGATATGCGCCCAGGCGTACAATATCATGTGAAATTATATCAATGTGGTTCTTGTCATAATGATGCAAAATGCTGTACAAATGCAAAAAAGTTAAGTATGGATATGCCAATGTTGCAAACCGGTAAGAGTGGTCGTCTGGAACAAACTTATATGTTGCAGGGCGTGACTGCGTCACAGTTACAGGGTGCAAATATCTATCTGGAACGTGATGGTGGTTATAAAGCCGGATGGGGAAAATTGGAAAAGTAAATTTATCTTTCTGTTGTGTATAAAAGGTGTCGATGTCCCACATATCTTTTTGTGGGGCATTTTTTTCTTTTATGAAAAAAATCTTGTGATAAGATTTTTTTATGAATTTATTTTTGATTCTTTTTATGGTTGTTCTTTGTGTCTTGCCAGCGGACGCTAAGGTTATTTCTGGGGCTGTCGCTGGTGCTAATTTGCCAATAAGTGAAGATACTGTGATTGCATCGGGTGCATGGGTTTTTACCGATAAAATGACCATAGAAAAATCAGTTGTTCTTGAAAATTATGGCAGAATAGAAACAGATGTTTTTCTTGATTCTGTTAATTTGTATATAAAGAACTATGCTGATTTTAATTCAGATTTTTATTTGAATGATGGTGCAAATGTTTTTCAAATTATTTCTGATGGCGATTCGTTTAATCTAATTGATTTTAATGTCGATTATGGTTTGGTAATTGATTGTGTATATGGTGGATTAAAATTTGCAGATGTTTCAGATTTTGCAATTGGGGCACAAAGTGTGTATATCAAGGATTCAATATTGGACTTTAATGGTGTAGCATTAGCAGATTTGCGTAATTTAAATTTAACATTAAGTGGTACAATTATTTTAAAAATGGATGATTTATCAGAAATCTATGATGATGTTTTATTTGATAATGTTTTTGGGACTGCACAAATTTTTTTGATGTCTGAAAATAAAGATAATTTATTTACTGAAATTGCATATTTGTCTGGTGGTAAGATTTATGTTGAGCAAAGACGTGAAACTGATTATGTAAAAATATTTAATAACGATACAGGGCGATTTTTAAATAATTTACGCATTACAGGCAGATATGATAACTTAATAAATAGATTGGATGCCGCACAATCTCTTGATGAAATAGACGATATTATGTCGCAATCTGTTCTGTTTGATTCGAATCGGTTGATACATCCTGTGAAGATTCTTGATGCGCTTAATAAAAATCAATTTGTACGCGATAGGTCTGGCGCTGATGCATTTGCATTGTTTGCCGAAGATTTTGATATTTATGGTTTGGATTTAAATTATGTGATGGGCGATAAGGATAAAGCTTTGCTTTATATCGTTGGACAGATTGCAACAATGCGCTATTTATCTGAGTTAGATAGTTTTGATGCTATGACGTATTCATTTGCTGCTGGGGCGAATTTATCGGTTTGGCAAGGCTTGTCACTGAATACAAAATTTGGAATTGGTATAATTGATTTTAATGTTGGTGATGTTTTGTATGCTGGTAAAATTTATAATAATCCAGTATTAAAGTCGGGGTATGCGTTAGCAGATTTTGGATATGATTTTAAGTTAAATAATAATTGGATTTTTATGCCGTTAGTAGGGATGGAATATAATTTGTATGATATGCAAGGATTAACGCAAAAATATTTGTTGTATAGGGGTGGTGCAGAAGTGCGCTATACGTATGATATTATGGGGTTGCAGTATGATTGTGGTGCACGATTTGTGGCGAATTCTGACAAAGAATATGTTGTCGCAGTTAATGGAAAATTTTGGTCTGTTGCAGATATGATTGGTGGCGGATTAGAATTTGCAATCGTTCACAGGTATGATGATTTTGCTTATCAGGTTTCTGCAAGATTTGATGTTGCGTTTTAATTTATGATTTTACCACGAAGCGAAGCTTTATTTGCTGCTGTTATTTTTATGTCAGTAAGTTCTGGTGCATTTTCGATATGTTCTACAATGCATTGTTGCATATATGGTGTACGATAAATTAAGTGTTTGCCTGTCTTGTCTGGACCTTCTAGTAGGCATAATAATGTCTTGTCAATGCAACTTTCGTTAAATTCACGTTGCACGTCATTTAAATAAGAGTCCAGCTTTGCCAGTCTTTCTGCTTTGGTGATTTCTGGTACTTGATTTGGCATTAATGCCGCAGCTGTATGTGGGCGCGGTGAATATTTGAATGAATATGAATTTATGTATTTAATTTTTTGCGCTATACGCATTGTTTCTGCGAAATCTTGGTCTGTTTCACCAGGGAAACCAACAATGAAATCAGATGAAATTTGAATGTCTGGTCTGGCGATTTTTAGTTTGTTTATAATATCACAGTACAATTCAAGCGTATACGGTCGATTCATTTTTGTTAAGATGTTTTGTGAACCACTTTGAATAGGCATATTTAGAAATGGTAATAATTTTGGTTCAATTGCAAACATTTCAATTAGGTCGTCTGTCATTTCTGTTGGATAACTGGAAGTGAAGCGTATACGCATAATTTCTGGGATTTTTGCAGTTTCACGAATTAAGTCAGACAGGCGATATGTATGCCCAGTTTCATCTGTGTATTTGTATCCGTTTACATTTTGCCCAAGGAAACAAATCTCAATTGCGCCTGTTTTTGCGGCGTGTATAGTGTCGCGTATAACGTCATTGTATGCACGCGAAATTTCGCGACCGCGTGTGTATGGTACAATGCAATATGTGCAACAGTGGTTGCAACCTTCTTGGATTGGGATATATGCAACACGTGGACTGCGTTCCATTTGTGGTAATTCATCAAATTTTTCGAGTCCCCCCAAATCAATGTTTAGTAATTTTGTGTCTGGGTTTTGTAATATGTCGGGCAGTTTGTGGTAACTTTGCGGCCCCAGAACGAAATTTAAGTCTGGGATTCTGCGAAATGCATCTGCGCCTGATTCACGTGCAACACAGCCAACAATTCCAAATAATGCAGATGGTTTTTTTGCGCGACGAATACGACCCAGTGCAGAAAATACTTTATCTGTTGCCTTGGCCCGAACAGCGCATGTGTTTAGTATAATAATGTCGGCATCAGAAACATTGTCTGTACGCACCATTCCGTGGTGTTCCAGCATTGTTGCGATTCGCCAACCATCATAAACGTTCATTTGACAGCCAAAAGTTTGAATAAAGAATTTTTCTGTTTTTTGCATTTTATTTTTGTCGTGTTCGTTGGTATAACATATTTTTTTTGTGTTTTTGTGCAATGTTTTGTGCGCGCAGGGCGTATTGATACCGCAATCGGTTTAAACGATAGCTGATTTTTGAATTTGCTTCAAAGCATTTCATTTCGCGATAAAGGCGCATAAAGTCATACATTTTTTTACTGTTGTTTTGTGTGTGCGATTGCTTTTGCGCGTTGCGCGTTTAGTTTTTTTAATTCCTTGAATTGTACATTGATTGTTTTTGCGCGTTGCGTGTTTCTGTTTGTTTCTTCGTCATGTAATGCGATTGCTTTTACATCGATTTCTTTTTCAACAATTTTTGTGCCGGTTATTGGGCTGTATTCAACTGTTATAACTGTTATTTTTGCTTTCTGCATTTTTTGCTCCTTTTATGCTAGTTTCTTTTGTAAAATTTCGTTAACTGTGGCTGGGTTTGCTGTGCCGCCTGTGCGTTTCATTACATTACCGACAAAGAATCCCAGTAATCCAACTTTGCCAGATTTGTATTGTTCAACCTGTGCAGGGTTTGCTGCAATTACTTCATCAATAATTTTTTCAATTGCGCCAGTGTCTGTCATTTGCTTCATACCATATTTGTCTGCTATTTCACGTGGTGTGCCAGCTTCGCCATCTAGCATTTTGATGAAGATGTCTTTGGCTTGTTTTCCATTGATTGTGTTTTCGGAAAGCATATCAACCAATTCAGCTAAATCAGATGGTGTGATAATACGCATATCATTGATGATGCCAGACTTTTCATTTTTTATATCCCAGTTTTCAGGGTGAGCAAATAATTCACTTATCATCCAGTTTGCAATCGCTTTTGCATTTTCTTTTTTGTTGTTGACGGCGGTGTCATACCAACGCGAAATGTCAACAGTTTCGGTTAGACGTGCCGCATCGTATTCAGAAAGCCCGAAATCGTGCGTATAGCGCGTGCGTGTTTGTGATGGCAGTTCTGGCATAGTTGCACGAATGCGTTCGATTGTTTCGTCTGATATTTCAATTGGTAACAAATCTGGATCTGGGAAATAGCGGTAATCCAATGCGTCTTCTTTGCTGCGCATAACTGTTGTTGTGCCATCTTCTTGGTTAAAGCGCATTGTGTCCTGAGATACGGTGCCACCGTTTTCATAGATTTCAATTTGGCGGCGGGCCTCAAATTCAATTGCTGTTTTGATAAATTTAAATGATACCATATTTTTTGTTTCTGTACGTGTGCGAAATTCTGTTGAACCAACAGGACGGACCGATACATTTACGTCTGCACGCATAGAGCCTTCTTCCATATTTGCCTTGGATACCCCAAGTGCGCGTGCAATTTCACGAATCGCGCGCAGATAGCGTTCTGCTTCGTCAGGGGATGTTATGTATGAATTGTTTTCTGGGTTCTTGGTATCCAGAAATGTTACGATTTCTAGCAACATAACACCAGTGCGATTGAAATCTACAAATGATTTATTTGGATGCATATCGTGTTTGTTCTTGGCGGCGTCCTGTTCCATATGGGCGCGTTCAATTAAAATTTTCTTAGGATTGCCATCGTCCCCAATAATTTCAATCCAACCACGACCAACAACAGGTGGTTCATCCGCAGGTTGCGAGATTTGATAGCCTTGGGGCAGGTCAGGGTAAAAGTATTGTTTGCGTGCAAAACGACTGGTTCTGGAAATTTCTGCATTTATGCCAAGACCGAATTTTATTGCTTGTTCAACACAATGTTCGTTCAATACCGGCAGCATCCCAGGCATTGCAACATCAATCATAGAAACCTGGGTGTTTGGAGATACTGTTGGGTTGTAATCTGCAGATGCACCACTAAATAATTTTGAATTAGATAGCACTTCGATGTGTGTTTCAAGCCCAATTACGACTTCCCAATCTGTTGTTTTGCCTTTTATTGTAAACATTTTATCTTTTTCCCTTGATTTTTTGTTTTTAGTATTTTATTATTGCTTTCGCGTTGGCTAGGTAGCTCAGTTGGTAGAGCAAGGGACTGAAAATCCCTGTGTCGGCGGTTCGATTCCGTCCCTAGCCACCAGTTTTTTTAATGAGGCCGTTTTAACGGTCATTTTTTATTTCCCCATTATTGTTGTTGGACGATTGTCAATGTTGGCAGCCGTTTCAATGTGCTTTGCTAATTGCAGAACACGCATATCATCAAAGCGACGACCAACAACCTGCATACCAAGTGGCAGACCGTTTTGTGCCAATCCACATGGAACAGTACAGGCAGGAATGCCAGCCAGATTCATCGCGACTGTAAATAAATCCAATGCATAATATTCTAATGGCGTCAAATCAGAATCAAGTGGCATTGCAGTGCCTGCACCAGATGGGCAAACAATTAAATCACATTGTTCAAATGCGGTGTTAAAGCTGTCTGCAATCATACGGCGAACGCGTGCAGCCTGCATAAAATATACATCATACGATTCGCTGGATAAGACAGCAGTGCCAACAATTATACGGCGTTTTACTTCGTCACCAAAACCGGCAGCACGTGTTTTTTTGTATGTGTCATAGATGTCTTTGCCTTCGATACGCAGACCATAACGCATACCATCATAACGTGCAAGATTTGATGATGCCTCAGCCGGGGCGATGATGTGGTATGCCGCCAATGCGTCTAATATGTTTGGTATTGATACTTCGACTATTTCGGCACCCATTGATTTTAAGTCTGCGATTCGTTTTTCAAATGCTGATTTCATATCTGGTGAAACTTCGACATTTGAAAATTCACGAATTATACCAACACGCAGTTTTTTGCCATCGCCAAGAATTGGTGATAATGGTTCGTTGCAAGTGAAATTTGATTTGCATGATGTTGAATCTTTGTCATCATGGCCAGCCATTGCAGATAAAACAAGTGCAGCATCATCAACAGTGCGTGCAATTGGGCCAGGGGTGTCTAAACTGGATGCAAATGCAATACAGCCCCAACGTGAACATAATCCGTATGTTGGCTTTACACCAACCAGACCCGTGATAGATGCAGGAAATCGAATTGAGCCACCGGTGTCTGTACCAGTTGCTGCCAATGCCAGACCGCCTGCAACAGCAGATGTTGAACCGCCAGAAGAACCACCTGCGGTCAGACGTTTTTCAAATTGCCATGGGTTGACAGGTGCGCCAAAGAAACTGGTCTTGCTGAATGTGCCCATTGCAAATTCGTCAAGGTTGGCCTTGCCAAGTAGTACAGTTCCCGCATCAATAAATTTTTGCGAAATTGTTGACTCATACTCTGGAACAAAATTTTCCAATATGCGTGATGCCGCCGTTGTGCGTATGCCACGCGTGGCAAACAGGTCTTTCATTGCAATCGGAATCCCGTCCAGTGGACGCGTGTCGCCCGCAGCACGACGCGCGTCAGATGCCGCAGCATCCGCCATTGCGCGTTCTGGTGTTGTCGTAATATAGCAATTTAGGTCAGCACCATATTTTTCAATACGTTCCAAATATGCACGTGTTAGTTCAACAGCGGAAATTTCACGATTGTTTAATTTTTGTAAAGCTTCGCTTAGTGTCAGGTTAATCATCTTTTTCTTCTTTTATTTTTGTTTGTTGTTCAAATAGGATTTGACGGTTGCACTGTGAAACAATTTCAATTTTGCGATAATTTTTTCGCGTTGTTTTTGTGACGGTTGTATACGGGGATTGTTCAATAGCGCATGCAGGTATTCAAAGTATTTCGTGTCCAACAAAAGAACGCCATATTTTTCGTAAAGAACGGAATGTAAATATGGTTGGGCTGTTAATACGGGTGAATTAAAATGGTCGTCATTTATTGCATGATAAATTGTTTCGGCGTACGCTTCGGGCAGTTTGCTTAATTTCTTGGTTATCTTGGATGGGTGCAGTTTTTTACCACGATGTGCAATGTTGTATCCGATTAGTAATTCGGCAACACGTTTTGCATTTAAAACAGATTGTTGAATTTCGTATTCTGCCAAAAACTGTCCCAAATCTTCCAGATATTCATAATATTCTGGGCGGTCTAGTAAGTCTTCTGCATTAAAATTTATATTGTGTCTTTTTGCAAGTTTGTCAGCCTGAAAATCGTAATTTACAGAAGCGACTATTATCTGGTTTGATAGGTTGTCAAAGTTTCTTAAATGTTTTTTATTGGGTTTCATTGTTGTGCCTGTTTTATTTTTGTTTTTCCTTTGCATAATGCTGGGGGAACAAAATAGTGCCCAATGTATTGCGGATGAATTCGTCGCAGCATTTGCCGTTTTTCAAATTGCGTGCACAATGTTTTATTTTTGCTATTTCGTTCAATTGGCGGGTTATATTTCCACACTGTGGGTTGTTATCAAGCCAAAACATTTGGCTAAGGTCTAATGAATTGTAACGACGTTGATGCCATGCCGTTCGTCCAAAGCGAACAGTGTCATTGTATTCAGCAGACAGGCAGTAGATGCACGCATTTAGTTTTGCTTTTTCTGTGCTGAATGCGTTCATGATTTTTTTCAATTCTGTGAATGATATATAGCCCAGGTTTGCAATAACATCGGGCTGTTCAGAATATGGTTCGTATGCGACAAAATTGACAGGGATGTCTTTTTTGTTGTTTGTCATTTTATTCTCCGTCCATAATTTTTGGTACCGCAAAATAACCGCGTGATGTGCCGGCATTATCAGGTGTGTTTGCCAGAATCAAGTCGCGAATGTTGCCATCTGTGACAATGTCTGCGCGTGTGGGTAATTTATGTTCAGATGGATTTAGTAAAGGTTTTACACCAGTTGTATCAATTTGCTTTAATTTATCCAGCCATTCAACAACAGAATCAATGTTCATTTTTTCCATTTCTTCGGGGGTTATTTCAATCTGTATTAAATCAGCGAATTTTTGTAATTGTTGCTTGCTAAATGCCATTTTCAATCCTATATTTGTAAAGTAAAGGAATTATACTATGATTTTATCAGATTTCAAGGTTTTTCCGCGTTTGGGGCGCGTTTTAGGGGTTGACTGGGGAATGCGGCGCATTGGGTTGGCGGTATCAGATGCAACGCGACAATTTGTTTTTATGCGTCCTGTGTTAAATTTTAAGTCTGGTCAAAATAATTGGGCAGATATTATTGCAAAATCTGCAGTGGAAGAGGGTGTGGTCGGAATTATTGTGGGATTGCCTGTGCATAATGATGGCAGTGATTCTGAGACAACTGCTTTGGTGCGGGAATTTGTAACGCAGTTGTCGGAAAAAATTGATTTGCCAATTTGTATGCTGGAAGAAAATTTGACTTCGGTTGTTGCCCAAGAAGAAATGGGGCGGGTCAGACTGCGTGATATAAAGGAAAGATTAGATTCAGAATCTGCGCGTGTAATATTGGAAAATGCAATTGCAATAATTAATCGGTCTTAATTGAAAAAAAGACCGGTTTTTATGCGTATAGAACTTTTTAATCTTCGTTTTTGTCGGGGATATTTCCATCAGCAGATAATAGTATTGCAATGGGGCGCGTTGTGTCAAATTGGGCACAGATAATAAGAACTGCAACCAAGATTGGTACACTGAAAAACATACCTGCGATACCCCATACCATTCCCCAAAATACAAGGTTGATTAATATCGCAAGTGTGGAAAGATTTAATGTCTTGCCTGTTAATTTTGGTTCGATGATATTGCCAAATAATATCTGTAATCCAATAAGTCCGATGGCGGTTAATATCGGTTGTTGTAATGATGGGCCGGATACAAGCGAATATAAAATTGGCAGACTGCATGCAACAATTGCACCAATTGTTGGGATATAGCTGGTTATGAATACAATAAACGCCCAGACGCCTGCAAATTCAACATTAATTAGTTGCAACCATATATACGAAGCAACACCAGTTATGCCGGAAATAGCAGTTTTAACAAATAAATATTTTTTCATATTTGTATCAATGCTGTCGATTATATAGCGTATTTTTTTGGATTGGCGCTTGTTTGGAAACATTGCTTGGAATTTTTGATTAAATGTACTTTGTTCAATGAACATAAATATCATATATACAAAAACCATTCCCATTGATGCTGCAAGGCTGGCAACAGATGAGCCGATGTTTGCAGCAATCTTTGTTATGTTTGGTATCATATTCGCGTCAAATTTTATGCCAACAGAATTTGATAGGTAGGTGCCAAAAGTAATAAGTTTTTCTTGTAATGCAGGAAGGGCTGCAAGTAATTCTGAAAACATCGGACGAATTTGTGTAACAAATAGATAACCAACAGCTATTACAGTTATAAGTGTACCAATGCCAGACAGCCAATTGAATGTTATTTGCCATGGCTTGCTGTTGTATTTTTGTGATTTTTCTGTTGGAAATATCTTGCGATAATAATCAGATATCGCGTTCATCAGATACCATAAAAATGTGGCAATTAATAATGGTATTATGATAGAGCGACCAAACCACAAGGTTAGTATTAGTCCGATAAATATTAATAGTTTATTCATTTGTAAGTCCTGTGTTGATTTGTGTTGTTTCAATGATGTTTACGTGTACATCTGGGGCGATTGTTGGTGTGCTGATTTTGATGGTTAAAAGAATTATAATCAGCAATATATTTGAAATAATAGCCATATTTGCATATGCGTTATTAATCTGTTTTGTGAATTTCTTGACACCAATTTGAATAACCCATATGCCAAAGATTAAACTGTACATTAGTGTTAATAGTGTTTTGTTAAAATTAAATAACAAACCCGAACAAATTGTGATTAATATAAATGATAATATAGTATTTGTTTGGTTGGATACAATCCAACTTGTGAAGTTTTGATACCATTTTGATTTTATGTTTTTGATTTGTTTTTTGTTGTCTTTTTCAGGCAGGATATATCCAGCCAGCCATAGTGCAGAAAAACCAAAAGGTATGCTTAAAATTATTTTATGTGTCGGGATACCAATTGCGCGTATACGGCGATATTTAGCGTATAGGTTCGAAATAAGTAGCCCAAGCATCGATAAAAAGAATAACACAAAAAATGTTAGTAATACGGATGTAAATAGTGTCGGTGCGTGTTGCAATAATAGTAAATTATTAATGCTAGATTGTATATACTTGATAAGTATTGTGTACGATATAAGCAGATAAATACAATATAGAATTGTTTGTGCGTTGTGAATCGCGATAAATGATGTTTGATTCATATCTGATTGCGGCAGTTTCTTTATTAATTTGGCTGTGCAATAAATGAAGATGCACGTCATTATTAATATGAGTGGAATTGGTGATATATTTGTTCCAAGCAAGACAAAAAATCCAGTGTATAGAAATGTGGCGATTGTCGTTAATATGAATATTGATGCTGAAAATTTTAATGGGCGCCAAAATAGCCAATCGGAAAGTCTTAGGTTTGAATTTTGTGTCATATGTTATCCTTTGATTCTTGTTTGTTGTTATTGTAGCATAATTTTTCCGTCAGATAAAGTTGTTGTGTCTGTTGGTGAAATTAAGTTTGTAAATGCAGTTTGATGACTGATAAATAAAAATGTTGTGTTTGACATTGATTTTATTGTATCAGCGATTGTTTGCTGGGTTGATGTGTCTGCACCTGAATCTGGTTCGTCAAGTATTGCAAATAGTGGTTGCGTCATCAATAATTGCAGTAACATCAGTCGTTTGCGTTCGCCACCAGAAAAACCAAGATTCATACTGCGGTTTAACCATTCGCGAGGAATGTTTAGTTGGGTGCGATATCTTTCAAGATTTTCTAAGAATTCACCCATTGATAGTTCGTGACCTGTTTGAAAATGTTTGTGCGCAATACATGAGTGTTTAAGAAAACTTAGCACGGATAAGCCTGCAATTTCTGGCACGTGTTGTGCACCAAGAAATATTCCTAGTAAGGCACGTCTGGTGGGGCCTTCGTTTGTAATGTCTGTGTCGTTGAATATTATTTTCCCCGATGTAATTGTATAATCTGGGTCCCCTGCAATTGTGCGTACAAGACTTGATTTGCCAGAACCATTGTGACCACATAGTAAATGACGTGCGCCGGATTTTATGCGCATATTTATGTTGTGTAATAATTCTTTGTCGCCAAAATTTACAGTTAGATTTTCAATAGTTAGCATTTCCTTAGTCCTTTGATAGTGCCATTTGAATTAGTTGTTTCGATTCAACTAGAAATTCCATCGGCAGTCTTGATAATACGGGGCTGGCAGTTGCGCCGATAATTAATGCGATTGCACTGTCTGTTTCTATGCCAGCCATATTTAAATAAGTTAGTGTTGCGGCATCTATGGCACCTGTTGTTGCTTCGTGTGATATGTTGTTGTTTGTTCCACCGTGTATTATATGGGGCAGGGTGTTCGCAGTTGCGTTATGGCCAATGATTTTGCTGTCGCATTTTGATGCATTGGTACAGTCGTGGCCAATAAATGAAATTAAACTGCGAAATGTCTGGGTCGAAAAGTCTGTCGCAACACCATATGAAACTATGTTTGATGTGCTGTTATCGCCAATGTGAATCATCTTGGTGCCCGTATCTGCCATTTGTCCGTCACGCGTTATTGATAGAGAGTAAAAATCACTGAATGAATTTTTCCCAGATAAAATAGTTGATGGGTATTTCCAGGTTAATGCAGATCCAATTTCCATTTGTGTCCATAATAATTTTGCATTTTCATCACAGCGACCACGTTTAGTAACAAAATTTAGGATTCCGCCGGTATTCTTGGTGCCATCAAATTTGCCTGAATACCAATTTTGAACAGTTGCGTATTTTACGGTGGCATTTTGTTTTACGATAATTTCGACAACACCACTGTGCAGTTGGTGGTTGGGGCGGCGGGGGGCGCTGCATCCTTCCATATACGTTAATTCTGAGCCTGTGTCTGCGATTATAAGGGTGCGTTCAAATTGCCCGATTTTCGCAGTTTCTATTCTGAAGTAACTGGCTAAATCAATTGGGCATTTTGTTTCTGGGGGGATATATACGAATGTTCCATCTGAAAATACTGCAGCATTTAGCGCGGCATAATAGTTGTCATTAGTCGGGACAACTGTCCCAAGATGTTTTTTTACTAATTCAGGGTATTGTTGAACGGCATCTGAAAATGGCAGGAATATAATACCTAGTTTTTTTAGTTCTGTTTGGTATGATGTGTGTACAGAACGACTGTCTATGACTGTGTCTGTTGCCATACCAAGCAGGGCTTTTTTTTCGCTGTCTGGCAGCCCCATCTTATCGTATATTTTTTCAAGGTCTGAATTGTCAATTGCGCCTGGTGCATTATAATAATTTAATTCGTCAAAATTTATTTCAGGTATTTTTAATTCACCCCATGTTGGTGCTGACATCTTTTGCCACTGGTCAAAGGCAGACAGGCGCCATTGCAGTAACCATTCTGGTTCGTGACGTAGTTTTGATATTTCTGTGATAAGTGCGCTGGATAGTTTTGGCATAATTAATCACTTTGATTGGCAAGCTGTTTGGCCTGGGCGAAAAATGCAAGTGATTGTCCCAACAGGCCGTCTGTAAATGTCGATGACAGCAGTCCATCAGGTTCTGTCGTTGTTAGATGGTGTAAAAAAATGTCTGCACGGCGCATATAGTTGTCAATGTTTCGAATTACTTCGGAATCTAATTTTATTGCGCGACGTAATTTTTCAAGCGCAAATGGATTTTTTGCATATTCATCCATTATGCCGCCAAGCGCACGCCATAATGCGTGTTCAGGTGTGTTGCGTGGCATAATGTCAATTGCCGCCATAATTGGTATCAGGTTCTGTAGTAAATCTTGATATATCATCTCTGCGTGTTCGGCAACGGCATTTGTTGCTGATTTGTTTTTTAGTGTCGATTGAATCTTTACCAACAGATTGTATTGATGTTCCAGTGCTTTGTTAAGATTTGTAATGTGGGTGTTTGTTCGGCGTATGTATATCGACAGGGCGCCTGTCGCGATTGCAATTATGGTTAATAAAATTAGAATAATAGCACTTTGCATTGTTTTTATTTTTCCTTTTGTTCTTCTTTGTGTTTTGTTTGTTAGTATAGCATACTTTTATCGATTCGCAGAAATTTATCTTTTTTGAATTTTTTTGCAGTTGTTTTTAGGTCTTGCACAGATTCGGTCAAATTGCTATAATAATTAATAAAGTAGGAAGAAAGGAAGGTGTTTATGTTCCGTAAGGTCTTGTTTTTTGCGATGTTTGCGGCTGCGGCTGGTGGGTGCTTTGCGTCCGATGATTTGCAACAGGTTGTTACGTCAGAAGTTTTTTATGATGAAAATTATGTTCCAGAAGATATGACTTATGCGGAACAAGAACAGGTGGTTTTTAATAAAGTGCCTGCGTGGCCATTGGTCGGGTCAGAGGCTGATGTTGAGGTGGGGTTTAAAGGTAATCCAAAGATAAAACGCCGAGATGATAATATTCGCATTGTTTCAAAAGTGGGCGAAGATTTGATTATTGAAAATAATTTTAATATTGGCGCGCGTGGTGAGTTTACTGGTTGGTCTGGTGGTGCAAATATGTTGCATGGTAATCAGATTCCTGTTGGTTTTGATGATGAGTGTTTGTCTGGTACAGAGATGCCATTGTTGCATCGCGAAGTTCTAGAAGATGATGGTGGCAGTGTGCTGGCTGTGTCGCGCAGTGGGCGCAAGGTTTGTGGCAGGGGTGCAGATGAATACAATGCTTTTGCTGTAAAAAATAATATGAAGCAGTCGGTTGTGGGGGGCGCTGATGTAAAAAAAGCGGTTTTAGATAATGGTAATGCTGTTGTGTCGTCTGATGGCAAGAGTATAACTGTTTCTATGCCTGATGGTAATATTGTTATTTCGGCAGATGGTGTTGTGACTGCTACGGGGGCTAGTCGGGTGGCCCAAAAGGGTGGTGATGTTGTGGCGGTGACCGGTGGCAGTAATGCTGTGGCGCGTGGTGATAATGCTGCACCGGTATTGGGTGTTAATGAAGATATTGTTACCACTGCTGGTGGTGATGTTGTTGCAACGTCTGGTGATGGCAGTGTTGTTGTTTCGGTTGCTGATGATGGAAAGGTTGTTGTTACATCATATGAAAGTGAATTGATTGTCGATTCTGGTGAGTTTGTAGAAGTAAATGGTAATGCAGAAGTGTTGGATGCGATGCCGATGGATACATTCTATGCTGATAATTCGCTGGTTGATATAGAAGAAGAAACTGAAATTGCGGTGGATGTGTCTGCAGATGCAGAAGCACCGATTGTTTTGAAGGACCAGGTTCGTTCGTGGGTTGTTGTTAATGGTCAAACATTGCGTCAGGTTTTACAGTCTTGGGCAGATAAGGAAGGTTGGGATTTGGTTTGGACAACGTCACGTGAATACCCGATTGAGGCAAGTGCGGTCTTTAAAGGACGTTTTGTTGATGTGGCGTCTGCATTGGTTCGTAATTTTGGCCGTGCAACCCCAGTGCCATATGCGAAATTTTATAAGGGAAATAGGGTTTTGGTGATTTCAACTGTTGATGAATAGAGAGTTTAAATTTCTATTTAGGAGATAATGTTATGCTGAAAAGATTAAAGATTTTTACTGTGTGTGTGTTGGGGGCGTTGGTCGTTGCAGGTTGTGCAAAACGTGAATCGGCCAAGGTGGCTGCAACAGTCGATCAAGATTTTGTTAATGCCTATGATGCGTTTGAGATGGCGAAAAATCCGCGTGCAAAGGTTGCAAGTGGCGATACTGTTTCTGTCTCAGAAGGAGTTTGGCTGGGGAACAAGTCTGTTGTATTAGAACATCGTAATAATTTGCCTGCAAAATTCGAATCGGATACAGGGGTTACTATTTTGTTGAACGAGCCGGTTTCGTTGCAAGTTTTGGCAAATGATATTTATTCTATAACCGGAATTCCTGTGAAAATTGATGGTCAGGTTTCAGAAGAAAAACTTAGAAAATTAGTTAATGTTGCATATACTGGAAAGTTGTCAGGTTTGTTATCACAGGTCGCAACAGATTTGGATTTGTTGTGGTATTATGATAAAAATTCTATTGTTTTCTATGAAACAGAAACGCGTACATTTACATTGTATGCCTTAGGGACAGAGGTGTCTTATCAGACATCTGTGTCAACGGATAACGCAAACGAGGTTTCATTACAATCTACGTTAAAAGAATGGGATGAAGTTGAAAATGCGATATCTTCTATATTAGGCAGAAGTAGTAATGCTGACTTTACTGTATCGCGCAGTTTGGGAACGATAACCGTGACAGCATCACCGTCTGTTTTGGCGCGTGTTGGTGAATATATCGACAGACAAAATAAACGTTTAAGCCAATTGGTAACGATTGATGTAAAGGTTTTGCAGGTAACATTATCAAATGATACTGCGTTTGGATTAAATTTGGCGGCCGCGATTAATTCTGCGTCTGGATTGAATATTGTTGCAAATCCAAAAAATAACTTGGCATCGACTGAGGCAAGTTCAATGAATATTGCTGTTTTATCAAATGCGGTATCTGCGCTGACAGGTGCAACGCATATCGAAGGTGGTACAGTTGTCGAAGGGGCGTATACTCAAGATCAAATTATGAATGGTTCTTTGTCAGGGGTCGCAGGTAGTGCAGCATTGATTGAAGCATTGGCAAAACAAGGTAAGGTTTCTTTGGTTACGAATGTTGGGGTGACAACACGCTCAAATCGTGTGGCGCCGGTTAGTAATACACGTACAACAGGATATATCAAACGATTCGAATCACGTAATTTTACAACTGTTGAATCCAGTACGGTTGATCAAGATGACCTAGAAACAGGATTTACAATGCAGTTGTTGCCAAATGTTTTGGAAAATGGTAAAATATTACTGCTATTCCGTATGTCTGTGCGTGAATTATTGCGTATGTCAACACAAACAATTGGAGAGGTTACTCTGCAGTTGCCAGAGGTTGAAGAGCGTAGTTTTATGCAGGAAATTATTATGGAATCTGG
Source organism: Alphaproteobacteria bacterium (assembly GCA_017436325.1). Taxonomy (GTDB): domain Bacteria; phylum Pseudomonadota; class Alphaproteobacteria; order Rs-D84; family Rs-D84; genus Enterousia. Next base: position 7,884 of record JAFSDI010000001.1, on the reverse strand, counting down.
TCAGATGTTGGTCTTGTCTGGGTTTGAAAAACAGACAAATGAGGACACGCGTTATGGGTTGGGAAATCCGGACTTTATGGCACTGTCTGGTTCGCGTGAATCATCTGCAACAAGAGAGGTTTTGGTTGTTATCTTAACACCACAAGTGTTGGTCAGTCCGATGGATGTTGAACGTGGAATTCAGCAGAATTGGGGTGCGCCATTGAATTAATAATATAAATGAGGGAGGCCTTTTATGTTTAAAAAAACTTTTATAACGTCTGCTTTGTTGATGACTGTTACGGGGATGAATGCAAATGCAAGTATTCCAAGTTCTGCGTATATGCAACAGCAATTGGATGTGCATGCAAATAATGCTGATAATCCGCACTCTGTTACAAAGGGGCAGGTTGGTTTGGCTAATGTGCAAAATGTAGATCAAACAAATGCAAATAATATAACATCGGGTACTGTTGCAGTGGGACGTTTGCCGGTTGGTACAGTACAAAATACTGTGGCCGCGGGTAATGATGCGCGTTTTAATACAATTGCAACGGTACAGCCGACAGGTACACCACCATCAGGTCATGCGTTTATTTGGTTTGAATAATTAATTGCGCGCATATAATGCGCGCTTTTTTGTTGTGTTTTTTATGTTTGCAAAGAATAGGTGATATTTGTATAATATGTTTTGAAACCGATGGGAATTGGTTTCGGGGCTGTAGCAGGCCTTCGTCATTCGGTGCAAATATGTTGTGCGTCGTAATCCGACTTTTTCGTATTTGCATCGTATTCTATTGTGCCCTGACTGAGATAGGTCGGGGGGCTGGTCGTTATACAACAGGTGATTTATCACTAAAAGCGACAGAATCAGTAATGACGTGATTTGCTAACTCCCCGACCGCTAAGAATTCCTGTGGCGGTTTTTGTTTTAATATAAAAGAAAAAAAGGGTGATAGAAATGAAAAAGTTACTTTTTACAACAGTATTGGGATTTATAGCAGCTGGTACAGCAGGTGCATCGATTATTTCGCGTGGATTCTTTGATGAAAAAATTGGTGTAGTGCCAGATGGGTTTACAAATTTGGCTGATGCATTGGCGGCGGTAAAGGAAACAGCAGACAGAGCAGTGGAGTTAGCAGAATCTGCAATTCCAGACCCGCGTGAACAAGTGAATGTAGACGGGAAGTTTATTCTGGTTGTTGAGTTAGAGGGAGGTAATGTGACATATCGTTGGGAAGGCGTAGAGAATTATGAGAATGAATCTCTAACAAGACCAGAGGCATAATGAATAATTTTTATGTTGTTTATTTTGATGTAATATGAATTGTGGAAACAATAAATATAAAATTCTATATGGAAAGAAAAAATTCCCCGATTGGGGAATTTTTTTGTTTTTTTAAGCCATTTTGGAAACTTTTTTGGCCAAACGCGAAATCTTGCGGGCGGCGCGTTTTTTTGGCATTACTTTGCCGGCTGCCTTCATGATTTTGCTTTCTGCGCTGCGTGTTGCAACAACAGCGGCTGCCTTGTCGCCAGATGTGATGGCAACAAGTGCCTTTTTAGTTGCTGTCTTAACAGCACTGCGGCGCGCAGTATTTATCGCGTTCTTTTTGGCCGAAACCAAAATTCTTTTTTTAGATGACTTATGATTCGCCACGTTATTTTCCTTTTATTTTCGATTTGATTTTGTTATTTTATAAGAAACAAATATAAAATCAAGGAAAAATAACATGATGTATTTAATTGGATTATTAATTTCTTATTTGTTGGGCAGTATTCCAATGGGCTTATTGCTGACAAAATTGACTGGAAAAGGGGATTTAAGAAAAGTTGGCAGTGGAAATATCGGTGCAACCAATGTGATGCGTGTCGGTGGATTGCGTATGGCCGGCTTGGTTTGGTTGTTGGATATGTTAAAGGCTGTTTTGGCAGTTTGGTTGGGTAATTATATTGCCGGCGGGGCGTTCGGTGCATGGTGTGGTTTTGCCGCAATTGTTGGACATTGTTATCCAATTTGGTTGCGATTTAAAGGTGGCAAGGGGATTAGTTCCTTGTTCGGTGTTATGTTGGCTGTATCGCCGTTGTGTTTTGTTGTTTGTGCAATAGAATGGTTGCTGGTGGCATTGTATTCAGGGATTTCTTCGTTGGGGGCAACTGTTGTTTTTTGTCTGATACCTTTGTTGGGATTTGCAATAAATGTAAATGTAGGTTGGGCTTTTTTGGCGATTGGGCTGTTGTGTATGTGGCGTCATCGTGAAAATATTAAACGATTAATTACTAAAACCGAATCGAAAATTGAATGGAAATGGAAAAAGTAAAATCTGTGTGATGTTGGGTTGTTGCCGAAATGTCTTTATTTTTTTATCAATTTATGCTATAATATAATAGAAAAATTGATGTAGGAAGTAGTTTCATTATGAAAAAGAATTTAGCTTTTTTTTATGGATGTATGTTCATTTTTGTTATATGTGATGCAAATTCAGCACGACCATCGTTATCTGAAAAAATGCTGTCTGCCCCACGCGCAGGTGTTATGTCAAAACAACAAATTTCTGCACAGGCGCTGATGAATTCTGCTGATTCTGTGGTTGTTAGTAAGCCAAGTTTAAAAGCAGGTGATGTGAATGCAAATGTTCAAATTAATCCTGATGAAATGTTGTCTGTAAATAAGGATATGCGCGAAAAAGAACGTATGGCCTGTATTAATAATAATATTGGTGTTACTAATACCTTTGTTTGGGCATCACGTTATAGCGATACAAGTAATTATGCGACAATGGTTGAAGATGTTGAACAGCCAGAAAATAATACTTGTTTTGTTAAGACAGCATTAAAATCTAATGATCCAAAAATTAATGTTTCAAATATACCTGCAAAATACTTTGAAATAGGGCAGGTCGTTACGTGTGGCGATTGGGCTGATTATGATACGTTAAAGCAATATATATTAGATGTGAAAAAAAAGGGACGTACATTGGGAACTGTTGCATCAGTCGTTGCAGGGGCCGGTCTGGGGGTTGGTGCGATGGAATTATTTGGTAATGAAATGATTGGCGGTAATGTTGAAGGGCAATATAATGAAAATCTGTCTGAAACACAATTGTTGCGTTCACAGTTGTTAACATTAAAAAATGAGAATGAGGCACAATATAAAAGTTTTATAAATAATTTAGCTGAATTAAAGAAAAAATGTGACAATTATAAGAATACCTATGGTATTGCAGCTGATGCTGATATGCCGTCAGCCTGTATTAAATATAAAGGGTTGTTTTCTTTAAAATAGTTGTAGGATATTAATTAATTCTTTGTCCACATTTTATATGTGGATTTTTTATTGATTATATTATTCTTTATTTATTTAAAAAGGTTATATATATTATGAGTATGTCAGATTTGTTTAATAAATTATTGATTTTACGTACACCTGGGATTGGGCCAGTAAAGTATAATGCACTGATAAAGCGATTCGGTTCGGTGGCGTTGGCTGCAGAATCGTTGAATGCAGATGTGGTTTTGCATGATACTGTTTGTCGTGAAATGGAAATGGCAGAAAAACTGGGGGTTGTTTATTTGTCTGATGATGATGTGCGATATCCAGAAAATTTACGTATGGTAAAAAATCATCCCCCTGTAATTACAGTACGTGGTAATTTGGATGTTTTAAAAAAGCCATTAGTGTCAATAGTTGGTACGCGACATGCAACAATTGCAGGAATGGGATTTGTTGCGAATTTGGCCGAAGGTATTGTTAATACTGGCGCAGCAATTGTTTCTGGTATGGCGATTGGAACAGATACTGCGTCACATCGTGGCGCATTGCGTGCAGTTGGTGATTCGCAAACAATTGCGGTATTGGCAGGTGGGGTTGATTATATTTGGCCACTGGAAAACGAATCGCTGTATTGTGAAATTTTACAACGGGGCGCAGTAATTAGTGAAATGCCTGTTGGGTTTGTGCCGGTTGCAACAAACTTTGTTCAGCGTAATCGTTGGGTCGCGGCATTGTGTAATAAGCTTATTTTGGGTGAGGCGGACTTGAAGTCTGGTTCGATGACAACCGCCCGATTCGCAATTGATTATGAACGCGAATTGTGGGCCATACCATCGCATCCTGCAGATTTGCGCGCAGTTGGGCCAAATTCACTGATTCGTTCAGGACAGGCAAAGTTATGTCTTGGGCTGTCTGATTTTTCAGAAATAGAAAATAATGACAATTTTAAAGAAAAAAATTCACTAAATGATGATGGGGAAAATAATCTTCTTGATATGCTAGGAACAAATCCTGTGTCTGAATCTGTATTGGCAGATGTTGTCAAAAAATCAATTATGGAAATAAAACGGGATTTGGTTGTCTTGGAATTGCAGGGTTTGGTTCAGAAAGTTGATGGCGGATATATTCGTTTGTTATGATGTTTATGTATATACACTGTATATACAAACGGCAGAAAACAGGGAAAAAAACGAATCGTTGTCAAAAAATAAATGTTCAAAAATTCGTTAATATTTAGTTGTAAAATCTTTTTTATATTCTAAATTATCAAACGTATCCAAAACGAAATAAACAAACAAAATAAAGCGAGAGAGTTAAACGTAGGAATAAAAATATTTATTAATTCTGTGATCAGTTTAGGCATAGAAATCAACTGTGAAAATTTTTTTTGGATTCTGGTGAAAGGCAGAAAAACAAAAGAAAATAGAATTAATATGTATTTTTCTGGGGTGGTTTTTACATCCTTGTTCAGGCAGGAAACTCTTTCTCGGAAGGAAGGAAAGGAGAAACAGCATGCAGACACAAACAGCGACAAAATCACAATTGATTAACTTAGAAAGCATCAAGGGTGCGATTGCCGCAAAAATGGATTCTGCTTCGTATACTTCTTGGATTGCACCACTGACATTTGATGTTGTAAATGATAATTTAGTTTTGTGTGCGCAAAATCAATTTTCGGCTGATTTTATTTCAAGTGTTCATAAATCTGTTTTGGCTGATGTAGCAGCAGGGTTTGGATTAGGATTGGATATCGTCGTTCGTAATAATTCAGCACGCGTTGCAACAACAATCGCAAATGACAATCAGGCACAGGTTTATGCACCTGTTGCAAAACCAGTTGTTGCGGATGTCGTTTTGTTTGATTCTTTTGTTACTTCTGATGAAAATGCTTTTGTTGTTTGTGCATGTAAAAAATTAGCAACAGGTAATGCGCCTTTTTCACAATTGTTTATTTATGGCGCAGCCGGTTGTGGTAAGTCTTTGTTGGCAGATTGTGTCGCAGGTGCATGTGATGGGCGTGTTGTAAAAATGACAGGTGCACAGTTTGTTTCTGAATTTACACGCAGTTTAAAGGAACATAATGTTTTTGCTTTTAAAGATTTTTGTCGTAATTGCAATTTGTTTGTCTTAGATGATGTTCAGGCATTGGCCGGGAAAAAAGCATCAACAGAAGAATTTTTGCAATTGATTGTTGATTTGCGTAATGCGGGTAAGAATGTTGTTTTGACTGCAGATGTCGCGCCAAATAACTTGACGGGTTTTGATAGACACGCACAAGGGGTTTTGGCATCTGGTTTGGTTGCGGATGTTGCAGTACCAAATACGTATGTAAAGTCTGTTATCTTGCAACGCGCCGGTGTTAAGGCAGATGTTGCAGCAACATTGGCTGCACGTGTTGCAAATGATGGTCATTTGGTTGCTGGTATTGCTACAAAAATCAAGACTTATGTTGATTTGATGGGCACAGATGTTGATATTGATGTTGCAAAACGTTTATTAGCAGATACTTTAACAGCTGTTAAAACACCAAATGCGATGGTTCGTGATATGTGTGAAAAATTAGGTGTTTCATATGATGCGGTCTGTGGAAATGGTCGCAGTCGTAATTTGGTTTTTGCGCGTCAAGTGATGATGGTTGTATTAAAGAATGCTACATCTTTATCTTTGGCAGAAATTGGCAATTTTGTTGGTGGACGTGATCATGCAACTGTTTTATATGCGGTTAAGCAGATTGAAAAGCAAAAGGCAACAGATTTGGTTTTAGCAGCGCAGATAGAACAATTTATCGCAGACTGCAAGTAAAAAATAAATTATAATAATTCATCTGCGGACGGTCCCGACAACTCATGTAGCGTTTGTACACTGCGTTGCCGACATTATATATATCTAAATCATTCTATTTAATTTATAGATTTACAAGGAAGAGGGGATAAAAATACCCCGATAAAGGTATTATCGGGGGGGATAAATATTTTTTTTATGAATTTATTTTGCGCGTTCTACATATTCAAGTGTTTCTGTATTGACTACAATTTTTTCGCCTTGTTCGATAAACAATGGAACCTGAACGCGAACACCATTGTCAAGTATTGCTGGTTTGCCACCACTGCTGGAAACAGTTTGTCCCTTTAATGCAGGTTCTGTTTCATCAACTGTTGCGATAACTGTTTTTGGCAGTGATATTGAAACAGGTTGACCTTCGACAAAGTTTGCTTTGACAACCATTTCTGGTGCCAAGAACTTCATTGCTTCGCCTAATGAATCAACAGACATTGTAAATTGTTCATAGTCTGATAAGTTCATAAAGAATGCGTCTGTGCCATCTGCGTACAGATACTGGCAATCGAAATCTTCGACCATTAGTTTTTCAACCTTGTCTTCTGCGCGCCAGCGATCGCCACCCTTGTTACCAGAATCGATATCGCGTAAGTCCGCCTGAACAAATGCGCCACCCTTGCCAGGTTTTACCTTGGTAATAGAAGTGACGGAATAACGTTTGCCGTTGTGGGAAATTACCCAGCCAACACGCATATCATTTGCAATATATGATGCCATAAATTTTACCTCTTTTAATTTAATGTTTTGATTATAAAAATATCGTTGTTAAACGCAAGGATTTTATTTGTCTGTATTATGCTGCAAGGAAAAACGATGTATGCTTTCCATTATAATTTTATCTGCTGTTTCACGATCTGCCCAGCCTGATACGTGCGACCATTTGTTGGGTTGCAGGTCTTTGTAGTGCTGAAAGAAATATTCTATTTTGGAACGTAAAATCATAGGCAGTTGTTCAATATGTTCGATGTTTTCATAATAAAGGTCAATTTTATCACGTGGAACGCAGATTATTTTTTCGTCCCCGCCGGCTTGGTCTTTCATTAACAGGGCGCCAATTGGGCGAACTTCGATTAATACACCTGGGCGCAGGGGGGCATTACATACAACAACACAGTCAAGTGGGTCGCCATCTTCGCCAAGTGTGCCTGGGAAATAACCATAGTTCGCAGGATATGCCATTGGTGCATGCAGAATACGGTCAACTTTTAGCAGGCCGGAATCTTTGTCAATTTCATATTTAACGTGGCCGTTTTCAGGAATTTCAATAATTGCATTCATTTTTTTTGGTGGCATTTTGCCAGGTGACATTTCTTCTAGGTTCATTTTATATACCTTTTGTTTTGTTGTTGATAGTCTATCAGAAAAAAAATTGTTTTCAATATATATGCAATATGGGCGAATTATAGTGGGCTGGGGGGGGTGGTATGAAAATACCCCCGCGGAGAACGGGGGATTTTGTCGATTGATATTTGGAATATTTCTATTCCATTTGGGTTGAAATCATATCGCCATATGTGCCAACTTCGTCAGCGCCGATAAAGCAACGGATTTTTGACCCGATATTGTCCATAAATTCTTGATATGCTTCTTGTTCAGCTTTATCAAGTTTAGTGTCTTGTGCACTTTGGACAATTTTGTATGTGGTAAAGCCACCCAACAGTGCGGTGCCAGTACCAATTGTGACTGCGCCACCCCAATTTTGGAACCAATTTTTATCGCTTTCATCAATGTAATTGTCTTCATCGCATGCTTCTTTTAAAGCTTTTAAAGCGGCTGCTGCTGCTGCTGCTGCT
>JAFSDI010000034.1 GCA_017436325.1 Alphaproteobacteria bacterium | reverse complement strand
GTCATAGAATCATTTTTTATTTGCAAAACCTGGGTCCTGTGGGGCATTCACCCACAAAATTTTTTCCAAAAATTTTGCGGGGCCCGAAAAAGCCACAGGATGACAAAAGATTAAAATTTGTGATTTTGTGGGATTTGAATTGAGGTAGAAAAAAGGATAACACCTGGGTCCTGTGGTCAAGCCACAGGATGACAACACTTCGTTAAAACTTCGTGTTGCAGGCAAGTTTTGTTAAAAGTTCGGGGTGTGTGGGGGGGATAATTAATCCCCTGTGTGAACAGGGGATTTGGGTGGGTTATTCGGTGGTGGTTTCACCCTCGCGATCTATCTTTTCCCAGTGATAGGTCGCATTATCACCAACAATATCAACAGTTAAAACAAATTTACCACTTGAACCCTCTTGCTTAGGGTCTGGGATTGCCGCCAGTGCAGCAGCCTTGGCATCTTCGGCAATGCCTTTAATCGCGGTCAGCGCCGCCCCAACACTATCATAGCCATCTGGTAATGTACCGATCATACCTGCAAGATTTTTGCCATCTGGTACAGTGCCGATTTTGGCAGTGTTTGCTTTTACAGCAGTAACAATAGGGGAATCACCAACTAATTTATATACAGAAGTTAAACTTGATAAACCTTCAAATCTCACATTAGAACTACTGCTAAAACCAATTAATATTTTTGTCATAATGTTTCCTAACGATAATCCATTATATGATTCATCCTCATTAAATAACATAGCAAACATTCCGCCAATAGTATCCGGTAAATCAATGGGGGTGCCCCTCTCTGCAAAACCGTATTTTTCCCATAAGATGTTCATATGTGGGATTTCTGTTGGTAAATCGCCGATTTTGGTTTCGATAGAACCGATTTTATCAATCCCTTCACTCAGTTTCCACAGTGGATATACAGGGCCAGTATACTCAACACCATCGATTGTTGTGGATGTTGCGCCCTGAATTAATAAAGTTGCTGATCCAGAATCATAAGCATTCAGTAAAAGTGATTCGTTCTTGCTAAAAATGGATAGTCCGGGATGATAATTCCCTCCTCTATCAGTCCAGCCAACGAACATACCTTGAACCGTTATGCCCTCTGGCAATGTTCCGATTTTGGTATTTAAATCTTTTACGCCAAGATAGGTTGTGCCATCAGTGTCCTTCCAACCATCATTTAACGACCGAAGACCACGATATATTTTTGAGCTGTAAGGATCAGTCCAGCCATCCAGCATTTTACTTCCTATTATATCCATAGTCATCGATATTGCATCGCCAATCTCAGCAATATTTTTGGGGAAATCTGATTCCGGTTCATAGGTTGAAAACTGATAGTTAAGGTCATAAAATCCACTACGTACACTGTTACACGCATGATTTATTTGTGTATTTAATTCTGTAAAATCGCTTTGATTTGCTTTCAGGTCTAGTGATGTGCTGAGTGCGTATTCTGTTAATTTTTCGTCTAAAAATCCGCTTGATACGATTGATGCGTTTGCAGTGCCTGTGTTAACAATTCCCAATATCGTGCCGAATATGCCGGCGGTTAAGAGTCTTTTCATTTTCCTTGCCCCTTTGGTTCCTTTCGTTAAACTAAAAAACCGCAATGAAAATCCAATGCGGTCGGGGAGTTCGTAAATCAGCTCATTATTGATTCTGCGGCTTTTAGGTTACCCCTGTTGTATAGCCAACAGCCCCCCGACTATATACGTCAGGGTGTATTAAAATACAGTGCAAATACGAGGAAACATTTTGCCGAAAAATGGAATCACGACACTGTAATATACGTTCACATATATTTGCACCGAATGAGCATAGGCCTACGACAGCCCCGAACCAGATTCCCATCCAGTTCATTATGAATTATAACATAGTTTTATTTTTTTTGTAAATATAAAAATATTTTATATCAATAAAAAAACCGTCACAAATGTGACGATTTCTTTATGCAACCTTTTTGGCATCCTTTAATATTTCTATCACTGACTTTTTCCCATTAACAACATCAGCATCAATAATAATCTCTGCCAAATCTTCCTTGTCCGGTGCATCAAACATTGGCTGCATCAATACCCGTTCCAAAATACTACGCAAACCACGGGCACCTGTTTTTCGCGCAACTGCCATTTTTGCGATTGCACGCAAACCATCATCTGTAATAGTTAATTTTACATTATCCATATCCAACATTGCAGCAAACTGCTTTACAATTGCATTTTTTGGTTCTGTCAAGATTTGCACCAATGCGTCTTCATCAAGTTCCTGCAAAGTTGTTATCACCGGCAATCGCCCAACCAATTCTGGTATGATACCAAACTTAACCAAATCTTCTGGTTCAACATCTTGCAAGAAATTTTTATTCTTGCGTTCTTCTGCAGATTCGACATATGCACCAAATCCAATACCACGGCGCTGTGCGGTACGATTACCGATAATCTTGTTCAAGCCGTCAAAGGCCCCACCACAAATAAACAAAATCTTACTGGTATCTAATTGAACTGTTGCTTCACCCGGATGTTTACGGCCTGCCCCACCTGCAGGAACATTTGCGATTGTTCCCTCTATCAATTTCAACAAGGCCTGCTGTACACCTTCGCCAGAAACATCGCGTGTAAGTGATGGATTTTCAGATTTACGTGAAATTTTATCAATCTCGTCAATATAGATAATACCACGACTTGCACGATCCACATCAAAATTTGCATTTTGCAACAAACGGGTCAAAACACTTTCGACATCATCACCGACATAACCAGCTTCTGTCAAAGTTGTGGCATCTGCAACCGCAAAAGGCACATCTAAAATCCTTGCCAATGTCTGGGCGAACAAAGTTTTACCTGTTCCAGTTGAACCAATCAATAAAACATTAGACTTTTGAATTTCAACCTTGCTGTTTTCAGCCATCATATGACGTTTATAATGATTATAAACCGCCACAGACAATGTACGTTTTGCATTTTCTTGTCCGATAATATATTCATTCAAAAAATTACAAATCTTAGATGGTGTTGGCAAATTCACAGATTCTTTAGCAACACTTTGTCGATTATCTTCGGCCATAATATCATTGCACAAATTTATACACTCATCGCAAATACAAACATTACGACCACTAACTAATTTTTTTACCTCATAAACAGCCTTGCCACAGAAACTGCAAAACTGCTGATTATTGTTTTCTGTATTTGGTGTCTTATCATCAGTCATATCACAATCTCCCAAAAATACTGAAATTACTTACGTTCCAAGATATTATCAATCAAGCCAAATTCCTTGGCCTCTGTTGGGTTCATCCAATTATCACGTTCCATTGCATCAAACAGTTCTTTTTCTTTTTTGCCTGTAAACTCAGACATTTGCTTAATAAGCATTTTTTTATTTTTCTGATATTGATTCAATTGAATTTCCATATCTGTGATTTGTCCACGTGCACCTGCAAGTGGCTGATGAATCATAATCTGCGTATTAGGCAAGACAAAACGTTTACCTTTTTCACCAGCTGCCAATAATACCGAACCCATCGATGCAACCAATCCCATACCAATTGTTGATACAGGCGCCTTGATATATTGCATAGTATCCATAATCGCCCAGCCCGCAGTTACATCACCACCAGGACTGTTAATATAAACAGAAATATCTGCATTTGGATTTTCAGATTCCAGAAACAACAATTGCGCCACAATACTTGTTGCCATTGTCGGTTCAATTTCACCATTAATCATAACGATTCTGTCACGCAATAAACGCGAATAAATATCAAAAGAACGTTCACCACGCGGTGATTCTTCAATAACCATTGGTATCAGTGCCATAATACAAAACCTCTTTATTTTTCACCAGAAATTATACCATACAAAAAACCGATTCGCGAACACAAGATAAAAATATTAAAAACAAGTATAAAAACCCATAAAACTATGGGTTCTTAAAAAAAATTAGACTTTTGACCATAGATTATCTTTAACCGCATGTAATTCCACGCTTGCCAAAGATTTTTGCCAAATCAACCGCCTCTAGGCCTTTTTTTAAACATGCTGCCTTTGTCATTGATGCCACAGACATAGCATTCACGTTTTCCATACCTGTATTAAACTTACTTACAAAATCAGTCATTTCAAATGCCTCTTATAAAAACATCTCTCTGACACAGACAAAACATACACCAACGGCATAAATTTGTCAAGTGCTTTATTGTTCACATCCATACTCACCACACGATTCGACAGAATACTCTTCAACCTCAATCGCCATTGGTACTGGCTTTACTTCCTCTGTATAAGGAATTTCTTTTACAACGCGCACACGACGATTTTCAGCATTTGGTGTATTATCAGGTGTTGGAACAGCCAAATCTTCTTCACCTGCAGATACTGCAACTATTTGACTTGCAGGAATTCCATATTGAATCAACATTTTCTGAACTGCATCTGCGCGTCTGCCACCCAAGGCATAATTATAATTACTTGACCCAGATGTATCAGTGTGTCCAACAACAGAAACCTTAATGTTTTTATTTTCCTGTGTGGCGGTCGCCAACTTTTTAATTAATTCCTGATATTCTGGCTTTATTGTTGCCTTGTTAAAATCAAATCGGACTTCAAAAACCTCTTCCATGATACGCTGTGTCGGTTCCAGCGGAATTTGTTGAACCTTTATCATTGTTTTCTCACCTGCTGCCGCCTGCAATTTATCCAGTCTTGCATTAATTGCTTGTAATTCAGCACGCATTGCCATCATCATATCAATAAATTCAGCGCGTGTGACCAATTCTTCGCCCATCATTGGAATTTGTTTTTCTATAACAACATCCTTACATACAGGACATTCTAAATCAGGCGTGACCAAAACACAATCTGGACACGCTGCCGGTTCTGAACAAGTCTGACATTCCTGACATTTTTGACACTCCTGACATTTTTCACATTCCGGACAATCAGGTGTATCATTACACATTGGGCATTCTACAACAGGCAAATCCTTTTCCATAACAGTCACCATAAAAGAAGGCGCAGATTCTGCCTTTTCTTGCGGGGCAACAACCACAGGCTGCACAACCTGATGTTGTTCTGGATATACTGGTTGATTTAACCGCTGCTGCATTTCGCATTGTGTGTCACCATGTTGACACTCTGAAACATTTACAGAATTATTACTATCCGTTACACTATTATCTGTTGCAGACTTTGTCACCGTCTTATCACCACCGAAAATATTTTGATTAAATACAATCGGCTGAACAGGTTCCGGATTAATCAGATGCTTTGGAACATTAACGTTATTAACAACAATCACACCTTCACGTGGTCGTGTTGCACTGCGCACAGAATTCATAGAATACGTATCAGGATAATAAGTCCTGACATTTGGTCTTTCCACACCACCATCAACAGGTGTCGTTTCAGTGGCAACAATTGTTTCTTCAACCACAACCTCTTCTGACGTTTGTGACACAGGCGCCATAACCTTAGATTGCACAAAACAAGCAGCATCACCAGCATCACAGCTTTTCAAGACATCAAGAGCCTTTATAAAACGTTCACGACATTGAACAGCTGTTTCATATTGTCCACTTACGCTTGCAGACAACCAGCAATCAAATTTCGCCTGCATCTCTGCCGCCAAATCAGGATTCGTTTGCACAACATCATTCTTTAAGAATTCCATTAAATCATTATAGGCAGTATTTAATTCAAATGCTTCTTGCTCATTCTGCACAGGCCAATTTTCCAAAGATTCTGGATAAGGGGCCTCACCACTAAATGCAGCCACAGCCTTGTTAGCAAACAATTCACCAATATCTGTATAACCGCTTGTACGTGCATTATATATTGCATACGAACGATAATTCATTGCCAACTGATTCAAAAAAGAATCCTTGTGTGGCGCAGAATAAACATCCAAAGATTCAACATAATCAACCGTTGGTGTTGAAAACGCCTGACCTTCAATATTTTTCACCTCTGGACTACAGGCCGCCAGCAACGTAACAACCGCCAACAAAACAGAATAGCTAATATTTCTTTGAAATGCACAATATGCAATTTTCATATCAAATCCCTTCTTTCCATACAATCTTTGTTATTATACGATTTTTAAACAATTTAGTAAAGCAAAAACATTAAACAAAAAAATCCCCCACACAACGTGGGGGATTCAAAATTCCATATTAATATTATTTATCCAATGCAGCTTTAATTTGTTCAGCTGGGATAGCGCCTGGGAATGCTTCTTCACCGATAATCAAGAACGGAGTACCTGTGATTTCAAAGCGTTGTGCCAAGTCACGAACCTGTGCTAATTCTTTTGCAACAACTTCACCAGTCATATCTTCTTTTAGCTTAGCTGTATCCAAGCCTGCTTCTTCTGCAAATTTCATAATATTCTTTTCGATTTCTGCAGCCAATTTAGCTTGATCTTGGATATTTTCTTCTGGACGATATTCACGTGTCATAATCATATCTGTCAATTTTGCAGCCTTATCTGCATCCTGGATTTTTGCAGCAATCATTGCACGTGCAGGCCCATCAGACATCACACCGTGAATAGAGAAGTTTTTAACAACAACCTTCACATCGTCACGTTCATTCAGCACACGATCTAATTCACCATGTACACGACGGCAATATCCACAAGACGCAGCTGTCCAAACATAGATTGTTTTTTCTGCATCCTTGTTACCCAAAACAGGTGCATTTTCAATCATTTCAGCAGCACTTTCACGAACATATTTGCGAATCGCCTTATTTTTATTTTCATTTTCTTGTTTCTGCATACCCTGCACCATTTCTTGAACAATTGCAGGATTAACATCTGTTAAATAATATGGAACATACAAACGACAAACACTGCCTGCAATCAACATAATTGCAATCAGCTTAATCACATGTTTTACCAGTTTTGCACCATCTGCAGGTTTCTTGTCGCCAGATTTCAGCAACGCACCACCAAACAAAAACAATGCGATACCCAAAACAAGTACCAAAATTGTCAACGTCATGATTTTTCTCCTTATTAAGTTGAACTAAGCATACAATAACAAAATTTTACAAAAGCGCAAGAACTAAATAACTAAAAAATCAAATATTTTTTATCATTGTGCGCATTATTGGCATTTTACCCCCCTGTTGCATACAAATATTTTCCAAGAAACGCAACGTAATATTCAAATTCACCGGCAAAGTGTACAACTTATCTATATAAGGCGCCGCACACTTATCGCAAACCGCACGCGCAGTTCGTGGTGACAAATAATTAAGATTTTCTGTCACACCACAACCCGAACAATGCGACAAATCTAATGCATATCCTAATTCACGCAACAAAGTAATTTCCCAATTTAAGTACGCAACAGATTTCTTTTCAAACAATTCATTTAACAACAACAAAGTCTTGTTATACAATATCTGATATTCCTCGCGCTCTGGCAGCAATACATCCAATAACGAAAAGGCTGAATTCATCATAATTAACAAGTCGGCATTATTCATCAAATTTGCGGCATAATTTTTTTCACTTTCCCAATGAAAGATTCCCAACTGCGAATCCAAACGTGCGCCCCAAACAACATTTCCAAATTGACCAACCAAAGGCCGATTCTTTTTCACACCTAACGCGCCCCGCAACATACCAACCAAAACACCATAATCACGCGTAAAAACACGTGCAACAGCATCACGTTCATTAAATGGTATCAAAGATATTAAAATTCCCTGTGATTCTAACTTCATTTCAAAACATTATAAAGCACACATATAAACAATTGAAAGCTTTTTTATTTTATGCTATACTAAAATTGTCATCAATGGTCTTGTTGATGATGGGGTGTCAGAACCCGTGCGAAAAGCGTCAAATGTAAAAATTGACGCGCCGAATGGCGTGTTTTTTTGCATATTGAATGAATATATCTCCTGACCGATATGGGTCAGGAGGGCTTGCGAATATACTGAATAAGCAGCACAATACTTTTCGATTGTTCTGAACCTCCT
>JAFSDI010000033.1 GCA_017436325.1 Alphaproteobacteria bacterium | reverse complement strand
CTCCTTGCACTGGGGATAAAATTAAAGATAATGGTGTAGATAAACGGATTGGGGTTGGCGCAGTGTACAAATGTTACATAAGCCAACCCCATTGCACTGGGAATAAAATTAAAGATAATGATATAGATATGCGCAATGCCGACAACGCAGTGTACAAACGTTACATAAGTTGTCGCCCCCCCCTTGCACTGGGGATAAAATTAAAGATAATGGTGTAGATAAACGGATTGGGGTTGGCGCAGTGTACAAATGTTACATAAGCCAACCCCTTGCACTGGGGATAAAATTAAAGATAATGATATAGATATGCGCAATGCCAGCAACGTAGTGTACATAACGCTACATAAGTTGCTGGCATCGCGCATAGATATATTATTATATTTAATTTTAAAGCAGGTGACGTTTGTTATTAACATCAGCCGCAGACACAATACCCTCCTCTTCCATACGTTCCATAAAACCTGCAGCCTTGTTATAACCAATCTGTAAACGTCGTTGAATATAGGAAATAGTCGGTTTTTTATCACGAATAACACATTCTTTGGCACGTTCATACAGGTCTGCATCTTTATCACCAGCAGATGAAGAAGAACTACTTGAACCACCGATATCACCCACAGTCGCTGCAGATTCTGAATCAGTCACCCCTTCGGCATATTCTGGTTCGCCTTGACTGCGCAAGAAATTACCAATTCTGGTCAATTCATTGTCATCAATAAATGCACCATGAATACGTACTGGGACACGTCCTGCCTCGCTAAACAACATATCCCCCATGGCCAACAGTTGTTCTGCACCACCTTCGCCCAGACAGGTTACACTATCAATTCTGCTGCGTGCTTGGAATGATATACGCGTTGGAAAGTTCGCCTTGATAACACCAGTTATTGTTGTTGCATCTGGTCGCTGGGTTGCCATAACTAAATGTATACCTGCGGCACGTGCTTTCTGTGCAATACGTTGAACACAGGCTTCTACCTCTTTACGTGCAAGACTCATCAGGTCTGCAACCTCGTCAATAATAATGACCATATATGGTAAATCAGACAAATCAATTTCCTGGGTTTCGAACAATAGTTCACCTGTTTCTTCATCTGTACCAACTGCAACTTGCTTTGTTAATTTTTCACCACTTGCACGTTTTTGTGCGGCTATTTCATTATAAGATTCGATATTACGTGCATTCAACTGCTGCATTTGTTTATATCGTTCCTCCATTTCACGTACCGCCCATTTTAAGGCATTCACAGCTGGTTCTGGTTCCAATTTAACTATTGGTGTGATAAGATGTGGGATATCATCCCAGAATCCGAAATCAACCCCTTTTGGGTCAATAATTATCAGTTTACACTTATCCGGTGTAAAGTGATAAACAATTGATGTAATAATTGATTGAACAAAGACGGACTTACCAGACCCTGTTCTTCCTGCGACCAGCATATGTGGCATTTTTGCCAAATCAAAGTACATTGGATTACCACCGATATCAACCCCCAGCGCCAATGGTATTTTATACTTTGATTCCACGAACAATGGATTTTCCAACAATCCACGATATCGCACAGTCTGCCGTGTAAGATTAACCATTTCCACACCAATCAATTGTGTACGTGGTATATGGGCAATTCTGATACTTTCCGTTGCCATTGCACGCGTCATATCGGTAACAGTCTTATTAACATCGGCCATACGTGTTCCATCATCTGGCATAAACTCATACAATGTAACTATTGGCCCTGGCTTAATTCCAACGACTTTACCCCGCACACCGTACTGAGAAAACTTAACCTCCATACTACGTGCATTTTGTTTCAATTCTGGTGTAACAGAATACTTACTAAAATTAGACTTTTCTAAGATTTTCGTATCAGGCAATTCATATATAGATTTCGCCTTTACAACCTTTGGCACAGCAGGTACAGCCACTGATTTCTTGGTTGATTCTTTTTTCTCGGCCAACTTTCTTCCCAGCAAAGTACGTTTTACCTTTGGCTTTGAAACATTTTCTGTCTGTTTGGCTGTATCAAGATTTTCAACAGCATCTTCTGTCAAAGAATCACCAGAATCTTCATCAACACATTTTGTTAATTTAAACGCAGCCCCAACCATTTTCAGCCACTTTACAAACAATTTCCACGCCCCAATCAAATGACTAATTTTCACATGCAGGATAACACCACCCAACCACAAGAACGACATCGCTGCCACAATACCGACAAAGATTGTTGCCCCACCAAACAATACATTGAAATCAGCTGCTGCAATTGCCCCCAAGAAACCACCTGCATTTGGACTTAAAATACCAAAACCGATTGCGCCCAGACAAACCGCAATAACCCCGCGCAAGAAATTATATTCAGGCCCAACATCACTTTTCAACCCAATCATAAGACCTGCGCCCAATCGCACCAATGCCAAGAAAACAAATAAACCAGGCACCGTACCGACAACATATCGAACAAAACCAACAATATTTCCCATAACTGATTGTTTTCCAAACGTACTAACAACCGCCATTCCATCCAAATAGGCATCATACGAAACCAGCACAATCAATGCCCAAAAGCCTAATAAACACAACACCGCGCCCAACACACGCGACAACATTCCCTTTAAAGCCACAGAAACACGTTCTGGTAAAAAATTAGATTTCTTTTTCATAGCAACCGCATTTTATCATAAAAATCATAAAAATTCAGGCGATAATTTTTTTCACCGCCCAAAATAAATTATTTTTTCAGCAGGCCCCCCTTAACCACATCTGCGATAACCATACCGATAAAAGCCCCTAAAATAACATCACTTGGCCAATGTGCCCCAACAGCCACACGTGAAATTGCGACTAAAATCGCCATTCCCCATGTCAAAGGTTTATATTTTGGTGCCAACATCCCAATCATAACCAATCCAGCAAAGCTAACAGCAGTATGCCCAGACGGCATTGAATTAAAAGCCCATTCTGTCGACGGCGGAAAAAATCCAGTCATACCCAAGGCTTCAAAAAATATCGGTCTGGCACGTCCGATAAAGATTTTTAAAACCTTTACTATAATTCCTGTTGCCAACACACTATACAAAATCAAGAAAGCATTATTAGTTTTGGTTGTTTCAAAAAAATTACGCACATAGGTAAACATCCCTACCTTATTTCTATTTACTATAAATTCACAATCTGTCTTTGCACACTTTTTTACACAAAAGAATATTGCCGCCACGGATGTTACAACGAACCAAACTTTGTCATCAAATATCGCACTTAAAATTCTAAAAAAACGACAATCTAAATTTCTAATAAAAATATACAGTGATTTATCAAACCAAAAAACACCCAAACACACCAATAACATAACAACAAGCGCAGCAATCGCCATTTTTCGCCACTGAATTTTATTATTTGATGTCAAAAACATATTTTCACCCCACTTATTAGTAAATCAAACCATTATAAACTTTTTTATCTGTCAAAATTTTAACAGCAACAGCCATTGCCAATGCATCCTCATCTGCACCACTGGTAATTACAGGACACCCGCGTCTTATATCATCTGCCTTTACATTTGGTTCTTGATTAAAATCACGCGCCTGAAAATCATTATTAACAACATTCAAAAAGAACGCATTTTGTTGCTGATTTGTTCTGATATTAGACAAACAAACAATCGGAAAAATTCCACGGCCATCTATTTTTTTACCCAGTCCTGATTTTATAGACTTATTCAACAAAATCAACTTGGCACCATTATTTAAATTAATCTGTGATGCAATTCTTGCACTGCCCGCTGTTGGTGTACCAACCAAGACCCCACGATGATTTTCATAAATTGCAGAAACCAGTGCCTCGGCCGTACCACGTGTCATATCAGACATTAAAACAAGCAACGGCTTATCAGTAATTGCATCTGTTGCTGGCACAACTTCAAGTTCGTCTTTTGCGGTTTCAACAATTCTCATTACTGGCACAGCCCCCACAAACATACCCGCAAACTTAGCGGCCGCCCTTTCGTCATCACCTGTTGTTGCACGCAGGTCTAAAATAATTCCTGATACATTTGGATATCTTGCCAGTGCTTCATTAACAATATTCACTGCACCATCTGATAATTTATGCACAACAATTTCCAGCAATCCCCCCCATGCATCATCATCACGATATATAATATCTGCATCTGCGGAAACGACTGTTGCACGCCGCAACACGACCGCCTTTTCACCGAACGGTGTCAACAATTTCATTTTCGCAGTTCCTGAATTAAAACCAATCAAAACATTTGACAAGTCACGGTCTGACATCGCACTGACATCCGTACCATTAATTTGCACAATCAAATCACCCGCACTTATTCCTGCGACATCCGCAGGCGATGCCTTATAAATATTTCTTACGCGGAAATTTCCATATTCATCACGAAACCCTTCCAGCCCCAAACTAGTCAAAATACGTCCATCTTCGTTAATTTCAGCCTGTGGGTCAAAAACATAACGTCCATTTTCATCTATCCCACGAACCAAGACATTTACAACATGCGCATACAGTTCATTTTTTGACATTTTTTTCAAATTAGGATCATTTTCGCGCATTTTTAAAATTAATGCAGTCGTTATTTCACCATATCCATTCCAATCATTTATTTCTGGTCGCGGATAATTACCAACAACAGAATCCTTCCAGACCAAAACGACCCTGTCATCAGTTGCGGCAATATGCGCATCTTTATTTAAATTTTCTAAACTTTCTATTGCGATATTAAGACTTTTTCCCGCCCAATTTACATCATCAAGCTTTTTATAAATATCAGCAAATGTTCCAGACAATTCAAACACAGGCAAGCCATCCTGAATTGGCTCATCCTTAAAGAACAATTCTGCGGCACCAAGTGGCACCTGTAACAAGACAGAAAACAAAAAACCAAAAAAACATTTCATTCTCATACTTATTCCCTCCTGTCACAGTGCCCTATGTTTTTACTTATTATCCGCATCACGTAAATTAAAATGATACAACATAATATTAGAAATATAAATACTTGTAAATGTACCCATAACAACACTAAATGCCATTGCATAGGCAAATTCACGCAACAGTTGTCCACCAAAGATTGCCAATCCAATCATCGCCAACAACGTAGACACACTGGTCAACATTGTACGGCGCAGCATTTCATTAACAGACAAATCGATTAAATCACCAATTGGCATTTTATGATATTTTTTTACATTTTCATCAATTCTGTCATAGTTTACAATCTTGTCATTAATAGAATAACCAATACCAGTCAAAATAACAGCAATTGCAGTCTGATTAAATTCCAATCCAGTTATTGAAAAGAAACCAAACATCAACACAAAATCCAGAAACAGTGATACAAATGCCCCAACTGCATAACCACCCTTATATCGAATCCATACATAAATAGCCATCATCACAAACGCGAACAAAATTGCCAAAATACCACCGCGCACCAATTCGCCACCAATCTTTGGCCCAACGACCTGAACCTGAGTGTATTCAACATTATCTGCAAGAATATTTTTAATTTCTGCTACACGTTCATTTTGCGTTGCATCTGTTGCGCCCTTTGGCAGGCCCAAACGAATCAATATTGCATCACCATCCACAGTCTGCAATTCTGGATTAAATTCATCCAAAGCCTCTCTCATTTGTTCGATACCATATCCCTGCACAATTGGTTTAACTTCCATTGCAATACCACCGGAAAAATCGATACCATAATTCAATCCGCGCACCAACAACGATACAACAGACAACACAATAAACAAACCTGACACAATATATGATAACTTACGAAATTTCATTACATGCAGTTTCATAATACTACCCCTTTGCACTTTTATTTTTTTCCACCGACAAAGCCGATTTTCTTATTTTTTCCATTCATATACCAATCCACCAGAGCCTTGGTCAACCATACACAAGTAAACAATGTTGTCAATATACCGATTGACAAAGTCACTGCAAATCCACGAATTGGACCGGCACCAAACTGGAACAAAACCAATCCACAAATCAGTGTTGTTAAATTTCCATCTAATACCGCCTTCATTGCACGATCAAACCCCAGATTTACTGCACGCAGACTTGGTGTACCGGCACGAATTTCATCACGAATACGTTCAAACGGTAACACATTCGCATCCACCGCCATCCCCAGCGTCAACACGATACCAGCAATACCTGGCAACGTCAAAGTCGCACCAAACAATGCGGTCAAACCGACAATCATTCCCAGATTAACCATCAAAGAAATACCTGCAATCACACCAAACCCACGATAAACCATAAACAGGAACAAGAAAATAAAGATAATACCCGCCACAGCACCAATTTTACCGCCCGCGATAGTATCTGCCCCCAAACCTGCCCCAACGGTACGCTCTTCGATAACCTGCAATGGCGCAGGCAACGCACCACTACGCAACAAGACAGCTAAATCTTTGGCTTCCTGCAAACCAAAACCACCAGAAATCTGACCACGTCCCCCTGGGATTGGTTCACGAATAACAGGTGCAGACAATACTTTGCCATCCAAAACAATCGCGAAACGTTCATTCACGTGCTCTGTTGTTAATTTTGCAAATCTTCTTGCACCTGCGGCATCAAACACAGTTGACACTACTGGCATATTATGTTGATCAAAATCAGCCTGAGAATCTTTTAAAGAGTCCCCAGAAACCTCTACTCTTGAATAAACAGGCACCATTTGCCACGGCATATCCATATACGGCAAGAATTCTGTTCCATTTGGCGCACGACCAGACGCAATTTGTTCTTGCGACACATTTTCATTAACCAAATGGAAAGTCATTTTTGCAGTCTGTCCAATCAGTTCTTTTATTCTTTCTGGATTATCAACCCCTGGCAACTGAACCAAGATATATTTTCCCCCCTGACTTTGAATTGATGGTTCTTTTGTCCCCAGCGCATCGATACGACGACGAACAATTTCAATACTACGTGCCAAGGCATCTTGTATCATCTCTTGTTTTTGTTCATCAGAATAAGACAACGATACTGTCTTGCCATCAGATGTTATATCAACAACATTTCCCAACACCCGTCTAAGCCTTCCCTTGGCATCAGAAACCTGATTTTCATCACGCACAACAAAAGACACAACCCCGTCTGCATTACGCAACCCAGAAAAACGAATAACACCTTTTTCTCTATCAATTAACGCGCTGCGTGTTTCTTCGTACAATTGTTCTGTTTTTTCTTGCAGCATGGTTGCAGTATCAACCTCTAACAACAACTGCGCACCACCCTTTAAATCCAATCCCAACGGCACAGGCCCAATCCAAGACGGGAAATAAGGTGCCAATTTCGGCGACATTGTTGGCACAGCCAACAACACACAAAAAGCTGCAACTAAAACAACGGCTAATTTTTTAAACATACCAAACGACCTTTTTATTATTCTTCTACGGATGCAACCGCATTTTTATTTACCTCTATAACAACCCCTTTGGCAACTTCCAATTCGATTGTTTTTTCATTAATTTTTTTAATTGTCCCATAAATCCCAGCGGCCATAACACGATTACCTTCTTTCAAAGAATCCAGCATTTTTTGATATTCAGCCATACGTTTTTTATTTGGACGCACCATAAGAAAATAGATTATTCCAAACACAACCGCACAATATAAAACCATACCCCAAAAACCATTTTGTGGTGCTGTGACTGGCCCTGTTTGAACGACCGTATTTACAACATCTGCTGTTTGTTCCATATAAAATCTCCTTTTTTAATAATTGTACAGTAGTAAAAAAACCTAGAATTGTAAAGAGAAAATACAATTTTTTTACAATCTTTCGAACCAAGAATCTATTTCTGAGATTGGAATAAATTTATACACTGGTCGGCCGTGATTACATTGCCCTGCCCGTTCTGTTTTTTCAATATCACGCAACAAAGTATCCATCTGCAGCAAATCCAGTTTTTGTCCTGCACGCACTGAATGATGGCACGCCCAATTAGCCAACTTTAAATGCAGTTTTTCATTTAATTGTGATGAATGACCATTTTCGCGTACTTCTTCTGCGACACTGCGCAATACAGCCCCCCAATCTAAATCCCAATCAGCAGGCTTTTCAAAAATAGCAACCGCCGTATCACCGAATGAATCCAAGGCTAATCCAGATTGTTTTAATTCATCTGCAACACTAATAACTGCCATCACATCTTCTTCACGCATATCAATCACAATTGGTGACAACAATGGTTGAGTCTTTATTTTATGTGTTCGCAGTTTTTCATAAGTTATACGTTCGTGTGCTGCGTGTTGATCAACAATGACCATATTATTATCTTTATATGCAATAATATATTTATTTCCAACCTGCCCAACGACACGACCAAGTGGTGGCTCAAAAACTTCTGTTTCCTGTTGCACAGGATTTTGCCCAACCGAATCAGGGAACACTTGTCGAACAATTGGTCTGACATCTTGAAAGTTCCCAAATTGCGTGGCAATTGGCTTATCACAAACCTTAAAAGAATCTGTCTTGATACCAAAATCGAATCTTGTTGGATTAGCAAAATGTTTTGATTCGACCGGCGACACAGCAAGGTTATTTTTTTGTACCTGTGGGACCATTGTCTGGGCCAACCTATCACGCAAAGATTTTATTATAAAAGACCGCACATGTGTTGGTTCCAAGAAATGAACCTCTGTTTTTGCGGGCGACACATTAACATCAACTGCGTTTGTCGGCAAATTCAAATACAAGGCGCACAATGGAAATTCACGCGCATGCATAACATCCATATATGCTGCCCGCAAAGCACCCACCAAGACTTTATCTTTTACAGGTCGCCCATTTACAAACAAATATTGATCAACACTTGACGCACGCCGCAAAGTTGGTTCTGACACAAAACCAGACAAATTCATACCAATTGTTGAACCAGATTGAACATTTAAATCTAACATACGTCCAACAACATCCTGTCCCATCACAGATTCTATACGATTTAACAACCCCTCATCTTTAACAAATCGCCACTTATTATTAAGGACAAACCCAACATCCGGTCGTGCCATTGCCAATCGCTTTACAACTTCCAGCACAGACATCATTTCCGCCCTATCCCCGCGCAAGAACTTTAAACGCGCCGGTGTCTTTGCGAACAAATTTTTCACTCTTATTCTGGTACCAGTCTGCCAATCCGATGGCCGAATTTCATATGTATTACAATCGATTTGCCAACCATTTAAATCCACACCATTACACGTATCAATTGTCATATCAGACACAGACGCAATCGAAGGCAATGCTTCACCACGAAATCCCATAAAATTTATATTCAACAAATCATCATCTGGCAGTTTAGATGTCGCGTGTCTAGTAACAGCGCGCGCCAAATCATCACGCGTCATACCAGCACCATTATCAATAACACTTATCAGTGTACGACCACCATCAACAACATCTATCACAATCTGATCTGCGCCCGCATCCAGTGCATTTTCTACCAATTCCTTAACGACACTTGCCGGTCTTTCTACCACTTCACCGGCAGCAATCTGATTAATCAAAAATTCAGGCAAAACACGAACAGCCATTCCTTCCTCTGCTATCTAAAACTAAGATTTAAAACTTACTTCTAATATCTCATACTCTTTTTCACCTGATGGCAGTTTCACCACACAAGTATCACCAACACACCTGCCAATCATCGCACGTCCAACTGGTGACGTACACGATATAATTGTCTTGCCATCCGATTCAATATCAGACAGAATTCTGCATTGCATTTTATTACCATCTTCGTCTTCGACCAAGACACGCGCACCAAAGACAACCCTGTCACCACTTAACGAATCGACATCTATAACAGACGCGTTTTCAATAATATTTTCAATAAATCTGATACGATTATCAATTTGTCTTTGTTTTTCTTTTGCCGCGCTATAATCCGCATTTTCAGACAAATCCCCCAGCGATCGCGCCCATTGAACAGTCTTTAAAATCTCTGGTCTTTGTACTTCTTTTAAATCTTTCAATTCTTTTATCAGGCTATCGAATCCGGCCCTTGATATTGGTTTCTTATCCATTTTTCATCCTATTTTTATCTGACAAATTATAAGCAAACATTTTAATTTTGCAATTATCAAATTAACACTGTATAGTATACATAATTATGTTTAGGCAAAATATCTTAACAAAATTTTTATTACGCCGATTTTTTTCTGGCATTGGTCTTGTTATGCTGATTGTATGCGGCATTATTTTTGCGGTCACATTTGTTGAACGTTTACCTTCAAACCCAACTGCGCTCAGTGCGCTGTATGAATCATGGGTTCGTCTGCTTGAATATGTACCCTTGTTTTTACCCTTGGCGGTATTTATGGGGACACTATTAACATCATACAATTTAACCAAATCAAGCGAGAATATAATTATTTCCAGCGCGGGTCTATCACCATTTCAATCGACACGTCCATTTTTAATTGGTGCATTTTTAATTGGTGTAGTTGCATCAACTGTTATAAACCCATATTCTGTAAAAATAAGTTCTAATAACATAACATCCGACCATCTGCGTTTAATTGACAACAAGATATGGTTACGCGAATCATCTGCAAACGGATTTATAACAATGAACGCAAAGTCTATGCATAAATCTGGCCCTGATTTAATTTTTGAAAAAACGACTATATATATCCAAGACCCAAACTTTAAACTAAAAAACCGAATCAGCGCAGACAAAGTATTATTATCTGATTCAGGACTATCTGCAACAGACGCATTTGTTTGGTCTAATGATGACAAAGTCATAAAAACAAACTGGCAAATTCCAACATTATTAAATCCACAAACTGTTCTTGACCGATATCTTCAACCCGACCAAATATCATTCTGGCAGCTACCTAACTTTATCCACCGTATGGAATCAATTGGCGTACCGGTTCGTGCACACCGCGTTCAATTATGGACATTATTGTTTTTACCATTAACAATGGTATCAATGGCACTGCTTGGGGTTGCATTTTCCCAGACCAGACAACGCCGCAACTACAGTTTTGGTGTAAAATTCAGTCTTGGCATAGTCACATGTTTTGCTGTATATTTTTTAATCAATATGTTTAATGCACTTGGCACAACTGGAACATTACCCCCGATATTATCGATTATTGCGCCTCCACTTATCATTATTGCTGGCGCTGGCATATTTATTACCAGTTTTGACACAATCTAATGCTTATTATCAAAGGACAAGAACAAAATGCCACGCAAGAAAAACAAAGGAACAAAATTAAGAACGATTATGATATGGATATTAATATTTGCGCTGATATCCTTGATGATAATATCATTTCCACCGACACAACATATGACAGAAATAGTAGTTTATCCATGAATTACATCGATATTTTCCTAGAAGCCTTATCTGCCGAAAAAGGACGCAGTTCCAAAACGTTATCCAGTTATGAATCAGACCTTCGTCTGGCCAATGATTCCATACCTGTCGGTCTGCTAAACGCGACCCACGAAGATATTCAATCATACCTATCATCATTACCAGATAAAGCATCTTCTATTTCGCGCAAAGCGTCTGCGCTTCGTGGTTTTTACAAATTTTTATTACTAGAAAAAATAATATCAATCAATCCGACAACAAACCTTGAATTACCTAAGTCAAATCGCACCCTGCCACAATTTTTATCAATCCAAGAAATCGATTTATTAATCTCAAGCGCGGGCGATATAAAAACATCGGTACGGCTGCGCGCAATGATTGAATTGCTATACGCATCTGGGCTGCGCGTTTCAGAATTATGCGAATTACCAATGACTGCACTACTTGGTGACAAACTACTAATTCACGGCAAAGGTGCCAAAGAACGTATTGTTCCGATGCATAAATCTGCGATTGATGCGCTTAATAAATGGCTAGAAATACGTGACAGAAACATCGAATCAAAATATGTATTTCCATCACACGGAAAATCGGGTCACATAACACGTGATGGATTTTTCAAAATATTAAAAAAATGCGCCAGTTTATCTGGCATTTCACCGTCACGTGTCAGCCCGCACGTTTTACGTCATTCATTTGCATCACATTTATTATCAGGTGGGGCAAACCTGCGTGCGATACAAACTATGCTTGGTCACGAAGACATTTCAACGACACAAATTTACACACATATTTTACCTGAAAAACTACAAGAAACGATTGTACAACATCACCCATTGGCAAAAATCAAAGGACAATAAAAAATGATAAAAAAATGCGACAAACCAGGATGTACCAAGGCCGGCACTTGCCGTGCACCAAAATCACGCGATTTAAAAGACTATTGGTTTTTCTGCCAAGAACATGCCGCTGAATATAACAAAAACTGGAATTATTATGCAGATATGTCCCCCGAAGAGATAGAAGCAGATTGGGAACGTCAAACATTTGGCGAACCATTAAAAGACACAAATTCTGCGAATTCAGATGCCACAAATTATGCAAAATTCATAAATGATTTTATAACCGGCCGCAGTAAATTTGATAAAATTCCTGCAAAAACTAAACTACCTACAAATGTAACATCTGCATTAAAAATATTTGACCTGGGCATATCTGCCACATGGCGTGATGTTGGTACAAAATATCGCGCGCTGGCAAAAAAGTACCATCCTGATACAGCCACCGACAAACAAAATGCAGCCACCGAATTTGCACGAATATCTGCTGCATATGATATATTAAAGAAACACTTTGGCAAAAAATAAAAACACCAAATAAAAAATGACTATCTAAAAAAAATATGATATAATCATATTTATGAAAAGAACACTATATTTTTGGTTATGTTTTGGAATTGCTATATTATTGGCGATATATTTCTCTGTACGCACGATTACAACGTATACAGGCCGTGGTCCAATATCACGAATACGTAACATATCGATATCATCTGATATTGCTGACAAGAATTTATCTGACATTGCACGTTCAATAACAATTCCATCTGGCGCAACAATATCAACAATAAATCTTGATGACATAAACAAACAAATTCTTGCAATTCCCGGCATTCGTAAATCTGCGACCCGCCGTATGCCAAATGGCAGCCTCAGCATTCAGGTATCTATGTATCAGGCTGTTGCATTATGGACAAATGGGGAAAACTATTATCCAATATCTGCAGACGGCACAATTGTAAATCAACCAACGAACACACGCAATATTGGTAACGTTGTATTTCGCGGTCATTCATTACCAGATGACATAACCACAATCACAAAGTCCGCCCACAAATTAATTGGCTATCTTGACTATCTTGAATGGATTGAAAATCGCCGTTGGAACATACATACATTGGCTGGCATAACAATTATGTTACCCGAAGACAATCCATCTGATGCGATAAACACATTATCTGCATTAAACAGCAATTACAAAATTCTTGATAAAGATTTGCGTCTTATTGATATGCGCGATTCATCAAGAATTCTAATAAAATAGCAACCAAGAAACAATGAATCTAATATCGTCATCTTTTTTATGTCTTGACATTGGGACATACGGTGTCCGTGGTATTGCGCACCACATCAGTGGCGGTCAAATTAATCGTTCTGCATTTTTCACGATGGACAGTCCCGACACGATATTTGCTATAAAATCCGTCATAGACGAACTTGAACATCAACTTAGAACACATTTTGACAGCGCGTATATCACAGGTAATCTTGGTGCATCTTGTTTTAATATGTCTGCCAAGAACACAACCTGGGGGGGCGAACATAAAATCAACATATCCGACATACGCAATCAAATATCACAGCTATCAATTCCAGATGGATACTTTCCATTACATATCATACCATTACGCTATGACACCCCCAGTTCCAGAAATATGCTATCACCTGTTGGTCATATTGATATGCAATTAATATCTGCATTTAGTTCAATATTTTATTCTCATTCTGACATTAACAAATTGCAAGAATTAATGCGTGCATCGCACATTCAACCTATTGCATTTTTCGACCCACAATATATACAAAACAATATATACCGCACAGCAAAACAAACAACAATGTTTATTGATTTCGGTTCCGAATACACCAGCGCATCAATATGGACAGACCGTGGTCCGGTATGGCATACCAAGATAAAACTTGGCGGTTCAGACATAACGAAATCTATATGCGAAAAATTTAACTTGTCGGTTGAATCTGCAACCAATATAAAGCACAATGTTTCGTCATTATTACCCAAAGAAATGGACAGATTTACACCTGCGGACACGGCATATGATTTTTCACGTGGCGATGTAAATGACATAATCATACCAATACTTGTTGACATCATCACAAAAATCAAAGACCAATGTTATACATCATTCAAAAAATATCATCCGACTAAAATAATACTAACTGGTGGTGGCGCAACAATCGAAGGTCTGCGTGATTTCATTGAAAACGCATTTGCTGTTATCACAGAAGTAATTCCATCTGATGCAACAATACGTGCATTATCAGACTATATCTGGCGGTGCGAAGCCCCACACCGCGAAAAATATATTGCACGTCACAACAAATGGAATCATCGCACAGGATTCATAACAAAACTATTTCATAAAAAGCCCAAAAAAAAGAATCACTTTATCCCAATATTACCCAGCACCCTATCATTCGATATGCGTTGTTCTGAAACATACAGTCTATTTAAATCCGGCAACATATCTATGATACACGTTGATATTATGGACGGATTTTATGTTGACCGAATCGCTGGCAGTATTTCTGAATTACAACAAATTCGTGCACACACAAATGCACATTTACACGTTCATCTGATGACCGAAAGCCCCACGATATGGGCATCTGACGCGATTGCTGCTGGTGCAGACACGATAATACTATCCACCAACACATCTGGACTGCGCAATGCGGTAAAACTTGTTCGCGATTCTGGTCGCCGTGTTGGAATTGCACTGCATCCAAATTCACCTATATCATTATTAAAAACGATTATTCGTGAAATAGATGAAGTAATGATAATGTCTGTTCCCCCTGGTGCGGCTGGACAACAATTTGACCCGACTGCGATACATAAGATATCAGCGCTGGCTGCAACACGTAAAAAATACGGATTAAAATTCACGATTTCTGTCGATGGTGGCATAAATGACAAAACCGCGCCACTATGCTGGGCTGCTGGTGCAGACCTGTTGGTCAGCGGTTCATACCTTGCCCACGCACACGATTTTCCATTGGCGGTACAAAGTTTATTACCATCAGGAAACACAAAATAAAAACACTGGCAGAACCAGTGTTTTTTTCACAAACATTGCACCTAGGGATGTGGGTTCAGGGCCTAAGAAAGTCCTTATTTTTATGCAACATTTGCACCTTTTTATCAGGCACAGATATTATATTACACAAATTATATGAATTCCATAGACATCTATTCCCACCCTACTCTGATACCGTTTGTGTTTCGTCTAATGTTCTGTCAATTTTTTCCCAATGATAAGTCGCATTATCACCAATAACATCAACGGTTAAAACAAATTTACCACTGCTGCCTTCGGCCCGCGGGTCTGGGATTGCTTTTTCCGCTAATGTCTTAGCCTCTTCTGCAATACCTTCAATTGCACTCAACGCCGCACCAACTGTTTGATATTTTGTTGGCAAATCACCAATTTTTTTAGTATTTGCACCTATCATATCAACAAGATTCGTTCCCTGCGGAACATTCCCTGTTTCGCTAGTCAATTGGCTAAGACCTTTTACAACAATAACCCCA
Source organism: Alphaproteobacteria bacterium (assembly GCA_017436325.1). Lineage (GTDB taxonomy): Bacteria > Pseudomonadota > Alphaproteobacteria > Rs-D84 > Rs-D84 > Enterousia. The sequence goes on along the minus strand of JAFSDI010000033.1, from coordinate 780 downwards.
TCATTACGCAGTCCATCATGAATATCCCTATAAATAGAACTTATGATAGGCTCCGATTTAGAATTCCCAAGGAACAACCTAACTATTAATTCAGACAAACTTGTTGGCAACGCAATATCACCATTCAAACTATTCATCATCGGCGGAATAACAACCATATCCCCAATTGGCAAAACACCAATTTTAGTATTAACATCTTTTAAACCAAGATATGTTTCACCATCAGAATTTGTCCAACCGTGTAAAAATTTATCCGTCACACCCGCAAGATTTGGGGCGTCAATAAGTTTTAAATTATCATATATATAGTTTGATATATCTGGGATAGGCATTCCTTTGTCTGGTGCTAAATTTGGAAATAATTCAGATAAATGCGGAAAATCCTTATTTTTTAAATTTAAAACAATATCCCAGTTTTCTTTTCCAACAATATCATTTAATGCGGTTAGGTCTTTTTGATTTGCCTTGGAATTCAGTGAATCCAGTGTCGCATAATTTCCAATTTGTTCATCAAAGAACCCGCGCGAAATAATTGATGCGCCTGCACTGCCCATAATTGTAAGCCCAAAAACTGCACCAAGAAAAATTTTATTCATATTAACTCCTTTCTTTGAATATAAAAATACCGCAGTGAAAACCTGCGGTCGGGGAGTTAGCAAATCATCATATTAGTGACTCTGTTCGCCTTTAGTGAAAATTCACCTATTGTATAGCGAACAGCCCCCCGACCTTATCAGCCAGGGATAGTCAAGATTACGATACAAATACGGGAAACACTTG
>JAFSDI010000032.1 GCA_017436325.1 Alphaproteobacteria bacterium | reverse complement strand
CACTACCCCGTCTGCTTACGCATCCACCCCTTCGCCAGCGAAGGGGATTACAAGTTGGTTCCATAATAACACTTCGGATAGAGTGGAATTTTTTCGTAAATTCCGTGCAAGATTTCGTAAAGATTTATTTGCAGGCAACTTCATTTACCACTACCCCGTCTGCTTACGCATCCACCCCTTCGCCAGCGAAGGGGATTACAAGTTGGTTCCATAATAACACTTCGGATAGAGTGGAATTTTTTCGTAAATTCCGTGCGAGATTTCGTAAAGATTTATTTGCAGGTAATTTCATTTGCCACTACCCCGTCTGCTTACGCATCCACCCCTTCGCCAGCGAAGGGGATTACAATACGTATTAATAATCTCTTTTGCCAGTGAAGGGGATTATTGGTGGGTGCCACCGATTTTTGTGCGGCCACCCATTAATGGTTGTAAACATTTTGGAATGTTTACAGAACCGTCTGGATTTTGATGATTTTCGATAATTGGAACAATCGCGCGTGGCAGGGCAATGCCTGTGTTATTTAGGGTTGCACAGAATTGCATATCGCCATTCTTGTCACGAAAGCGCGTGTTTGTACGGCGGGCCTGGAATTGACCAATCGAAGAGCAAGAGCCAAGTTCGCGATAGGTGTTTTCGCTGGGGAACCATGCTTCGACATCGTGCATTTTTACTTTGTTAAAGCTCATATCGCCTGTGCAGGCAGCAATAACGCGGTATGGTAATTCAAAATCTGACATTATTTCACACAGATTGTTTAATAACTTTTCGTGCATTTCGTCTGATTGTTCGGGGGTACAATATACGTATTGTTCAACCTTGTTAAATTGATGTATACGCACGATTCCGCGGGTGTCACGACCAGCAGCACCGGCTTCTTTGCGAAAACACGGCGAATAACCCGCGTACATAATTGGCAGGTCTTTTTCATTTAGAACTTCGTTACTGTGCAGTGAATTTAGAATGATTTCTGCAGTCCCTGCCAGACAACGATCTGTGTCAGATAACATAAATACATCGTTGTTCATTACAGATAAATCTGACCCCATAAAATGTCCTGCATCAAATATGGTTTGTGGCTTTGTTATCGATGGACAATTTACAAAGATAAAGCCTTTGGCGATTAATTTTTGTATTACATATGTTTGTATCGCCAATTCTAGTTCTGCGGCTTCGCCAAACAGGGCGTATGTGCGTGTGCCACAAATTGATGCGATTTTTTCAGGTTTCCACCATCCGTTCATTTCCAGTAAATCCCATTGGGGACGTGGCGTGAATTCAAATTTGCGTGGTGTGCCAACGCGGCGAACTTCGACATTTTCGGTATCATCACGACCAATTGGCGAATCAGCAGATGGAATTTGTGGTACACGGTGCAGTAAATCGTTAAGCGCAGATTCTTTTTCTGCAAGTTCTGCCATATCTGCAGCAATTTCTGCGTTTATTTCTTTGCTGCGCGCAATCAAAGGTGCTTTATCTGCAGCAGTCGGAATTTCGCGTGTTATTTTATTCTTTTCAGCAGTTTTTGATTGTGTAATCGTTTTTAATTCGCGAACGCGTTTGTCAAGTGACAGGATTTCATTTGTGTAATCTGTAAAGCCTTTTAGTTCGCAGGCGCGCTGTATTGTATCTGGGTTTTCACGTATGAATTTTATGTCTAGCATTTAATAAATCCTTGGTTGTTTTGTTGGTATTATAGTCGTTTGTTATGTGTTGTAAAGTTTTATGCGTATAAATATTGACCCCCAAGTGGGGATGATGATAAACGACTGAAAGATAAAAATAATAATCTCATTGTTGTGATGATTATAATTTATTTTGTTTGATTATACAATATTTTTTTATGATTATTTTTGTTTGCAGGATTAATTATGGTATGTTATGCTGTGTGGCGAAATAATAAAAGGAAGGTTGTCAAATGTATGATGTTATTATCTTAGGTTCTGGGCCTGCGGGTTTGACTGCGGCATTGTATACGGCGCGTGCAAATAAAAAGACTCTTGTTCTGGGGGGTGATAGATTAGGGGGGCAAATGGCCGGTATCGCAACCTTGGAAAATTACCCAGGTTGGCGGGGTAGTGGTGCTGAATTGGCTGAGTTTATGAAAAATCAAGCCGAAACATTTGGCGCAGGTGTTGAATTCGTTTGTGCAAAAAATATTTCTGGCGATGCAGAAAATGGCTTTGTTGTTACCGCTGATAATGGACAGGAATATACTGGTAAAACAGTTGTTATTGCAACAGGTGCCAGCCCGCGAAAATTGGAAATAGATGGTGCACGCGAATTTATGGGGCGCGGGGTTTCTTATTGTGCAACATGTGATGGATTCTTTTATAGCGGTAAAACAGTGATTGTGTTGGGTGGTGGAAACAGCGCAATGAATGACGCGTTGTATTTGGCTGATTTGGCCAAGGAAGTTATTATAGTTTATAGAAAAGGTGCTTTTACACGGGCAGAGGCTGTCTTGCGCGAACGGGTAGAGCAACGTGATAACATTAAATGTATGTTTAATACAGATTTGAAAAAAATAGAGGCGAAACAAGATTCTGTTGATGGACAATTGATTGTTACAACGACAAATGATGAAAGCCTGGTTGTTGATGGGGTTTTTGTTGCCATTGGACATGAGGCAAATACCGATTATTTAAATGAAGATGTTAAGCGTGATGGAATGGGGCGTTTGGCACCAGATGCGTTGCCGTCTGGTATGTTCGTTGCAGGTGATGTTTATTCTGGTATAAAAATGCAGATTGCAACAGCGGTTGGTACAGGTTGTGAAGCAGGTATGGATGTTGTTGCGTTCCTAAATAAAAATTCATAGATAATATGCAAGATAGGAAAAAAAACATATATCTTTTTCGTGATATGTGATATATAATCCTAACTGTATCAGCCAAAGGTTGATAAGCAAAAGGTGGTGTTCTGGGATTTCTGTTGAGTGGGTTCGCAAAAAAAATAGGAACACTGAAGTTAACCAGTTGAAGAATGCTTAAATGATATATTTTTTAATCATAATTATAAGCACTTTGACTATCGAACGTTTTTACAGACTAAACTTTAACATAGGAGAGAATCGTGTCGATTGATAAAATAAACTTGAGTCAAGAATTTGTTATCCCAGAAGGGGAACAGGAAGTGTATGACTTGATTGGCAAGACAATACGTGATGCGCGTGTTGCGCGTGATATATCTCAAAAAGATATAGCAGATGCGTTGGATATTGATGTGGATGTTATTGATGCATATGAAAACGCAGAAATTGCCGTGCCTGTATATCATTTCTTGGAGATAGCCAAGTTTATGAAATGGCCAACCGAATTTGATGAAATGCAAAAGAAAATTGCCTAGTGGTGATTTTGCCCCGTGAAATGCGGGGCTTTTTTATTGCTTTTTGTTTTTTCTTGATATATTATGCTGTATGTTTTAGTTGTACAGGTGTTGATGTGACTGACAACCATGGAATTTGTACGCTAATCTAAAAGTTATAAATCAGGGTGGCACCGCGCACTTTTTATTGCGCCCCTGAAGTTTAATAATTTAATCGGGTGCCAAAATAATCTTTTTTTTAGCGCCCAAAGAAAAAAGGGACCAAAATGATATCTTTGAAATCAAAGTTTAGAACACATACGTGTGGTGAACTGAATAAAGAAAATGTCGGTGAAACAGTTGTTTTGTCTGGATGGGTGCATCGTAAGCGTGACCATGGGGCATTGTTGTTTATCGATTTGCGTGATAATTATGGTATTACACAAATTGTATTCGATGGTGGTGATGAGGAATTGGAAAAAATTAGACCAGAATCTGTTATTAAAATCACAGGGCAGGTGGTCGCACGTGATGATGCAGCAGTTAATGATAAAATCCCAACAGGTGCAATTGAAATTCAAGCAGAAAAATTTGAAGTCTTGACAAATTCAGAAGTTTTGCCTTTTCAGGTGTTTGGCGATGATGATGTTAATGAAGAATTGAGATATAAATATCGCTTTTTGGATTTGCGCCGCGAAAAATTGCATAATACTATTTTAACACGTAATAAAATGATGAAGTGGTTGCGTGATAGAATGTGGGATTTGGGTTTTTCGGAATTTCAAACGCCTGTTTTGACCGCGTCAAGTCCAGAAGGGGCGCGTGATTTCTTGGTGCCAAGCAGATTGCATCATGGTAAGTTCTATGCATTGCCACAGGCACCACAGATGTTCAAGCAATTGTTGCAAGTGTCAGGCTTTGATAGGTATTTTCAAATCGCACCGTGCTTTCGTGATGAAGATTTGCGCGCAGATAGATTGCTGGAATTCTATCAATTGGATATGGAAATGTCTTTTGTAGATTTGTCTGATATTCAGGCGATTGGTGATGCGATTATGCCGGATTTTGTGCGTGAATTTGCCCCTGATGCAAATGTTTATCCTGAAATTCCACATATTACGTATGATGATGCAATGCTGAAATATGGGTCTGATAAGCCTGATTTGCGTAATCCAATTATTATTAGTGATGTTACAGATATTTTCCGTGGGTCTGATTTTGGTGTATTTGCAAATGCAATTGAAAATGGTGCGGTTGTTCGTGCGATTCCTGCGCCAAATTCATCAGATAAACCACGTTCTTGGTTTGATAAACTGGGGGAATATGCTGTTAAAGAACTGGGACTTGGTGGATTGGGATATATTGTGTTCGCAGAAGAAGCAAAAGGGCCGGTTGCAAAAAAACTGGATGCGGAACGTATCGCAAAATTGTATGAAATTGCGGGTGATAATTCTTCGCTGTTCTTTGTGTGTGACACAGAAGAAGCTGCGGCCAAGGCTGCAGGTAAATTGCGTAATAAATTGGGTGATGATTTAGGCTTGATAAATAAACGTGATTTTGCATTTTGTTGGGTCGAAGCGTTCCCATTCTTTGAACCAGATGAAGAACGTGGCGGTGAACCAAAGTTTACACATAATCCTTTCTCGTTCCCGATGGCAAGTTTAGAGGAATTAAATACAAAAAATCCATTTGATATCAAGGCCGCTCAATTCGATATGGTTTTAAATGGATTGGAAATCTGCAGTGGTGGTTTGCGTAATTATAATCCAGATATTATGAAACGTTGCTTTGAAATTGCAGGATATCCAATCGAAGCTGTTGAACAGAATTTTAGTGGACTTTATACCGCGTTTCAGTATGGTGCGCCACCACATGGTGGATGTGCATTCGGTATAGATCGTTTGGTTTCTGAGATAACAGGGTTTGGCGATAGCTTGCGTGAAGTTGTTGCGTTCCCAGCAAATCAACGTGGACAGGACTTGTTAATGGGCAGCCCAAATGAAGTGACAGAACAACAGTTGCGCGATGTTCATATACAAGTTAGAAAAAAGAATTAAAATAAATTAGCGCCCCTTTGGGGCGTTTTTTTTATGATTTCATACCTGTTGGTTGGTGTCTTTATTTATATATAATTTTAAATGTTAATAAAGATAAGAGAGAAATTATGAATGAACGCATAAATATGTTGGTTGATTGTTTGAACTTGAATGCCTATCAAGCGCATAAATTAAAAACAAATTATGATAAATATAATATATCTGGTATGCAAAAGCGTGGTGGGGTCTTGTACGTGCCGTATATGTCGCGTGGTTTGTTCGGTGCGATTCGTGCGTTTTTGTTTGGTGCCCCAGCAGATTTGATTGGTCAAAATAAGGTTTTGTTACGTGCGCAACGTAATATCAAGTTTTGTGAAAATGGTTTTCATTGTGTGCGGGTCGGCAGATATACTTATTATGCAAATGCAGCAGGACAAGTGGTTTCTAAAGAAGAATTTTTGGCGGCAACAAAAAATTAAAATTTATCGTGTGTTTTTATAAATGCACGCATATAACTGGTGTCTAAATTCTTCATTATTTCTGATAGTGAATAGCTTCTGTTGCCGTTTGGTAATATGCTTAGTTCAATAGTTGCGGGTTTTGGTGCTGTCCCACGTAGTGTTAAATTAAACTCTGCGGTCATAAAACCATCTGTTATTGCAAGACCGCCAATTGCATCTGTGTGACGCATTGATAATTCTATTGGGGCGGTCGTTATAAAATTTCCGTTATTATATTCGCCAATTAAACGCATTGTTTTTAAGCGTGTTTCACCACTGGTTAATGCGTCTGCAAGTGCGTATTCTGCATTTAGTATAGTTATTGTTGGGGCAGATGCATAAAAATTATCAAACGACATTCCTATTATATAGCCGTTATTGAATGTTATATCTATGTTGCCGTTCATATTATATAAAATATCATGTGCTATTTGCCCGCTGGTGTTAAAGATTAGTTGGCCTGTTATTGTTGTGTCGCGTATGTTTAATGGCATACGTGCGGAAAGTAAACTGCCGTTGATTGAAAAACGGTTTAGTTGAACAAATATGTCATATGTTGTGCGGTCGCGTTCGATGGTTGCAAGCAGGTTGCCACGGTCAGAATCACTGATTGAAAATGTCTGTGAATTTTGTTTTAGCGCATATATAAAGTTCTTATATTCATTGTTTTTGTATACTAATTTATCTGATGATAATGATATGTTTATTGGTAATTCAAACGGAATTAATAATGGTGCATTACTTAGAAATTCATTTTCTGAAAAGTTATCAAAGTATTCTTGATTTAATAGCGTGTCCAGTAACAATTTATGTGTGTGTAATGTTAATGTCGTGCCAGAAAGGCTGCCAAAAAAGTCTTGGTCGCCAATTTTTATGTTCAGGTTTGATATATTGTCGTTATTGAAAAAACCAGAAAATACATAATTAAAATCATTTATAGATTGCAGGTCTAGGTCTGGAAACCAGGATTTAAAATTGTTACCTGATAGATAAAAATAATTATCGTATGTGGATAGTTGCCATGTGCCATCATTGGGGGTGAATGTTAACATTCCATTTTTCTTGCCAAAATTACCTGTTGTTGTTTTCATAGATTCAGGTATCATTGGAAGATCGATTTTTAACCATTGTAATGTTTTGTTTGTGGCAAAGTTGTATGATGTATTGGTAATTTTTGTGCCAGATATTGTTAGTGTGCCACCGATATCAGAAAATTTGAATTCTATTGTTCCACCTGTGCCAAGTTTTGATGCAAGATTAATTAAATCGTGATCTGATGGAACAGGTGCGTTTGATTGAACGATTATATCGTATTGGTCATGGTTTACACTGATTGTGCCAGATAAATCACCATAGGTAAATTTGGAACACTGCCATTTTTCAGGTGTGCCGGAAAATAAGCACATTACATTTTTGTTCATATAAGGCATTGTTATCATTATGTTCTTGGCACCGTTTGCGTTGATTGTGCCACCTGTGATTGCAATGTCGTCAGCAATTACATTATTAATTTGAATAGAGTCTTGGGATATGTTTGCATTTATTTTTACGTGATTAAATGTGCGGTTGTTGAACTTTATCGCGCCGTAAAAATCAAGATTTAAATTTGTTTTATTTGTAATTTTTTGGGGTTTTAAGAAAAATGAAAAGTCAAAGTCTATATCATTTGAAGCAAGTTGTACATTCTTGTCACCATTTTCCAAAATTTCTATGTTTCCAGAAAAATAATCTGAATCAATATTTGTGAATTTATAGCTGTTTCCACCGCCCCATTCGTAATTCATAGTTAGTGCAACAGGGTATGGGATTTTGGGTTCTGAAAAATCAAACCATTCATTTATGTGTGATGTTTCGATTGCAATCTGGCCGCGAATTGATGCGTCAGAATATATTTGGCCGATTATTTCAAGGTTGTTGTTTTTGTTCTTGATTTTAAAAGTGTCACCTTGGAATTCGATTTCGTATTTATGATTCTTGGTGCGTACTGTTCCATAAAATTTGTTGTCTTTGAATTCTGCACGAATTATCTTGAATTCGTGTCCCCTGAAGTTTATTTTGCTGTTGTATATTTTTATGTCGTGGTTAAAAGATGCAGGGCTGAGGTTATTAATATCAATGTTTGCATCATAAATGGAAACTGCTTTTTTTAGTTGGGCATTTTGCATATCGAATAAATCGTGAAATGGAATCGATAGCATTACAGAACCAATCGTTGCAGTTGGTACATTAACGTCATGGGCAACGATTGTTGTGCCACCAATCAGACTGAAATGAATGTCGCCATTTAATTTTGCAGGGACATTCATTTGTGTGTTGATTGCGCTTTCTATCATTGGTTTGAAAGTGTTTAATGTCACCATCGGGGGAATAATTATAATAGACAGCACAAGTGCCCCAATAATAGATATTATTGTCCATATTATTCTGCGCTTATGTCTGGGTTTTAGTGCCATTCTCTCCGGTCCTTGTAATTTTATTATAATATATTATATTTATTTTGTTAATAAAAAATGAAAAAAGCAGTTTTTAATCTTGAAAGTAATTATAAGCCGATGGGTGACCAACCAACGGCAATTGCAGAATTGGTCACAGGGGTAAATGAAGGACGTAGGTCACAGGTCTTGTTGGGGGTGACTGGGTCTGGGAAAACATTTACAATGGCAAATGTTATTGCAGAATTGGGGCGGCCTGCGTTAATTATGGCACCAAATAAAATATTGGCTGCGCAATTATATACAGAAATGAAGGCTTTTTTCCCAAACAATCATGTTGAATATTTTGTGTCTTATTATGATTATTACCAGCCAGAGGCATATATGCCAACAACTGATACTTATATTGATAAAGATGCGTCTATAAATGAGCAACTTGACCGTATGCGTCATAGTGCAACGCGCGCAATGCTGGAAGAACGTGATGTTGTTGTGGTGTCAAGTGTATCTAGTATTTATGGTATGGGGTCACCAGAACAATATGCAGGAATGAAATTGGTGATAAAGGTTGGTGATATGATGTCAATGCGGCATGTTATGCACGCATTGGTCGATATTCAGTACAAGCGAAATGATACAGCCTTTGAACGTGGTGATTTTCGTGTGCGTGGTGATACTTTGGATTTGTTCCCGTCACATTCGCAGGACAGGGGCTGGAAATTGTCTTTTTGGGGTGATGAAATTGAAGAAATTTGGGAATTTGATACTTTAACAGGCGCAAGGTTGCAAAAATTAGATAGAATTGTTGTTTATCCAAATACTCATTATGCAACACCAATGCCAAGTATATTACAGGCAATTAGTCAAATTCGTGTGGACTTAAAAGATAGACTGGAATATTTTCATAATAATATGAAATATATTGAAGAACAACGTTTGCGTGAACGTGTGAACTTTGATATCGAAATGATGGAAAGTACAGGTTCTTGCCGTGGAATTGAAAACTATTCGCGTTATTTGTCAGGACGTGCCCCAGGCCAACCACCACCAACATTGTTTGAATATTTACCAAAAGATGCCGTGTTGTTCATTGATGAAAGTCATGTCACAGTTCCACAAATTGGCGCAATGAGTCGTGGGGATAGGGCGCGTAAAGAAACATTGTCCCAATATGGTTTTAGATTGCCGTCTTGTGTAGATAACAGACCATTGACGTTTGATGAATGGGATAATTTGCGGCCACAGACAATATTTGTGTCTGCAACACCAGCACAATGGGAATTGGAACAGGCAGGTGGTATTGTTTCGGAACAGGTTATTAGACCAACAGGCTTGTTGGATCCAATTTGCGAAGTTAGACCAATAGAACATCAGGTAGATGATTTGTTGGATTCTGTAAAGGCGGTTTCAGGACGTGTGTTGGTGACAACCCTTACTAAAAAAATGGCAGAACAGTTAACGGACTATATGAATGAAAATGGGGTCAGGGCAAAATATTTGCACAGTGATATCGAAACGTTGGAACGTATAGAATTGTTGCGTGATTTGCGATTGGGTAAGTTTGATGTTCTGGTTGGTATCAATTTGTTGCGTGAAGGACTGGATGTACCAGAATGTGAATTGGTTGCGATTATGGATGCAGATAAAGAAGGGTTCTTGCGTTCAACGCGTTCACTGATACAGACAATTGGGCGCGCGGCACGTAATGCAAATGGTCGTGTGATTTTGTATGCAGATAAAATTACAGAATCTATGCAGGCAGCACTTGGTGAAACTGCGCGCAGGCGCGAAAAACAAATGGCATATAATGCACAATATGGGATTGTGCCAAAAACTGTATCAAAAGCAATATTTGCAGAAGTTGCTGAAAAACAAGAAAAGACAGATAAAACACGAAAGTTTGTCTATGATAAGTCGGGTGGTGTTATGGATGCGGAATCATTACGGCGTGAAATCAAAAGACTGACAAAAATGATGCAGGTACATGCAGAAAATCTGGAATTCGAAGATGCTGCAGCGGTACGTGACACAATTCATAGATTAGAAGATGATTTGCTGTTGTTGGAATGATTAAAAGTTTAATTTTTAATTCATACCGACTGTAAATTCATCGCCATAGTCTGCGACCAGTTGGCCGCCAACGTAACAACTGATGCCGTCAAAACCTTTTCTTACTTGGTTTTTCTTGATTAGTTTGTTCGATATTAGTCCGCCGGCTGTACCCAGTACAACACCTGCGGTTGCATCGGATACTAAACGTGCGGTATTAAATTTACCATCTTCATTTCGCCATACATTTCTTTCAAGCCCCGCATAAAATGCAGACAATGTTGTCATAGATGTTTGAATGTTGTGCAGTGTGTTGATATATTCTGTATTTGCGTTATTTGGTAGATTATTAATTAATTTGTCTACATATTCTTGTGATGCAATATTCTTCCACGTTCTACAAATTGTTTTGTCATAGGAATAGAGTTTACCATCAACGATTGTTTTTGGGTTACTGCCATCAGGTACAAGACATTCTTCTTTATAATCATATTCAACCCATTCGTAATTTTTACGTTTTGAATGGTGGTGATAGCTACAGTAAAAAGCAGCTAGTTTTCTAACAGCAGAAGAGCCTATTGACGCTTCGCCAATATATATTGTACCATCAGGACAGTCTGGCTCATGTCCGCAAAGCATTCCCATTATTTTGATTTGGTTGTTGTTTTCTGATGCAAGTTCTGCATAGACTGAATTATAAAGCAATACTTCATTGTAATTACCGCCAGATAAATTCAGTTCAGATGTATCTATTTCTTGATAACATTTAAAATCTTCTGGTTCTATGTCATCAATATTTATATATACAGGAACATTGTTATTTCCATCAAGTCTATATAAATATTCATTTTCAGCATGGGCGGTGATACTAAATATGCATATAAAGCAAATTAAGAATTTTTTCATATTCAATTGCCTTTATTTTAGTTTGTCTTTTAGGCCAAGAAATACATTTTTGCTTGGGTCGCATTCTGCGGGTTTTTTTGTGCTGCCTGTCCAAACGGATTTGTTATTGCATTCGGATTCTAGTGTTTCTAATGCGTTGTAAATTTTATTGTATTCTGTTTTGTTAGATTTTTTTAATGATAATAGTTGAGAGCGTAATAATTCCTGGCCTTCTAAATCTTTCTGTCCCATAACCGCGCCACCGATTATTCTGTTACCAAATGCCTCCATCGCGCCAACACCAAGACCGGCACCGCCAACAGTGGCCGCAACAGTTCCCCATGTGCGACCTTTCTTGGTTGCGTCCAGAATACGTTGTTCTAGAACTGATTCATCAGCCCATTGTCCGCATGTGATGCCAGTGCCCATAATAAAATATTTGCTTTTTATATCAGATAAATCAATTCGTCCATCAGATGATTTTAAATCAACCTTTACAAAACAAGCATTGTTTTCAGGGTAATCGATATTTTCAACCATATACATATAATTTGATGTGTCTGAATTTCTGTCTGCCCAAACAAATGTGTTACTTATGCCGACATTATTAGACATACAAATGTTGCGTTGTCTGGCGATTTCTTCCAGCATTGGGTCAATGGTTGGTTCATCAGGCTGTTCAGGTTCGTTGGGGGTGGGGGTCCCAGTATTATCGTTTAAAATAATTGGTCCTGTTTTAAAATCGCTTTGACGTTCGCGCGCAGATGCGCCCATATTATTAGAGTTCTGCATACCTGTGTTAACAGCGCTGCGACCAGTGCGTGATGTTACAGCAAATGCATCAACAAATATTAAACACGAGGATAGTAAAACAAATAGAGTCTTTTTCATTAATCCCTCCGATTAAATTCTATCTGTATGATTATATCATAAATTTAGATGGAATAAAAATATTATTTTAATATGATTTTGCGACCATTATTGTGTTCATATATATAAACGCGTATCGTTCCCGTTGGCAGCAGATGTTCGGCGATGTCGGGCCATTCAATTAATGTTATGTCGTTTTCCATCGCGTGCTGAAGGCCTAGTTCCGATAATTCAGATGCGTCTTCGATGCGATACAGGTCAAAGTGTGAAATTCCATCATAAGATTGTACAATTGTAAATGTGGGACTGGGGACAACTGTATCTGCGCCACGTAATTGTTGAATAATGGCACGGGCGATTTCTGATTTACCCATTCCTAAATCACCATTTAATGCAACAACGACCGGTGCGGTTAAAGTATTCGCAAAATTACGCGCCCAATCGCGCAGTTCTGTAACGTCTTTTAATATATATTCTTTCATTATTTCTTGTCCTGTATAAATGATTTGTTTATTATTTTGACATAGTTGCTGATTTTTTCAATATATCTTTTGCGAAAATGTTAGAATCTGTTCGAATGAAATATTTGCAAATAGCCTAAATTTATCGTAAAATAGACTTTGTTATGAAATTTAAAAAGTTTGGTAAGGTTTTATTAAATATTTTTTTCTGGGGCTTTGTTGTTGCAATCGCTGGGGTTGCTGCATTGGTGCTGATTTATGGAAATGATTTGCCAGATTATAAAAAATTAGCAACATATGCGCCACCTGTTGCAACCAGACTGTATGCTGCGGATGGGTCGTTGTTGATTGAATATGCAGAAGAAAGGCGTGTTTTTATTGATTATAATGATATGCCAAAGCAATTGGTTAATGCTTTTATCGCCGCAGAAGATCAAAATTTTTGGACTCACCCAGGGATTGATGTTCAGGGAATAGTGCGCGCAGTTGTTAATAATACAGCCAGAACGTTTGGTGTAAATGCACCTTTGTCGGGTGCATCTACAATTACACAACAGGTCGCAAAAAATTTCTTTTTGTCTTCGGAACGTACAATTGCACGGAAAATAAAAGAGGCGATTTTGGCGTTGCGTTTGGAACGCAGTTTTTCAAAGGAACATATTTTAACCTTGTATTTGAATCAAATATTTTTGGGTGCGCGTGCATATGGTGTGGGGTCGGCTGCGTTGATGTATTTTAATAAGCCTGTGTCCGAATTATCATTGGCAGAATGTGCCTTTCTGGCATCGTTGCCAAAGGCCCCGAATAACAGAACGCGTGCGGTTGAACGCAGAAATTATGTCTTGCGCCGTATGGTCGAAGAAGGCTTTATTACACAGGAACAGGCAGATATAGCAGCGCAAGAAGAATTGAATATAAATAGTGGATTTACCGCACAGATGCAGGATGAGTTTCAATATTTTGCAGAGGATGTGCGTAGACAATTGTTAGGTGAATTAGGACGCGAGGTTCTGTATAATCAGGGATTGTATATAAAAACAACCATTGTACCAGAATTACAAATCGCAGCAACAAATGCATTGAATAAAGAACTGGATGCGTATAATCAAAATCGCGATGATAAGTTGCAGGGCGCAATTATTGCAATGAATCCGCATACAGGACGAATTCTGGCAATGGTCGGTGGACGTTCGTTTAAGGAAAGTTCTTTTAATCGCGCAACACAGGCATATAGACAAATCGGTTCAACAATAAAGCCTTTTGTTTATTTGGCTGCGTTGGAAAGAGGGTGGTCGCCACAAAAAATGATTCTGGATGCACCAATCGTTGGGTGGCGCGAAGATGATACATTGTGGAAACCTGAAAATTATGATAAGAAATTCTTGGGCGATGTGCCGTTGCGGTTGTCTTTGGAAACATCGCGAAATGTTCCAACTGTTAGATTGGTGGAACAAATTGGAACTAAAAACGCGATTGAGGTGGCACAGCGATTCGGTGTTTATCCAGAAAATATGCAGAATATGAATTTGTCTATGGCGTTGGGGTCTGGTGAAACAACACTGGAAAAGTTAGTTTTGGGATATTCTGCGTTTGTTAATGGTGGATATGCAATAAAACCAAAAATGGTCGATTATATCGAAGATAGATATGGACGTGTCTTAGGCGGCAAAGATTCCGAAATAATAGAATGGGAACAGGGCTTAGAGCCAATAGAAAACGTTCGTCAAGATACTGTATTGTCTGATTCGCAAAGTCTGTATCAAATGGTGTCTATCTTGCAGGGGGCTGTTGAACGCGGTACAGGTAAGCAGGCGCGTGTAAAAGGCCATACTATTGCAGGCAAAACAGGTACAACAAATGATGTAAAAGATGTTTGGTTTATCGGATTTACCAAGAACTTGATTGCTGGGGTATATCTGGGATTTGATACGCCAAAGCCACTGGGGCGGGGGGCTGGGTCGCATATGGCGGCACGTGTGTTCGCAGACTTTATGAAAGAAGCCTTGAAAGATGAAAAAAATCAGCCGTTCGCAGTTCCTAATGGTATGACTTTTATGCGGGTTAATCGTCGAAGTGGTGCAGCTGCATTTGATGACCCAGATGGTCAGATTATTCAAGAGGTCTTTAAGGCGGGACAGTCACCAAACCCAGCGCCAAAAAAAGTTCAAACAGATTTAAAACCAGTCGTTGGTGGTATCTTTTAATAAAGCAAAGGTTTTTATATGAGAAAATTGATTTTACCTGTTTTTATAATTGCTGCGTTGTTTGCGTGCGATAAAATTAAAACGACCGTGGCGTGTGGAAAATATGATGTGCGTATGAAGTTTGTTGATGATGGTGAAAAAATGAAGGTCACAATTAATGGTGAACGATTGGTCTTGGATTTGGTGCCGGCGGCATCAGGGGCAAAGTATGATGGTATTATGAAAAATGGTGATGTTTTGACTTTGTGGGGCAAGGGCGATGAATGGACAATGCTAATTAATGATGGAAAGGCGGTCGTTTGTAAATAAATTCTTAGATTAATATTTGTTTATTTCTTCTTTTGTGATAGAATGTCAGTGTATTAAGAGAAAAAGGATTTTTTATGCTGACAAGTTATTTTTTGGAATTGGGTTGGTCTTTCTTTGCAAGTGGTTGGATGCAATTTTCTGCGGCTTTTTTCGTTGCTTTCTTGATAATGATGTTTTTTGGAAGGTCTTTTATAAACGCAATGCGGGTGATGCAAAAAAAAGGGCAGCCAATCAGTGAAAATGTTCCGCAGGCGCATCAGGAAAAAGCAGGAACACCAACAATGGGGGGTATATTGGTTGTGTTGGCAATATTGATTGGCAGTGTCTTGTTTATGCCGGTTGAAAATGCAACAGGATGGATTGCGCTGGCGGCATTGGTGATGTTTGCGGCGCTGGGGTTTGTTGATGATTATAAAAAAGTAACTTCGCAATCTAAAAAGGCTGCAAATGGATTGTCGCCATTGACACGCTTGGTTGTCGAAGGTGTTTTTGTTGTTATTTTGGCTTATTTGATTAACAAGACTATGCCACCATATATTCCAGAATATTCTTTGGCAATTGGTGCAGGAATTATATTGCCATTAGGATTATGGTATTATGTGTTTTCTTATTTTGTTATTTGTGGCAGTGCAAATGCAACGAATATTACAGATGGATTAGACGGAATGCTGGTAAAGTTATATATGCCTGTTCTGGTCGTTTTGATTGTCGCGTTGTATGGTGCAACACGTATCGGATTTATGGATACAGTTATGTTCCTGCCAGAGGCAAGCGGTCTGTATGCCGTGTTGGGGGCGGCATTAGGTGCTGTGTTAGGGTTCTTGTGGTATAATGCAAAGCCTGCGTCTATATTTATGGGTGATGTTGGTTCGTTGGCGCTGGGTGGTTTTATGGGAACTGTTGCAATGTTGTTAAAGTCTGAATTGGTTATGGGGGTTGCAGCAGGTATGATGGTTTTGATTTTGTTGTCGTCTTTTGTTCAGACTATGTATTTCAAGGCAACTAGAAAAATTATGGGGCAGGGAAAAAGAATCTTTAAACGTGCGCCATTACATCATCATTTTGAAGAACTGGGGTGGCCAGAAACGAAAATTGTAGAAAGATTCTTTGTCGTGTCAATTTTGTTCGCAGGATTGGCGTTGGTGTTCTTGAAATTCGCATAAAGAAATATAGTTATGTTTGGTATAACACGTACAGAAGAAAGTAAATTAACAAGCTGGTATTTCGAAATAGACAGACGGTTGTTGCTGTGCGTGTTGCTGTTAATGTTGCTGTCGTTAATTTTTTCTGTGTCTGCAGGTTCTGTCGCAGCAGAACGTATAAATAAACCTTGGTTTTATTTCTTGGTAAAGGCTTTGCCTTTTTATGGAATAGGATTAAGTGCGTTGTTTGTTGCAAGTTTTTGTAATAGAAAGTGGGTTATATGGTTGGCGATGGCTAATTTAGCCTTAGGATTACTGTTGTTGCCAGTTACAGTGGTTTCGCCATATATTATTAAAAATTCAGCACGATTTGTTTCTTTTGGTCTTTTTAATATTATGCCTGCGGATATTATGAAGCCAGGATTTGTTGTGATGACGGCTTATTTTTTAAGTAAAATGAAGGAAAAATATGGTGAAAATATTTTCTTGAACAAGGATGCGTGGCGGTTTGATAGCTGGCTTAGTTGGATATATTATTCGATGTTGTTTATACCGGTTTTGTTGATTATTTTTAGGCATCCTGATTTTGGAACGGCTGTTTTGTATCTGGGGGTGCTTGCAATAATGTTATTTATTGCAGGATTGCCGTGGATTTTTGTGCCTGTGTTTGGAACTGTTGCGTTGGTGATGTTGGGGGTGGCTTTTTTGACACTGGGGCATGTACGCAGACGATTTTTGACCTTTTTTACCGGCGAAGGTGATAATTTTCAGGTAAGTAATTCCGTGGAAGCAATAAGAAATGGTGGATTAATGGGGGCGGGTAATGATGCGTTTGTAAAACAAAATTTGCCAGATGCACATACAGACTTTATTTATGCGGTGATAGTTGAAGATTTGGGCGCGCTGGCGGGATGCGCGTTGTTAGTCGCATTGTTTTATGTATTGCGCAGATTGATACTTAATGCAACCAGGGCCAAGGATTTATTTGTATTGTATACACTTGGTGGAACTGCAGCGCTTTTTGGTATTCAGGTTTGTATTAATATGATGACGACATTGGGATTGTTCCCACCAAAAGGTATGACTTTGCCATTTATTTCATATGGTGGCAGTTCTTTGTTGGCATATTGTGTTTTGTTTGGTTTTGTCTTGGCATTAATGCGCGAGGATAAATGGAAATAATAAAGGGTAAAAAATGAAAGTATGGATTGCAACAGGTGGAACAGGTGGACATGTATATCCGGCATTAAGTGTCGCAGAAGAATTAGTTAAACGTGGGCACAGGGTTACTATTTCCTGTGACGGTCGTGTGCGTGAAATGGTTAAAAGAAGTGTACCAAAAGGGGTAAAGATTGCATTTGTTTGGGCATCTGGTGTTGGGGCAAAATCTAAAATAAAGCAGGTATTGGCATTAAGTAAAATTGGTGTTTCTGCATTCTTGTATATTATCAGATTTTTGTTTTCAAAACCAAATCGGGTTGTCGCGTTTGGCGGATATGCATCTGTGCCTGTGGTCTTTGCAGCACATATTTGGAAAATACCAACTTTTTTGCATGAACAAAATGCTGCGATTGGGCGCGCTAATAAGTTTGTAATGCGATGGGTCGAAACACTGATGACCAGTTTCCCATCTGTGTCTGGTGTACCAAATTCTAAAACACGTGTTGTTTATACTGGTTTGCCTGTACGTCATGATTTTTTAGATGTCGCTGGTGCGCCTTTGACTGAAAATTCAAGGTTATTAGTGACGGGTGGTTCCTTGGGGGCGCAAATTTTAGACGATGTTGTTCCACAGGCGGTCGCAGCAATGAAAAATAAAAAGATTTTTGTTACACATCAAACCAGACCAGAAAATGTGCAGAAATTGCAAAAGTTCTATGCAGACAATAAAATTCATGCGAATGTGTTGTCCTTTATTCATGATATGGCGGATACAATTGTCAATGCGGATTTAGTAATCGGCAGAAGCGGCGCCAGCACCGTTGTTGAATTACAAACTGTTGGTCGGCCTGCAATCTTGGTGCCACTTAACATAAATCCAGACCAAGCTGCAAATGCAGAAAGTTTTGCAAAAAATGGTGGCGGTATTGCCATAGCTCAATCAGGCTTTACACAAAAATGGTTAACATCAATGTTAAATGAATTGTTTGATAATCCAGCGCGTTTGGTGAAAATGGCTTCTAAGGCATTGGTGAAAAATGATGCGGTTGGACTTATCGCTGATGAAGTTACGCGATAAAATTAAATATAATAATATATCTAAAATCCACCCCGACAACTTATGTAACGTTTGTACACTGCGTTGTCGGGGTGAATTTTATCTATATCATTATCTTTAATTTTATCCCCAGTGCAAGGGGGCTTATGTAACGTTTGTACACTGCGCCAACCCCAATTCGTTTATCTACACCATTATCTTTAATTTAAATTAAATCTAATAATATATTTAAAAACCACCCCGACAACTTATGTAACATTTGTACACTGCGTTGTCGGGGTGAATTTTATCTATATCATTATCTTTAATTTTATCCCCAGTGCAAGGGGTTGGCTTATGTAGCATTTGTACACTGCGTTATCGGGGTGAATTTTATCTATATCATTCTATTTAATTTTATTCCCAGTGCAAGGGGATAGCTTATGTAGCGTTTGTACACTGCGTTGTCGATATTACATATATTTAAATTATTAATTTTGTATCCTTTATTTATTGTTTTTTTTGTTCTTGATTTTTCTTTGCTACTTCGTATAATTGTTTCGTTTTTCTTTTTGCCCTAATAGTCTAGTGGTAAAACACGTCCTTGGTAAGGACGAGTCGCAAGTCCGATTCTTGCTTAGGGCACCATCCGCTTTCGCTTACGCTACAGCGAGATTGGTTTCGCAGAAAGCAAACGAAGGTGTAGAGTTAGAGAAACGGATGTCACGCTGTAATGAACGTAGTGAATGAAAGCGGACTTCTGATGTTTTATGTGTATATTCTACAAAGTATAAATTTTCCAGAACATTTTTATGTTGGTTGCACTAATGATTTAAAAAGACGCTTAAAGGAACATAATAACGGTAATTCTGTTCATACAAATAAATTTAAACCTTGGGATTTACGTGGATATATTGCTTTTGACAGTGAGGAAAAAGCACAAATTTTTGAAAAGTTTCTTAAGACTGGTAATGGCAGAATTTTTCAGAAAAAATATTTTTGATGATTGTTCCTGTTCTGATAATTTCTTCACAAAATTCTTGCCATTTTATATTTGCTTTGGAGTTCGTTGAGTTTTGGCCCTGGGGGCGCTGGATAAGAATTCCCCATCATTTTTTTCGATAATCCTTGAAAATCTGCGGAAATTTGATAGTCCCAGATTTGTTATTTTAACATTTTTTTAACCTGTTTATCAAAGTCAGATTCTATTTTTTGGGTTTTATTAAATGCAGCGTATTCTGATTCTGCATGTTTAATAGCCTTTACATTTGATATACGACCATAATTATTATCTGGCAGTACATTGTATTTTCTGAAAGCCAAGAATTCGTTTACGCTGTTTGCAAATTCAGCCATTGTAAATGTGTTTTCTCGTTCAATTAAATCTTCAATATAATCAAAATATCCAGATACGGTTCGTTCTAATTGTTTGATTTCTTTTTCAGAAAGATAGTTCTTAGCAATTCCTACATCTGATTTCAAAATCCGTCCATCTGGTGAATGTTTCCATGTGGTTAATCCCATATTGTCTTTCGTTCTGTCCGCTGTTGTATATATTATTTCAGCAGCAGTTTGACCAGTAATTGCATAATGGAATTTGTTTTGAACAGTTGCATAGAAATTATTCGTAATATCTGAATTCTTATTGTAATCAATGCAGCATTCTGCAAATATATCTGTGATTTGTTGATATATTCTGCGTTCAGATGCACGAATAGAACGGACACGTTCTAATAATTCACGAAAATAATCTTTGCCAAATGCTTGTTTGCCTTGTTTTAATCTCTTGTCATCCAGAACAAACCCTTTTTGAATATATTCGTGTAAAACTTTAGTTGCCCATATTCTGAAATTAGTAGCTTTAACAGAATTAACCCTGTATCCAACAGATATAATAGCATCCAGATTATAGAATTGTGTTTCTGTTGTTTGGGTTTTATCGGACATTGCTCCATGTTGAGTGGTTATTTCCATTTTGGAAACAACCACTTTTTCATCTAGTTCACCTTCTTCAAATATATTCTTAAGGTGTTTACTAATAGCAGGAATCTGAACTCCAAACAATTCAGCCATAGATTTTTGGGTAAGCCAGATTGTGTCATCCCTTACCATAGCATTTATTTTAACGTCTTGGTTTGGAGTGTTATATACCAAAAAATTAAATTCTTTATTCATCTTTTACCTTTTGGGTCATACTAGAACAATATCGGTCATAATTCAAGTATTATGGTCTTTTTAAGGGCTTTTAATACCCCCGTATTTTTAATAATCATAGCCGTATAGATAATATTTTTATAAAATTCTTGCCATTCGGATAAAAGGGATATATAAACTTCAACAGTTGTTTTGGAGTTTGTTGAGTTTCTGTCGTTCTGCGGGCACCGAACATCATCTGAATGGTGTTTGTTTTGAAATATGGTTGAAGAAATACCGCAAATGTGCGGTTTTGTTTTACATTGCGCGCAGCAGGTATCCGCGTTTGAACATACATTTACGATATGCGCCAACTGGTTTTGATGCCGCGTTACGTGGAACAGATAGCAGGCTGCGCTGGCTGACATCGCGATATTCATTTGACTGGAATGTTACCCACAGACCGTCCCAATCTGGCATTAGGCCGGATTGATTTGGGGCAATTAACTTTGATATTCTGGAACGCGGTTGATAAGACTGTTGGGTTATACCAAGGCAGGATTTATGGTCGCGGACAAATTGTTCGGTGGTGACGGCCTCATTCTCCCAATTTAAAATGGTTGCATTATCTATGTTTCCGCGGTTAACGGATGCACATGATGCTAAAAGTGTTGATAAAATTATCGTTATGAATTTTATTCTCATGTTTCTTATTATAATTTAATTGCCTTTTGGTGGCAATAGTTTTTATAATGTAAAAAAAAGAGAGAAAGGACAAAAGAATGGCAATAACCGTTCAGCGATTTATTAAGTTGGCTAATTATTATAATCAAACAGCAATGTTGATGTCTGCAATTTGTGTTCAAAAAGGCGGAATTGCAATGGAAAATTATGTTGGGCGATTTTATGTGGCAGATGTTTTAGAGTATGTCTTGGAGTATGGACGTAGATTGCAAGCGCAAAATAAGAATGTGCCACCAGAAGTTGTTGCGCTGATTGATAGATTTGCAGCACAGTTCGAAAGAGTGAAGGATTTGACAACACCAACACAAAAGCCAATACATGAAATGACATTAGAAGAATTTGAAAAAATTATGAATATTTAATATAATTTGTACTTAGATAAAGGATGTGAAGATGAGAAATCTTGGAATTACTTTGGTTTGTTTTGTGGTGGGCTTGACGATGATGGCGTGTCAACAGAAACAGCCTGTACAGCCCTTGTATGATAATGTAACGGTTGTGGATGAGTTGGTTATTAATGAAAATTCAGTGCCTATTTTTCCAAAGAAGGCGGCGTTAACCACTGATACGGCACGAAGGTTTTCAGTAGAATTGCCCAGACGTTGTACTGTTGATTGGGATAATCAGACAGTTGTATCTGTTGTGCCGTCAGAAGAGATTGAAATTGTGCGTTTGGGGGTAGGGGATGCAATGCCGGATTTGCAGGTTTCTGATTATGAATTTAAGAATTTAACAGTTAAACGTGCGTTGGATAAGCTGTTAGAGGGTACAGATATCGCAGTTGTTGAAGATGAGCCATTGTATGAAAAAATTACAGGGACTATATCTGCGGGAAATTTGTCCGATGCGGTTGAATTGATGACAAAAATGGGGCGTGTTTATTATTCTTATGATGCGCAAAATGGAGAATTGCATTTGAAACATCATTCAAAATGGCTGATAAAAATGCCACAGAACGAGACTATTATTATGGCGTTGTTAGATGCGATGCATGGTGCGGATATGCGAAATCTGTTGGTCGATTGGCAGGATAAGACTTTGATTTTTGAAGGTAATTATCAGGTAGAGCGTGAGGTTGATAAGATTATTGCTGATATCGCAGGGAAAAAATATATGTTGGCATGGGATGTTGATGTATATCGTGTTTATCCCAGAACAGATAATCCAATTGTTTGGATGAATTTGTTGCCTGCGTTTGGTGAAAATAATATAAAAATGTCTATCCCAGGGGTTGTTGGGCGCGCGTTGGTCGTTGGACCAGAAATTAATACAAAAACATTACAGGAATTTATGAGACAACAGGCTAATGTTGTGCTGATTTCACAAGGTAGTTTTGCAATACCAAATGGTTGGCAATCAAGATTCGATATCGGACAATGTAGCAAAGAAGAAAGATTGGAAACAGATTTGATTGTCGGGGCAACTGCAACATATGGTGATATGGCAGGACGTGAAAAAATTGATGCTAAAATCGTTTTGCGTACAAGTAATGGTGAATTGTCGTCTTTTAATATCCCCAGCAGTGTCGGTGATAATTATGTGATTATTGGTATACCAACGCATTCATTTGTTACAACCCCAGAAACTTTGGTGTCGCCATTTGCAGAATTGGTGGTCTTTATGTCGCCACGTGTGGTTTCTGTGGTTGATGCAGAAAATGGTGATTTTAGTGGTGCAAATGAACTGATTGGTGATGCCTTGCGTGATTATTTAAGCGAATAATAGGAAAAAAATATGTTCTCTAAATTGGAAAGAAAAGTTGCATTTAGATATTTGGGGGCTAAAAAGAGAGGGTTTGGGTCTGTTATCTCTTGGGTGTCTTTGTTGGGGATTATGTTGGGGGTTGCAACACTGATTGTGGTTATGTCCGTTATGGGTGGTTTTCATGATACTTTACTTAATCGTATTGTTGGTATGAATGGGCATGTGGTTGTATATCATCAAGATGGACCAATTTCTGATTTTGATTTTTTGATTGATAAAATGAAACAAAATAAGGTCGTTAATCAGCGCGCAGTTGCAATTGTGCCAATCGCCGAAGGACAAGTGATGGCAACAGCAAATGGAAATAATACAGGCGCAATGATACGCGGTATCAGAATGTCAGATTTGCAGGCAAAAACACAGTCGGGAACACGTATTTATGGAAAAAAACTTGAAAGTATTAATGATGGTGAATTGGTCGCAGGGGCGGCATTAACACGTGCATTGCGTGTGACAATGGGGGATAAGATTTCTTTGGTTTCTGCAAATGCTGCAACACCAACACCATTTGGTTCAATGCCACGAATTATGGCCTATCCAGTGATGAGTTCTTTTTTTATGGGGATGTATGAATATGATTCTGGATATATTTTTATGCCGTTGGAAACCGCACAGAAATATTTAAATATTGCTGATGCGGTGACGCATATTGATTTGTTCCTTGATAATCCAGAAGATACAACTGCGGTTGCGGAATCGTTGATTAATTTATTGCCAGATGGTTTTGTGGTGCGTGATTGGCGTGACCTTAATCGCGGATTTGTTGGCGCGTTACAGGTGGAATCAAATGTGATGTTCTTGATATTGTTGCTGATTGTTATTGTGGCGGCATTTAATATTGTGTCGTCTTTGGTTATGTTGGTTAAAGATAAAAATAAAGATATTGCTGTTTTGCGTACGTTTGGTGTTTCGCGTAAATCTATGATGAAGATTTTTGTCTTGTCAGGTACAAGTATTGGTGTGATTGGTGCATTCTTTGGCACAATATTGGGGGTGATAATCGCAATTTATGTTGAACCAATTCGTCAGTTCTTTCAGTGGTTAACAGGGCGTGATTTGTTCCCAGCAGAATTGTATTATTTGTCAGAATTACCATCAAAATTGGTTTGGACAGATGTTGTTGGAATTGCACTTATTGCGGTCGTATTGGCCTTTTTGGCAACTTTATATCCTGCGTGGAAGGCAGCAAATACAGAACCGGTAGAGGTGTTGAGAAACGAATAAAGGAATATCTGATATGGCAAATATTTTAAATTCTTTGTCAAAGATACAGAACGCTGATATTGTTATGTCGGTGCGTGATATTAAAAAGACCTTTATTGAGGGCGGACAGCCATTGCATATTTTGCGCGGTGGTGGGTTTGATTTGCATCGTGGTGAAATTATTGCGCTGGTGGGACAGTCGGGGTCTGGGAAGTCAACTTTGTTGCAATGTGTTGGGTTGCTTGATAAGCCAAGTGGGGGCAGTATCTTGATTGGTGGTAATGCTGTCCAAAAAATGGACGAGGATATGCGAACAAAAATTCGCAGAAAAAAAATAGGTTTTGTTTATCAAAAGCATAATTTATTGTCTGATTTTACTGCGCTGGAAAATGTTGTTTTGCCGATGATGGCGGATGGTGTCGCAGAAGATATAGCAAATGTGCGCGCAATGAAATTGTTGCGTGCTGCAAATGTTGCACACAGGGCAACGCATTTGCCAGGGGAAATGAGTGGCGGTGAACAGCAACGTACGGCTGTTGCACGTGCATTGGCAAATAATCCTGAAATATTGTTGGCGGATGAACCAACAGGCAGTCTGGACCCACAACACGCAGGTGCTGTGTTTGATTTGTTGATGGATTTAGTCAGAAAAAATAAAATGTCTATGTTGTTTGTGACACATGATATGAATCTGGCTGCACGTGCAGATAGAAAAATTACAATTAACAATGGTATTGTTATGTGATATAATTAGTAAAAATATAGGAGAGAGATAATGAAAAAAGATAAAAATAAGTCAATAAAACATACACCTGCACAACGTTTTTGGGGTGTGTTTGTATTTCTGTCATTGTTTGTGTGTGGATTGATGGTTGGTATAGGACTGGGTAAAAAATCTGTGATGCAGCCAGTTGAACAGGAACAAATAATAAATCCTGTGCCACAGGTTGATGTAAAAACAAAAGAAACATGTCAGATTATTGAAGATTTATTGTTGGAAAGACTATATCCAGAAGATTCACAGAATGGAATTGAACATGAAGAAAATATTATTATCTATGAAAAATTAATGTTAAGTGGTTGTCCTGAAAATCAAGGCCTTTACTCTGGTAAGATTCAACGTGAAAAGGAAATAGTTCTTGCGTTGCAGGAAGAAACAGGGGTGACAAAGCAGACTTGTGAACAGATAGAAGAATTGCTGTTGAATCAATTGCCTAAGGCTGATGGTTCGGCATTCAGACGTATTGATCGTGCAAAGATTTATGCGAATTTGTCGGAACGTGCGTGTCCTGAAAATTCAGCAAAATATGTTGAATTGGCAAAGCAAGAACTTGAAATTGCCCGCGCACTGGAAGACGATAAGTTTGATGAAGGTGAAACAATAGAGGTTGTTGAAACCTATAAACGCTTGAATATGCAGGCCGCGGCTGAAGAGATTTTTGAAACTGCAAAAAAACTAACAAATCCTGCAATCGATTTTATTTTGGAAGTTGAAAAAATAATTAATCAGCAATAAGGATATATTATAATGAAATTATTGATTGGTTTGTTTGGGCTGATGTTGAATAGTGTGGTGATGGCTGATGAATTGCTTGTGAATGTCGCAGAACGTATGAGTTGTGATGATATTAATGCAAGGATAATTGAATTGACTGCGGTATCAGAACCTGATGAACTTGTTATTGATGAATTAACAAATCTGAAGGCTGAATATAGGCGCAGTTGTACAAAAAGCGCGCGTGGGCGCCGAAATGCAGCTGCGTCACGTGTTGTTGTGAATAATTCTGTTCCAGTTGTTGAAACATTTGAAGTTGCAGAACCACAATCAGAAGAAGATACAGTTGTGAATGAAGATGCTTTATCAGAAAATATTCCGGCAGATACTGATGTTGTTCAAGAAAATTTACAAGAAGAAATTCTTGTTCCAGAAGAAAATGATGTCACCGCTGAACATATTGAAGCACAACAAGATACTATATCAGAAGAGGAATTGTTAAAAAAAGAGTTGGAACAAGAATTAGCGAATCTGGATTCTGGTTTATGTGCGGATGGTACACCACCAAATAAATATGGATGTTGTGCCGATGAATTATTCAAAGATATGGGCAATATGGTTTTTGCCTGTTGTCCAAAAGATGGTGGTGACTGTTTCCCGCCGATTAATTAAAGGGTAAAAAATGAAAAAGTGTTTAACAATAATAATTTCTGTTTTCTTTGGTTTTATTCTTGGCTTGTTTTTGCCGAAAATCCCATCGTGGTTTTCGACCACAGATGCCATTTGTCCTGATGGTGTACAACCAGACAAAAATGGTTGTTGCCCAGGCGAGGTTTATACCGATATGTATGATCTTGGGTTCAATTGCTGTCCAGAGGGGGGGGAGGGCGATTGTTTCCCACCACTGCGTTAAAAAATTAAATATAATAATATATCTAAACAGGATTGGGGTTGGCTTATGTAGCATTTGTACACTGCGCCAACCCCAATCCGTTTATCTATATCATTCTATTTAATTTTATCCCCAGTGCAAGGGGGGGGAACTTATGTAGCGTTATGTACACTACATTGCCGGCACTGTGCACATCTATAT
>JAFSDI010000031.1 GCA_017436325.1 Alphaproteobacteria bacterium | reverse complement strand
TACAGGTTCAAAAGAATATTTGTCAGAATCAAATTCTGCGATTGTTGTTGGTGCATTTGATGAATATTTGTTTTCCCAGTTCATTAAACTAAGTTCTGCACGGCCACCAACATACCAGCCTGTTTTTGACTTTTCTGTATAATCACTCAAAAATAAAAAATGCCCATTTGGGCATTTTTTATTTGACGATTAATTCTTTAACTGTATTTGTTTTTGCATCGTATACCTTGGGTGCGCCCGCATAGCGTAACATATAGTGATGCTTTGGTATCATATATTCTGGGATTGGTGATGCTGCCCCCATATCAACCTTGGCGGCAAGTGCTTTTTGAACATCTGTTTTACGAAGGAACCACCATTCGCCATCTGCTTCAATCGGCAAGTTATAAAATCCTTGGAATAATACTAATTGTTTACCTTTTGCCAATGTCATCAAGTCCATCGGACTAAACAGGTCTTCTTCTTTTTCGACCTCATAGTCTTTTCCGTCTGGGCCTTTTTCTTTCTTTTTAACTTTTTTCTTACCCATCATATGTGTAAAGCGTTCT
This sequence comes from Alphaproteobacteria bacterium, assembly GCA_017436325.1. Taxonomy (GTDB): domain Bacteria; phylum Pseudomonadota; class Alphaproteobacteria; order Rs-D84; family Rs-D84; genus Enterousia. Next base: position 48,501 of record JAFSDI010000031.1, on the reverse strand, counting down.
GCGGTTGCAGGGTCATTTACGCGTAATATAACCTTGGCTGCAGTATTTGCGATAATTGTATCTGCGGCTTTATCGCCATATTTTTCTGCAATCTGACTAATGTCCTGACCGACAATCAGATAAGACACTTTTTGTCCACGACCAACAGCAGGCCCACGTATAATTGCTTCTAGCTTATTCATAGTTGGCATTTCGTCCAAGACGAACAGTGCGGGATAGGGGCCTAATTTTTGTCCATTGTTAACAGTTTCTGGTTTGTTTGCAATCAGATAGTTTGACAGCAGTTCGATAAACATACTTGTGATTGCGGCGAATGCGGGCGCATCGGCAACATTCATTGCCAGATAGATTGTAATAGGCTTCATTTTGCCATCGGTTGGGTCAATCATACCGCGCATATCACCAAAGTGCAGGTCAGAATGTCTGGTATGTTTATTAACCGCGGGGTGTCGGAATATATTAAGTCCTGCGTTCATTGTTGATATAACAGACCCACGTTCTCTATCAGGTGTATTGGCCAGATTAATAAGTGCCGACACTGCATCACTGTCATATGCATATAATTGTGCTTCTTTTACTGCTTCGTTTAAAAAGTCCTTCATTGGGTCGGCCATCATAACCATCTGGTCGCCTTGATTTTTACGTTCTTCCAGTTCTTGTGCGACCTTGATTTGTCCTTCGACATACCATGCCAAGAACATTGGTATTGATGCTTCTGCGCCGTGCCATTCCTTGGGCAGCCCCCCCCAAGTTCCGACATGAACATAGTTATTAATATTTATTTGCTTATTTTGTACCAGTGCCATTGCTGCATATGCGTTTGGGTCGGACGTCATTGTCATATAATAATCCATCAAGACCGCTGCGTCTTGGTCATCAAAGGCACCTGTTGCCAACCTGTTGTAAAAATAGTCATTTGCCTTGGCGCGTTCTACCTTGGAAATTATGAAGTTTATAAAACCGGTCAGCGCGGCGCGTGCAGTATTTGACCAGTGTGGGTCTTTGGCATTTTCTTCGATAATAGAATTAACGACAACTTGAATATATGTGCTGCGTCCTTCTGGTGTTGCAGGCAGGTTTTCGGGTGATAACGGATTCCACGCAGGATAATAGATTCCTTTTTCTGGTTCATCTGGTGCGGCCCAGTTCATAATAAACACAGGTCCAACTGTTGCGCGATATCCGGATGTTGTATAAATTAATTCTGGCTTTGGGTCGTTTACAATCATCGACACAGAATCACATCCTAATATAGTCGGAATAACGACACCTTGTGTTTTACCGGTACCGGCTGGTGCCAATAACAGTGCAGACATACATTCATCCATTTGCAAGGCAGTTTGTTTACCTTTGTATTTAAAATATCCCAAGACCATCATAAATCCCTTGAATAGCCCCAGTTTATTGTTGTGGTCTTGACTCATTTTTACAATATCTTTTTCTGTTGCCTTGCGTGATGATTTTTCATCAATTTTGTCTTTGCTGTGTGGATTGAATTCATCAGTCATTGTTGAATCGGATAAAAAGAAATAGCCAATAATTGGCAACAGTGGTGTTATGCACGCTAAGTCAGGGCGTAACGCACAGCGGGTTATCCAATAAGGGATTTCTGCAAACACAGATAATCCGCCAGACATCAATAAGTTCTGGAAATATAAAACAATCCACTTGTTTGTTGCTGGTCCCCAACCGTATCGCCAAATATGCTCAACCGGAAATGCGCACGCAAACATAAATGCAGCAATTACCCATATCAGTATCGCCCATCTAATTGTCCAGAATTCGCGGGCCTGTGGGGTTTGTTCATGTTCCTTATAGGCCTTTGAACTAAATATCCCCAGTCCTTTCCCTTTACCTGATGCTGATAAAAAGTTGAATTTTGTTGCCATAGTGTTTATATTATATCAGAAAAAACATTAATTAGAAATCAGGAAATATAAAAAAATGAAAAATATTCCGCGGATTTTTATTGATGCGCCAATTAATATTGGTGGGCAAATTTCTGTTGGGCGCGATGTATCGCATTATTTGTCGCGTGTTATGCGAACTGATAAATGCTTGGTATTTGGCGATGGTAATGAATATTTGGCAGAACTGTCACCTGACGCGCGTTTTTTAACGGTGTGCGAACAAACATCACATATTGACCCATCAAATAAGTTGACTTTGATTTTTTCGCCGATAAAAAGAACGGATGATTTGTTGAATATGGCAACGCAAATGGGGGTTGGTTTTTTTCAACCTGTTGTTATGTCGCGAACAGTTGCCCATCATATAAATTGGGAACGTATGCGCAAAATAGTGATAGAAGCATCAGAGCAATCTAATCGTAACAGCATACCTGTGATATTGCCTGTTAAAACATTTCAAGAGCTTGATTTATCAAAAATTGTATTCGCGGATGAGCGTGCGGCATATGGTCGTAAAACATCCGATGAAATCGCAGATGCAGATTCTGTTATGATTGGGCCTGAGGGTGGTTTTTCAGATTCAGAATTTGATGCGCTTGATTCTGCGGGCGCGCGCAGTTTATCACTAGGCAAAACGATTTTGCGTGCCGAGGTTGCCTCTATCGTTGCCATATCTAAGGTTTTAAAATAAGATGACTACACGAATTGCAAAATTTTTAGCAGATTGCGGAATTGCTTCACGTCGTGATGCAGAGAAGATGATTACAGATGGTCGTGTTACTATTAATGATACACTTATCACCAGTCCTGTAAATTTTGTTTCACCAACAGACAAGGTCTGTGTTGATGGTCAGGTTGTACAAGAAAGAACGGAAACATTGTTGTACGCATTTCACAAGCCTGTAAATTCCTTGACGACTTTACGTGACGAGTGTGGGCGTAAAACAATATATGATTTTTTACCACCAGAACACAAAAACTTAAAGTATGTTGGCAGACTGGATTATAAAACAACAGGTTTGTTGTTGCTAACAAATGATGGTGAATTGGCGCGCAGGCTGACATTGCCATCTGCAGGGATAGAGCGTGTTTATATCGCAACCGTATCCGGTAAAGATTCGCGTGTTGGCCTTGACAAGGCACGCAAAGGTATCACCGTTGATGGTGTGCATTATAAACCGATGAAAATAGAAGAGTTAACAAAAAGTAAATTGCGCATAACAATTACCGAAGGCAAAAAGAATGAAGTGCGTATTGTGTTGCGTGCATGTGGTTGTCCTGTACGCAGACTTCATCGTATTTCATATGGGAATATAAGCATTGGAAATTTGCCTGTTGCAAAAATTGAACTAATTGAACAAAAAACAATTGACGAACTGTTAAAAACTAATTAACATACAATTAACAAAGGAAGGGAGCTTTAAATGAAAAAAACACCTAGAAAAAAAACAAGTAAACAAACAACGGTTCGTCCTGTTGCGACAAAATCAACAATCAAGTCTGTAAAGAAATCAGCTGTGAAACCTTGTCTTAGTACATGGTCTTTGTCAATTTATGTTTATTGGTTTATCATTTTGTTCTTTATTGCTGCGACATTCTACATATTGGGGCGCAGTCATAATGATACGATGACATCTAACAATATTCAGATTACAGAAGAAGTTTTGATGCAGGCAAATGATTATTATGAAAGCGGTAAAACAAAATTATTGGCTGGAAATGTTGATGATGCGATTGCAGATTTGACAACATCGATTGATGGTGGGGCTGCATCTGTTGATGCATATATCCTGCGTGGTGAGGCATATTTGCAAACTGGTGATTATCGCAATGCGATGGACGATTTTAATACTGCGTTGGCCAAAGACCCAGCAAATGCTGTTGCGTACTATGATCGTTCTTTGCTGAACACACGCCTAGAAGATTATGCTGCTGCAATGAATGATATTAATAATGCATTGGCTGCGAATGTTACACACCCAAGTCAGTTTTTACAAATGCGTGACCTGTATGCAAAACGTGGTCAATTGAACCTGTGGATGAAAAATTGGGAAGGTGCAATTGCAGATTACACCAATTCGCTTGCGCGTCCCGAAGGTTCGGTTAATCCAACTGTTTATGCCGACAGGGCAGAGGCATATACTGCAATTGGCGATTATGCTGCTGCGATGAATGATTATGGTTCTGCAGTTCGTGTTATTTCAGAACAAATCCAAGGCCTTCCATCGATGGAAGAACGTGAGGCATTATCCAGTAACGCGATGGCTTATTTTGAAAAATCGGCTGCGCTAAATCTAAAGCTTAACGACATTGAAATGGCGCGTGTTGATTTAGAATCTGCGTATACAATTGCAGTCGCGTTAAATGATACAGAAACAATGGAAAGATTGCGTGGCTTGATAGATTCTTTACAGGAATCAAATACTCAGCCACAGGAATCAGAAATTGTGACTGAAACGACCAGTGTAACCGAATAAGAAAAGAATCCGCAGATGCGGATTTTTTTTTAAGTTTTTTTTAAAAGTTTTGCTTTAAAAATAAAAAAAATATTGTTATAGTGAACGCATAACAAACATAAAAGGATGGAAAATGGTAAAAAACACAAATGAAAATAAAGCAGTAAAATCTTATGTAAAAACTGGTGTTGTTGCGGCGGCTGTTGTTGCTGTGGCGGTACTGGGTATTTGGGGTGTGTCTGCATTACGTTCTGATAATGCTGCCCCTGTATCCGAAGCAATTGCAGAAGTTACAGAAAATGCTGTTAATGCCGGTGAATTGCGTTTTGCAGTGATTCGTATGGATGCAATTCAATCAGAATCAGCGGCATTAAAAGACCTGCGTGCACAAAAAGAAAAATATGAAAATGAATTGCGTGATGAATTGACACGTGACCAGAAAGAATTGGAAAAAGAGAAAAAGGAAATCGAAGAATCTCAAGAAGTTCTTTCACGTGAAGCGCTTCAACGTCGCGTTGTTGAATATCAAGACAAAGTTACAAAATTACAACGTGAATTAACAGAACGTGCACAGTCTGTTGAATCTTCTTATCAAAAAGCATTAACAGAATTGCAGACAAGTCACCTTGATCCAATTATCGAAGGTATAATTGCGAAAAAGAATTTGTCTTTGGTTGTTGATGGTCGTATGGTTCGTATGGGTGCCGGTGCAGAAAATCTGGATATTACAGATGAAGTTATCAAGGCATTCGATAAAAAGATTTCAAAAATCAAAATGGAAAAACCAAAAGGTTTCTAAAAAAAATCCCCATTGGGGATTTTTTTTTATTTGCGCAAACCTAATTTCTTAATCAAAGAATCATAATCGTCTGGGTTACGTTTCTTTATATAAGCCAATAATTTCTTGCGGCGATTAACCATCAATAACAAACCGCGTTTTGAATGGTTGTCCTTGTGGTTGTTTTTCATATGTTCTGTCAGATTACGAATGCGTTCAGTCAAAACAGCAACCTGTGATTCAACAGAACCACCATTATCTTGTTCAGATACTTTATATTTCTGAATTAATTCAGACTTTTTTTCTTTTGTTACGGACATTGTTTTTCCTTTGTTTTTAATTAAATTGTTCTTTTGGGACGCAATACAGAATTTGATACCGCGCCAATGCCGATGAATACATCATCGCAATAAACGCGAACCAAACCGTCATCTGCATCCGTTTCGATAAAGCCACCAGATTTATAAAAATTGGCCGACTTCACAGACAGATTCAGAACCGGAATGTCCCCCAGTCCAAAATCAATCGGCTTCAGATTTTCACCAAAAGCGCCACTATTATTAAATATATTTTCTAAAAAATCAAGTTTTACTGCACTTGACAGGTCGAATCCGTTTGTTAATGTTCTGCGTATCATATCAACAGTTGCATATGCACCGCATATCTTTGCAATATCGCGTGCAATAGAACGAACATATGTTCCGCGACTGCAACGCGTGCGAAAGTGCCAACTATTATTTTGAATACCCAGAAATTGCAGTTCAAAAATTTCAACAGGGCGGGGTTGGATGCTAACTGCGATACCACGTCGTGCCAGTTCATATGCACGCCCACCATTGATATGAACTGCGGAAAATTGTGGTGGAATCTGTTGAATGCAGCCTATTAATTGTGGTAACGCTGCCACAACTGCTGATTCGTGTGGCACAAAATTATCGCGTACTGTTTCGCGGCCTGTGACATCAAGTGTATCTGTTTCAAAACCAAATTGTAATGAAAATAAATATTCTTTGACAGATGGATTTACTTCTTCGACAAATGGTATCATTTTTGTTGCGTCACCAATTGCGATTGGCAAAACCCCTGTTGCCATGGGGTCAAGTGTACCAATATGGCCGAATTTTTTTGTCCCCAGCATTCGTGCCACACGACCGCCTGCTGTTCGCGAAAAGACCCCTGAATCTTTGTCTAAAATTATCCAACCTGATTTCATTATTTTGTATTCTGTTGTTTAGTAATCGTGTACTTTGTGTTATATGCTTCGCGAATAAATTTATCCAAAGCAGTTTCTTGATTCTTTTCAAGCGGTGGATACAACTGCTTGCCAGCAGTATTTATAACCGTATAGAAATTTGAAATATTTATGTCCTTTCTGCCATCAATACCATTTGATACAAAAACTTTTCCATCTTTTGTTTCGCAGTTATCCGCAACATAAATAGGTAACTTCTTTCCTGTATCTGGAACAGATTGCACACGACAACCATCAATCGTACCAACTAACCGATGTTCTAAACAAAAAATCGGATGTGAATGCTTTAATTTATATATCTTAGACCAAAGACCAGATAAAGTCTGATGCAGTGTCTTTTCATCTGATATAGTGAATTTTGTTTGCGTATTTATATCGATATAAATAACTGTTTTTAATTCCATTTTCATCGCTTAATCCTTTTTTTAAAATAAACTCAACTGCGGTTTTGGTATTTCGTCTGATACACAGTTTTTGTTAATCTTGGATTGTTGTGGTGTTGGTTTTGGCGCACAATCAGGCGCAGGTGTGGGCAATGTGTGCCAATATGACCGTATTTTTTAGTCCCCAGCATACGCGCAATACGCCCCCCTGCAGTACGCGAGAACAAACCAGAATCTTTGTCTAAGATTACCCAACCCGATTTCATTATTTTCCTTTTTCCAGATTGTATTTTTGTTTTTCTATTTGTTGTGTAAAACGCGTCAGTTCAGATAGATGACCATTACATGGCGGATAAACCTGGCGCATACGAACAGGATCAAAAGCCATATCGCCATTTTTGTAAATCTTTATGAATTCTGAATACCGCGCGTTTCCATACAATATTCTGGATTTAACAACAGGCATTTCTACATGAAAAATATTATTACTAACCCACGCAGAACGACCGACATAATATTTAGGTCCCCAGATAATACTAGACTTTATTTCATATCCATCGATTTCAAAAACTATACGCGCACCAATTTTGAATTGATTGTCGTTAAATCCATGAGTCATCAATCCAGGTATTGCATTTCCGTCTGAATCATACAAGCACCTGAAATTAAAAGAATGTATGAACTTATATAAATCTTGCTTGGTTGAAAATTCATGTTGGACGCGATTATACGAATTTGCTTGAAAAATATATTTTGGTTTTATTTCCATAATCTCACCTTGTTTTATCCAAATAAATTTAGTTGTGGCGACACATTATCGCGTACCGAATTTTTATTTTTCTGGGACACTGTCGGCTTTGGTGCGCAATCAGGCGCAGGTGTGGGCAACTGATGTGCTTCCAATGCGTTTAATACACATTCTGCACGCGCAACAACCGATGCTGGCATACCTGCCATACGTGCAACATGAATTCCATAAGAACGGTTTGCAACACCAGATATTATACGATGCATAAATATTATTTCGTTATTATGTTCGCGTACATCAATGGTCAGACAATGCACGTGATTTAATTCACCACTTATAACCAGTGACGTCAATTCATGATAATGTGTTGCAAATAAAGTTCGTGGCTGCAGTTCATTCAAGTATTCCAACACAGCCTGTGCGATTGCCATCCCGTCATAAGTTGCAGTACCACGACCGATTTCATCAAAAATTATAAAAGACCGATTTGTTGCGCGATTCAAAATATTTGCTGTTTCTGCCATTTCGACCATAAATGTAGATTGTCCTGCTGCCAGATTATCTGATGCGCCAACACGGCTGAACAATTGGTCGCAAATACCAATATGTGCAGATTTTGCAGGTACATAAGACCCTAAATGCGCCAGTACAATAATTATTGCATTTTGGCGCAAGTATGTTGACTTTCCTGCCATATTTGGCCCTGTCAATAATGCGATTGCAGATTCATTTAAATTACAATCGTTTTTGATAAAATTATCTCCGCGCGTACGCAGTACATATTCAATCACAGGGTGACGACCACCGACAATATCGAATGCACAATCATCGTTAATTGTTGGACAAACCCAAGAATATCGTGTTGCGACCACGGCCAATGTTGTCCAAACATCTGCATCTGCCAATAAATCAGCAGTTGTTAGTAAATCATCTGCAATAGAGCGAATTTCTTCGATAAATTCAGATATTATTTGTGCCTCTATTGCTGCAGATTTTTCTGCTGCGCTGCGAACATCGTTATCCAAATCAATTAAGCGCGATGTTGTAAATCGCATATTTCCAGCCATGGTTTGACGATGTATAAAACCAGATTCTGGATGCATCAGTGCATCTGCCCGTGCCGAAGGGACTTCTATAAAATACCCCAGTATATTGTTGTACTTTATTTTCAGGGTATTGATACCTGTTTGTGCAATATATTCGGCCTGAAGTGCAGCAATCGTTTCGCGACCACCGCTTGACAGGCTGCGCATATTATCCAGTGCCATATCATATCCATCGCGAATAACATTACCATCGCGAAAAAAAGATGGTAAATCATCTGTCAATGCATTACGCAACTTTATACCAAATGCGCTGTGTGGGTTAATTTTATCAAAACGTGCCGCCATATCAGAATCAAGACGATTGGATAATAACTGGGCACGCGGCAATGTTGTCAGGAATTCAGAAATATTGCGCATATCACGTGGTGTACCACGACCAGATAACAAACGTGATAACGAACGTCCTACATCGGGAACAGACGATAATACATCACGCACTAATGCAAGAATATCTGGATTTATCGAAAAGTGTGAAATATGTCGCTGACGCGAAATGATTTCGGATAAATCTGCAGATAGGTTTCGCAAATAAGAGCGTAACTTACGCGCCCCAGCAGATGTAATTGTTTCGTCCAGCACATCAATCAAGCACGTTCCACCATCATTTATTGGGTTATCTATTTCCAGACTTTTCCATGTTGCAGAATCTATTAATAACTGACGTCCTGATTTAAATGTATAGGGTGCACGAAATGTTATTGAACTGCCACGTTGAGTATTAAATAAATAGCCTGCCAGTAAACATATTGCGCTGTCTAAATTTTTTGCAACCACATTACTATCAACGGCCCCACCAAAGATACGCGACACAACCAAGTCTATATCAGCACGATGATATAATTTTTCATAAACTGGTGTTGTTTTGAATTGGTCGCGCAGTTTCATAATTGTTTTATTTTCTGCGTTGCCAAATGGGAATATAATCTCTGCCGGATTAAGGCGTGTCATATCATCAATTGCGTCTGCAGTTTGTCCGACAAAAAATTCACCTGTTGAAATATCGCATCCTGCGATATCGAAACGTTCGTCAGATATTGGTGTTATTGCGACCAAAAAATTTGAATTTTTTGGCATCAGCAAATTATCGTCTGTCAATGTTCCTGGGGTTAGAACACGTACGACCTGACGGTCAATGTATTTATGTCCGCGTTCTTTGGCCTGTGCAGGGGTTTCCATTTGTTCTACTAATGCGACCTTATATCCGGCGCGAACAAGACGTCCAAAATAATTATCTGATGCGTGCCATGGGATTCCACACATTGGTATACTGACACCATCGCCATCTGTACCGCGCGCAGTTAAGACCAACCCCAGTGCAGAACTAATTGTTTTTGCGTCATCGAAAAACGATTCGTAAAAATCCCCCAGACGAAACATCAGCAGTGCATCTGGATTTTCTGATTTCATATCGACATACTGTTGCATAACAGGTGTCAGTTTATTTTTTTCTGCCACGACAATATCCCAATGTTTAAAACTAATATAATTAAGCGTTAATTTTTAAAGTTTCTATTTTTAATTCTGCTTCTTTCAGCAACTGTTCGCAGTATGCTTTTAATTTGATACCTTGTTCATATGCAGCCACAGAATCGGCCAGTGGTAATTCGCCAGATTCCATTTTTTTTACTAATTCAGTTAACTGTTTATATGCTTCTTCAAATGTTAGTTTATTTTCTTCCATTATTATTCCTTTTGTGCACGCAATGACGATACAAAAAGAATGCAAGACTTGCAATAAAAAATCGCCCGATTGGGCGACAAATATTATTTATTTGGAATAATTTTGATTTCAACGCGGCGATTTTTTTCACGGCCATTTGCGGTATCGTTTGATGCAATTGGATTTGAAGAGCCCATACCTAAGACCTCAAACCGTGAAGATTTGATACCTTGTCCTTCTAAATATGATGCGACAGATTGTGCGCGTTCGCGTGAAAGTTTCAAATTATATTCTGCTGAACCGGTGCTGTCTGTGTGTCCTGATACCAAGACTGTTGAATTATCGTATTTTTTTAATACTCTGGCCACGGAATTCAAAACAGGATAGAACGAAGAGTTTATATCTGCAGAATCTGTTTTGAATGTGATATTTCCTGGCATAACCAGTCTAATACTGTCATCATTTTCAATAACTTGAACGCCCGTAGAAACTAATTCTGAACGTAATTCTGCCGCCTGTACATCTAAATAATAGCCAACACCGCCGCCAACAGCTGCGCCTGCCAATCCGCCAAGTAATGCGGCTTCACTGCTCTTCGTGCTGCCCAACAACGCACCAGCAGTTGCACCAATTGCTGTACCCCACGTAGACTTTGCGGTCTGAGTTTGTCCGGTATATGGATTTACTGTTGTGCAACCAGATACTAATGCAGTTAATAGCATCACAGGGATTATTTTTTTCATATATTTTTCTCCTTTATTTAATCTTACGAAACATATTTTAAACTAAAATTTGGCAAAACGCAAAAAAAATGCTAGACAAACGAAAAAAATTAGTATAAGATTCTATTCGCTTTATCGGGTGTTTAGCTCAGTTGATTAGAGCATCTCGTTTACACCGAGAGGGTCGGGGGTTTGAGTCCCTCAACACCCACCAAGATTTTAAAAGCGCCTTTCAGGCGCTTTTTATTTTATCTTTTGTCCATCTGATACATTAATTTTTTCATCACCAACAGTTATTATTCCATTTGAATACACTGGTTCATTCTGTCCAGAAACTGCAGTGCGCCATAATATATCGCCATTTTTTATAGAAATTGCATTTAAATTATTGTCCATTGATACAACAAAGGCATAATTCCCAGCCAAAAAGAATGGTACACCAACAGAAATATCAATGCACCAGTGTTTTATCCCGCTGGTTGAGTTTATACGACAAAATGCATCGCCCATACCACCTGCATATACAGAATCGCCGTACGGTACAATTGGGGCGATGATATCGACCATTGATGCGCCGCCTGTTAAATTACTGGCACGATATACATCTGCAATCCATAAAACAGCGCGTGTTTTTGGGTTCAGTTTTATGACTTCACCTGTTGATAGACCGGCATATAAATACTTACCGCTGCATATTGGTGTTCTTGTGCCTGATACAGTATTGTTTGTCGCAAAACCTGAAAAAACCTTACGTGTGTTATCCCAGATTGTATTCTTGGAATCTTGTGTATATTTACAAGAAGAATTATCCACAATATGTGCATCAGTTGGAATATCGGTAATTTTATTATCCAGAACATTTATTTTTGCGCTGTCAAATATCGGCATACGTGTACCTGCCAGAATTGGGTCGTGTTTATCACACGCAGACAATGCAAATAAACAAATTGTTAAAATTATAATCCGATACATAATCTTCACCGCCTGCCTTAACGCAATGTTTGTGCCATACCAGATATAGATGACGGTGCATCCGAATCGTTAATGATTTTATCCAGCCACTTTATTGCGTTATCGTGTTCGCCAACAGACAAGTATTTTTGTCCAATCATCAACATTGCATTATAATAAAATGGCGAATCGGGTGTTGTTAAATCAGATAAATATTCTTCGACCTCTGATGCAGACATTGTATCGCCACGCAACCCTATGATATGTATACGCGCAAAGTCACGAAAGTCACGACTGTTACCATTTTGTGCCAATTTTTCCAGCTTTGCTTCATCTTTGTCCAGCAAGTATGATTGAAACAATGCCAAATCTGCGGTTGCGCCAGACGCGTTGTCTGACAGTGCGGCCAGTGCATTTGCGTCCATATTTGATAATGCGGTTTCATATGCAACAGCAGTTGCAATCTGGCGTGAATGATATGCGCGTGATGCGATTTGTATTGCGGACGCAATCAACACAACAAATATAATCGCATACATAATATGGCGTGAATATTTTTTTATAAATCGCATTGTTTTTTCATTATTAACATCTTCCCACACTTCGCGATACAATGCGTCTTCCATATGTTCAGCGTGTGTTTTTTTTGGTGTTTTGATTTTTTTATTTCTTTCCAAGATTGTTGCCATAATAAAATCTCCTGTGGCTTGATAATTATTAAATTATGTTATACTATAAAAGTTATGACAAAGGAAATCAAGAACACAATACCAGCTTTAAAAAATACATCCATTGTTGCGGCACGTGGTGTCAGTGACGAAAATGGTTTGGCGCAATACATACAAACGGTTCAGAAAATACCGGTGCTTAGTGCCGAACAAGAATACGAATACGCGACAAGATGGGTAAAAAATCAAGACAAATTTGCTGCTGAAAAATTAGTGGTCAGCCACTTGCGTCTTGTTGTATCTGTTGCATATGATTACAAGAATTATGGCATACCTGTTGCTGATTTAATTGCCAGTGGCAATATGGGATTGATGCAGGCGGTACAGAAATTTGACCCTGAAAAAGGGTTCAGATTTTCAACATATGCGATGTTTTGGATCAAGGCTGAAATATATGAAACGATTCTGAACAATTGGTCGATTGTTCGAATTGGAACATCTGCAAATCAAAAGAAAGTTTTCTTTAATCTGGCGCGTGCAAAGCGTGCGCTGGGGATTATGGATAATAATCTTAGTGATGAACAAACGAAAAAAATCGCAGACTATCTGGATGTTCCGGAAAAAGATGTGGCGCGTATGGCGACCCGTGTTGGTGCGCGTGATTTGTCATTGAATGCGCCATTGAATTCGGATGATGGTGCGACTGATGTTTTGTCGAATATGACAGATGGTGCAGATACAATCGAAGAAACGTTAGAGCAGGTTGAGTTTAGAAAGCGCGGACTAGAATTATTGAAAAAAAATTTAGAAAAAATGTCAGAGCGCGACCGTGAAATATTAGTTGCGCGCAGATTAAAGCAACCTGTTGCAACATTAGAATCTTTGTCACAAAAATATGGCATCTCGCGAGAGCGTGTAAGACAAATCGAAGAACGCGCGTATAAAAAACTGCGTGACGCAATCCTTAGCGATGCCGAAGGAAAGAAATAAATATGAAAAAAATAATAAATACCTTATTTGTTGTTGTTTCAGGGCTGGTTTTATCTGCTGGTGCGAACGCGTTACAGTTTGATTATGAAACAGTATCTGTAAAACTGACTGGATATGGTACAGTCGGTATGATAGAGCCGGACTTTGAATCCCCGTTATTTATTGGTGACTGGCGTGCACGTGGGCAAATTACCTATGCACCGGATAATGAATATAAATTTGGGCTGGTATATGCGATGGACCAATCTGCGTTGGAAAAAGGTAACTTTTCACGTGAAACATTTGCATTTATCGAATCTAAAACATATGGTCGCCTAGAGGTTGGTTTTACTGATTCCATTGCGCGCAAGCTGGGGCTGGGTTTGCCGGATGTTGGTGGTTTGCGCATAAATGACAGGCCCTTGTATAATGAAAAAATTATCCCAGATGGCCCGATTATTGCGGACACTACACTAACAACAGGGCGCAGTGAATCGCTGCGAATAAATCTGGTGACTGCCCCGATTTCATCTGTGCAGTATGGTATATCTGTTGCAGGTATCACGGATAACTATGATTGGTCAATTGATGGCGGCATAAAAATAAAAAAATCCAGTGGCAAGCTAAAGACAGCATACTCTATTGGTGCGTCATTTATGAAGAATCCAAATGATTTTGATAACGAAGTCTATACCCCTGGGGTTACTGCAGATTGGCGCACACAAATGTCGCTGGGGATGAATCTGCAATACAACAGTTGGATTTTGGGAACAACAGCGCGCGTGATATATGATAAAAATCCTATTGGGCCGATTTCTGATGGTTTTGTTGTTGGGACTGGTGTCAGTTATGATTTATTAAAGTACAGTATTTCATTAACGTATATGTTTTCTGATACTGGTGTGTGGCAGCATAACATTGACGACTTTACAGATAATATGGCTGTTGCATCATTCAGGTATAAGTATAGTGAATTCCTGGATGGCTGGATTTCTGGGGGTATTACATCGAAAACACCATTTATATCTGCTGGATTACGTGCGACATTTTAATTCTTGATAAAAGATGAAATATTGCTATAATAAAAACGAACTAGGTGGGAATCTGGTTCGGGGCTGTGGAAAGCCTTAGCGTCTTCGGTGCAAATATATGTGGTCATATATTAGGTGTCGTTATTCCGACAAACAAATCCCTGTATTTGCACTGTATTTTAACACACCCTGACATTTTTGTCGGGGGGCTGATGGTTATACAACAGGGGCAACCCGAAAACCACAGAATCAATAAGATGCTGATTTTCCAACTCCCCGACCGCAAGTATTTCTCACTGCGGTATTTTTTATATGGAAAAGGAGAATATATGAAAAAAATTTTTGCCGGTGCGATTTTAACATTCACGGTCACCAGTGCTGCAACCGCATCAATCATATCCCGCGGTTTTTTTGACGAAGCTATACAAAAATATGCCTTAAAGACAGATATTGGTGATATTTCTGCATTGGAAACAAAAATCGGAACCCTGCCAACCGGAACAATAGAATGGCTGTGTAAGGAAGCCGATTTTAACTGCGCGACAGAACCAGTTGATTTGCCAACGGATATTGGTGGTATGCTTTCTATGTTATACAGCAACGAAGAAGGTGCACCATCCGTCACAAATTTACTTGATATGATGATGAATGGTTTTTATTACGGCCCGGATGAATATGATGGCTTAATATACTTATCTGATACTGTAATAAATCTTGAACATTTGCTTCAGGTTGGTTGGCATCAGGGTAATGATTTTAATTACGATATACCATATAAATCTGAATTATTTAATACATTTAATTTTAATGAACAACAACTTGACAATTATATGTTTACGATGATGCGTCACAGTTTTTTTGATGCGTCTTTTCCTGGTCTGGCAGGTGTGACAGATAGATTGTTAAATGGTTGGACGAATTCTGAAAACGAAACATATTTGGGTATCAAAGAAATTAATAGCAAGGTAAAATCCATAGAATTGCCAACTAATACTGATGACGGTCAATATGTTCTGACTGCCAAGAAAATAGACGGTGATATTACATATACTTGGGTAAAAATGGATTTGACCGATGAAGAACAAAATAAATAAAACCTAACAAGGTTTTATATTTGGTTAAATAATGAAAAAAAGCCGCCCAATTGGGCGGCAGATTTACAAAAACAACAATTATTTAACAGTTGTTGTTGCGTTACGATTCCATTTCCAGACGTTTTCACCTGTGCCTTGGACCAATGGACGTTCTTTACCATATGAAATGGTAGAAATACGTTTTTCACAAACACCGTCTTTGACCAAAACTTCTTTCGCGGCATTTGCACGACGTGCGCCCAGTGCCAAGTTGTATTCTGTTGAACCGCGTTCGTCACAGTTTCCTGCGATTTGTATTTTAACATTGTCGTGGTTTTTCATATACAACGACTGACCCAACAAGTTATTACGGGCTTCTTCGCTAATTTCTGCAGAATTAAAAGCAAAGAATACGCGTTGTTCGTTCAGGTTTGCTGGTTCAACAATTGATGAACCGCCACATGCGGCCAATAAACCTGTCATTCCAGCCAATAAAGCAAAGTTTTTTATTTTCATGAAAATACTCCCTTGAGTTTCTGTTGCTCGTGCTATATTGTATAATAAAAGGACAAAAATTTCAAGGAAAAATCGAATGTCTCAAAATGCATTGATTGATTTATGTTTATCTGGTGTTGTCTGGGAATTGTCTGATATTCCCTTTACTGCGCCACGTGAAAAGCCTGTATCAACACCTGCGGAAACAAATCCTGTTACGGCCATGGGTGTTGTTTCAGAAATTGGGCGTTGTGCTGCATCTGTTGTTCCGGCGGTTGCGCCGACTGCGACTATATCGTTGGATACAGTTCGTGCGATGGCATCGCGGCCTAATGATATGGCGATGCTTAACAGAATGATAAGTGAATTCGACCATCCGTTGCGGTCTGTTGCAACAAATGTGGTTTTGCCGCATATTGGTAATGGTGATTTGATGATAATAACTGATGTCCCCAGTTCTGATGATGATGCGACTGGCCGCATTTTATCTGGGGCTGCGGGTGAACTGATGGATAAAATGCTGGCTGCGATTGGGTTGGGGCGCGAACAGGTTTCGATTATACCATCTGTATTTTGGCGCACTCCTGGCGGGCGCACCCCTACGCGTGAAGAGCTGGATTTGTCACGCCCCTTTATTGACAAGGCAATTGAATTATTATCACCGCGTGTAATTTTGACACTTGGTACATTGCCTGCGACTGAATTTGCGTGTGTAAATTTAGCAAAATCACATGGGACAGTTTCAGGGCACGCATCTGGGGCAAAAATTATTCCGATTTTTCATCCAAATTATTTAATTCTAAAGCCTGCGGCAAAACGCGATGTTTGGACAGTGTTACAAAATGTTGAAAATATCTTGAAAAGTGCCGAATAATAGTTAATAATTCACGCATATTGTAATAAAGGAGCCTACAATTAAACCTACATTTAATAATGATAATCGCCGTGATACTGGCGCGCGTATAAACAATCGCATCTTTGCCAAGGCGGTTCAAGTAATCAGTGCTGATGGCCAAAATCTGGGCGTTATGCCAACATCGCAGGCATTGCAGATGGCGATTGATATGGGGCTAGATTTGGTTGAAATTAATGCCAACGGTCCGACTGTTATAACTAAAATTATGGATTATGGTAAGTATAAGTACGAACAGAAAAAGCGTGCTTCTGATGCCAAGAAAAAACAAAAAAGTATCGAACTTAAAGAAGTTTGGGTAAAGCCTTTTATCGAAGAAAACGATTTGAAGATAAAAATGAAGAAATTATTTGAATTTTTGGCGGACGGCAACAAGGTAAAAGTTGCAGTTATGACCAAGGGTTCTAAAAAAGTTCTGGCGCGTGGTAAAGATGCTGTTCCTGAATTATTTGCGCGTATCATTGAAATCGTTGGTGATCAGGGTGTTTTGGAATCTAAATCAAAGCCTGATGAACGTACAAAGTCTATTATTATAGCACCCGCGAAAAATACAAAATAATATCCTGTTATGAACTGTGACCAAAACAACAGATACTAAGAAATCTTATTTGGGACACAGTTCATTTTTTTATTGGTGTTTTGCAAAGAATTATTGCATTATACTAAATAACAGTGTATGATTGCGTTGCTTTTATATCAGGCTCCCATCGTCTAGCGGTTAGGACATCAGATTCTCATTCTGGTAACACGGGTTCGATTCCCGTTGGGAGTGCCAAAATTATTTATTGATTTTAATGCTTGACATTTTTATATTTTGTACTATCTTTTAAGCAAAGAATTGATTGTTTTCTTGCACAGGAGTTAATGCTATGAAAAACGAAACAAAAAAGAATAATAATTGGTTATGGTTTGTTTTATTGCTTGGTGTTGTTGGCCTTGATACGTATAAATTGGTTGCGGACCGCGATGTTCCGGATGTAAAATCAAAAGACATTGCTGCAAAACGTATAGAGGTTGACTATAAATATTCTTCATATGATATGTTACGTGAAAAAGCAATAAATGATTCGCTAAGAAATTATGATGCCGCATTAGATTCTGCTTTTATTTCTTGGCAATCGGCGGAACAAGAATTAAACGCAATGGTCAAGGATTCCATTATTGCGGATTCAATCAGAAAGACACCCATTACGCAACGTGCTGCACAGAACTGGCGTCAGATACAGATAGATTTTCACACATCACGATTGAATAAATTATCACGATAAAAACCGTCAATTGACGGTTTTTTTTAGCCCAGCATTGCTGTTATTTGGTCTTGCATCTGAAATGTTCCTAAAACAACCCACGCAATAATAGCGGACACCATCAAAATACCGATACTGTTCAAGATGTTTGATACGTGTTCCATTTTTCTAACAGATTCTTCCAGATAGTCATTTGCAATTTGATTTAAATTATCGTCAAATCCATTCATATCAGCATAAATGATAAGGTCGCCAATAATTTCATCATCTGGGAATTTTCGTCCTGTATTTGCCAGCGCGACCCCTAAATTATCACCATTTGCAATATGTCGCATTGTGATATTCAGTATACTACGCAGATATTTATTTGCATTATCTGCCAATAAACGCAGTGCATCTGGAATTGTTCCGCCGGCTTTTACGATTGCCGCCAATGACATCAGCCATCCAACAGAAACTTGAATTTTATAAACATTCCACGGTGGCAGTTTATCAAAAAATACGCGTAATCGTCCTGACCAGTTTGCCAAACTAGCCCAAATTATCGCAATCAAACTTGCAAAAATGACCAAGAATAAATACCAGTATTTAATTGAAAAATCAGACAGTACAACCAATGAACGCGCCATACCGCGCCAAACTATATTATTACCGGCAACCTCTGCTAATGGCGGGACCAGATATATTCCAACCATAATGATAATACCAAATGTCAGTGCTAATAAGAACAACGGATATGCGATTGCGCTGGTCATCGCGCGGCGAATACGATTTGTGCCGTCAACCACACGACCTACATTTTCCAATGCGACTGCCAAATCTGACAAATTTCCAGACGAAACCAACAGTGTTTCATCTGGTGGAACCCAGCCACGTGTTGCTTCTGAAAAAGTCATACCGCGTTCCAGATTATGTTGCCATTGACGCATAACAATTGCAAAAGGCTCACGTGGTTTTGTGCCATTTTTTGATTCAATAACTTCTAAGCGTTCCAGTGCATCGATTAACGTAAAGTCGTTTCTTAATAAAGATGCCAGCTTACGACACAGCGCCATACGTTTTTCTGTACTTGTTCTAAACACCCATTTTGCATATAATAATTCAAGTTTATTCATATTAATATGCCCCTGGTTCGTTTACATATCCAACCCAACGTTCAAGTTCGTCTACACTAATTATCCCCTGTAACATCAGCGATACAGCCGCTTCTTTCAGGGTTCGTCCGTTCATATTTTCTAACCAGTATTGGACTGCGCCATCTGTGTTTCCAGACAGTGCCAGACGTAAAAATTCACTGTTAGTGATAATGATTTCACCGGCTTTTATACGTCCCAAAGTTCCTGTGCCGCCACAGTGTGGGCAACCATCCCCGCGCAGGTACGCCTGACGTACCCCTAATTCGCCATACATTTCCATTGTGCGTTTATAAGCACCTTTTTCTGGGTGTTTTTCCAATGGTTCGCGACAATGCGGGCAAACTTTTTTAAACAGTCGCATCGAAACCAGTCCACGCATAAGGGTTTCTTCTTTTAGTTTAAACGGTTCAATGCCTAAATCTAACAGTCGTGTTAACGCGGCCATCGCGGAATTAGCGTGCAATGTTGTCCATACGTTATGCCCCGACAACGCGCCACGTACAGTCAATTGTGCGGCCGCAAGTGTACGAATTTCGCCAACCATAAGTGTATCAGGGTCGCTTCGCAAAGCAGCAGCCAATGCTTCGACATATTTTTCTTCGCGTTGTTCTTCGTTGGTGGTGTTTACCACTGGCATTTGATGTGCGCCAAAAATTTTTTGTTCAACGGGATTTTCCACAGTAATTAAGTTAATTTCATAATTCCGCTCTTTCAGCATCAGTGCCATATTGCGCACTAATGTTGTTGACTTACCTGAACTGGTTGGTCCTGCAACAATAACCAATCCTGTTGGGAAAGAACGCATACGTGCCAGCAAACGTTGTTCATAAGGCCCGAATTCTTGTTCTGTTTTTATACCTTGTGATGGGTTATCATAAAGCAGGCGCATAACAACATATCTGCTGCCAAATGCAATCGGATTAAATTGCATACGAACGCCCAGCACGCCCGATGGCAAGTATAAATCCTTTGTTCCGCGCAGTGGTGTTCGTCCGTCTTTTTGTGCAGATTGATATTCGTTTTGGGCATAGTTTGCATTCGACATATCAGATGATGCGAACGCAGCACGAACAAAAGATTCGCCCCATTGTGAATTATATTCCAATACGGGTTGCATACTGCCATCGATACGAAAATAGATTGTTGTTTGGTCTGCAACCTCTATATGAACATCAGAAACCTTTTGGGATGCGGCCTTTGCGATAATATCAACAAAGTCCTTTTGCATTTGGTTATCAAAATCCACACGTGAACGAATTGGGCCACCCGCGCGCATTTCTTGTGTTTTGTATATATTGGAAATTAGCCCCAGATCAGAATAGTATGGTTCGCGAATTTTCCGACCACGATGTTTCAGCAAATCCAGAAAAGACAAAACCCGCCCATCATATCGATGTGTACGCGAAATGATGATTTCACCACCGGTAAAATATGCCAACAATCCCTGTGTATCGCGTGGCAATTCGAACGCAGCCCCTGTTGCGGTCAGCAGACGATTTCCATTTGCGAACAGGTATTCAATAATGTCTTTAGATTCCTGATTTTCCAATCCAGACGGAACAGATGGTTTTCCATCAGTTTTTATTTCTTCAAGATTATCGTTGTTTTTTGTCATATTATTTAATTTCCACTGCTGACATTAAGTGTTTGTGTTATTCCATCAGAGTCTACAAAAACCACCCCATCATAAACAGAAATGGTTTTTACGGTCAGTCCGTCAAGTTTTTTACCAACACTAATTCTTTTGCTTTGTCCTGTTGACAGGTCTTCTACGGTTGCTTGTAATTGATTACCTGCGCCGACAACGTTTACCAGTCTGTATTTTTGTGCGATATCAATGTTTGGTGTGGTTGTCACTGATGCTGGTGCAGATGTTGTTGCGGTGTGTTGATTTGCTTTTTGTTCTGCTTCTGCCAACCAAGATTCTTTTTCACGTTCGATACGTGCAGCTTCTGCTTCCAGTTTTGCTTTTTGAGTTTCTATTTCTTGTTGTTGTTGTTCTGCGCGACCTGACAAGGTATCGATTTCCATATGCAGTTTAATTTTTTCTGCCGCCAGTCTATCCAGTTCCAGGTCCAGTTGTGCGCGTTCTTTTTCAAGTTGCATCAAGATTTTTTCTTGTTCCAAATCCGTGATTTGCTGAAACAAAGAACCTTGTGGTGAATAATTATTAATGGCATTTGCGGCAACGTCATCCATAGAAATTGATTGTTCTTCAAAAACTTCACCGCTGTCATCAAGAAATTCATCAGCAGATTCAACGTACACAGCGGCAGAGTGTGCAGAACAAACGAATGAAAGCGCACTAAAAAAGACCAAACCAAATAACATTTTTTTCTTACTTTGCATAGATTATCACCTCATAGTTCCAAGTACGAGACATCATGTCCCATGATGCGCGCATTAAGTATACGCCACCAAAATCTTCAAAAACATCCATAAACTGCATTGGTATCAGTTTTGTATCTGCGCCAACCTCGACAACGTTCAGATTTACAGTATCGACCCCATTACTGATTGTATCGACAACAATTTGTGTATTCAGATTCATATCAAAACCTTGGAATATGCTGGTTATATCACGAACGACTGAATCGGGGTCGCGCTCATCTTGTGAAGAAAAAGTATCCAGTATTGGTAATGCTGCCCTGACACGCAGTGTATCTTCATTGATTTCTTCTACATATGCCCCTGGCATTAAATCGGTTGCGATTTCATAGAATTCAACCAGCGTTCCAAATGTTCTTACAAATTCTGCAATCACATATTCTTCTTCGCACGAAACATAGGTCTGATTCCAACCTGCAACAGGTTGCATCAAGAAAGCCATCGCCTGATAGCATAATTCAGCGCGTGCAATTGGATTTGGCAGATTTTCATACGGCATAACCAACGGCGGCGGTGGTAATTGTTTTTCTATTTTGAATTGTGCATCAAGTTCTTTATTTTTTTCTTCGATTTGTCGTTTATATTCTGCGACTAATTCGGGATTAAGTTCTGCAACCTGTGCCCCTGTATTTCCCGATTGAACAATTGAATCACGAAAGACAGCAACGAATAACAGGATAAACGCCCCAACCAGCAATAATGAAGTCGCAGCAGATTTAAAATGACTAATAGGGCGCAGAAATACGTGTGACCGATTACTTAACAATTCAGAAATATTACGTTCAATTGCACGTGGCATTCCCCATGTGCTTGGTGCAAAGAATGCGCCCCAATCTGGGATTTCAGACAGTTTGACGTATTCCCTGCGTGCTGCATCTGCATTATCGAACAATATATCTTGTAAAATAATTCCATTACGTGACGCGACCAGATAAAAACCGTTTGGTACCTGAAACACTGCCAGAAAAGAGGTGTATTCTGAAAACGATTCCATCACTTCTGCAGCTGCGCTGTACATACCTGTGTGCAGACCATCACGTCGTGCGCCCAAACCAACCATTGCACGATATTCTATATACAGATTCAGGCGGCGGTTAATTGTGTTTGATAAATTACGCGCATAATTACGTGCGTTAAAACCCGCCCCAATTGGCTGCCACATCAGGCCAACTGCATATCGCTTACGATTAATATTTATAGTTTGGTTTGCCAAAAAAATCTCTCTCTATCTAATGTCTTTGTACAATTATAACACAAAAACAGAAAGCAAGGCAAATATTATAATCTTAATTTTAAAATTTTTTAATCGTATGGATTTTCTGTTTTTTCGTACTCTAACACAACTGGTAAATGTTCCCAGTTCAGTGCAGTTGCGATTCCGCGTCTTAAATATCTTGTATAAGATTCTGGGATATCTGATGCGCCACCAACATTAATAGTTATGCGCATTGGGTATCGTCCTGTTTGACGTGCAAATTTTATTTTCATTGGTCGTTTTAGTCTTGATAATGGTGGTTGTCGTTCCGCGACCAGACGTTCTATAATTCTGTTAATTAGGCTGGTTGGTGCCTTAGTTGTTGCGATATCGTATTGTTGATAAATTCGCTTGAACATATTTTGAATACCGGTTCCGGTCTCAGCAGATACCGCTAAAATCATAGGCTTTACAATCTGATGAAAAGAATTTGAAAATTGGTGTTTTAGTTTCAACAGTTTTTCATCACGAATTTCTGGTTCAACAAGGTCCCACTTATTAAGTGCAACACACAAAATCTTGCCTGCGTTATAAACGCGTGCTGCGATGGAAAGTGCCTGATTTTCGATGTTTCGTGTTGCGTCAACCATTAATATTACAACATCTGATTTTTCGATTGCATCCAGTGATTTTAGTGCGGACAGTGTTTCAACGTCATCTGTCACCCCTGCTTTACGGCGCAGTCCGGCAGTATCCATCAATACAATGTCGCGTCCATAAAAATTAGTTGGGATTTTTACAGTATCACGTGTAACACCTGGGGCATCCATAACAATTTGTCTTGTGTGTCCCAGAACACGATTGACGAACGTAGATTTGCCGACATTTGGCTGACCAAGTATTGCGATTTTTATACGACTGTCGGTTTGTGTATCTGTATTGACGGTTTCTGTATTTTGTTCGCCTGCAATATTATCAAGAAACGCGAACAATTCATCGAATCCCAGTTTGTGTTCCGCTGAAATTAATGTTGGTTCGCCAAAACCTAGTTTATAAAAATCGTGTGTATCTGTCAGTCTTTTATTCGATTCGCTTTTATTTACCAATAACAGCACAGGCGCGCGTGTTTTTCTGCGTACAAGTTTTGCCCATTCAATATCATCGCCTGTTAATCCGACACGACCATCAACGACAAACAAGACTGCATTTGCATCTGATATTGCATTCAGTGCCATATTTGTAGAATCTTGTGCGATACCAGAACTTGCGCGTTCCAAACCTGCTGTGTCATACAGCATATACGGGCGCGACTTAAAATTACCGGATATTGTATCGCGTGTAACCCCTGGTCTGTCGTGAACCAGTGCATCACGCGTTCCGGTCAGTGCGTTAAACAATGTTGATTTACCCGTATTAGGGCGACCTGCAATTACAACTTTCATCATTATTTTTTTTCCATTGATTTTTTGTAATTATAAAGCAAAAATATAAATAATCAAATATAGGTATACAAATATGTTCAAAAAGACTAAAAATACACTAAAGCACATAAAAAATATTATTGTTAATCCAAAGCGCTATTTTACAAAAATTGTTGCTGATGGAAATATGGAAGAATCAATGTTGCGTGCTTTCTTGTACGGATTACTAGGCGGTTGTTTAGTCTTAATAATCAGACTACTTGGTGGCGCAACGATAACTGTTGGTGCGATATTTACTGCGATAATTGTTGTTCCTGTATTGGCGGTTGCATTATTATTTGTCTTTGGTGGTTTGATGATGTTGATATCTGAAATCACTGGCGGTGAACGTGATTGGGAAATTGCGATAAAGGGTCTGGCATCTATATTTTTTATATATCCAATGATTTTAGTTTTAAATGCACTGGCATTTAATTGTACGTCTATGTGGACTATAAGTATATTAGTTGATTTATATGTATTGTTTTTATTTTACAATATTGCTGTGTATTGTATGCGTGGCAAGAAAGTAAATGTTATAATTGTGATTGGTATATTAATACTATTTATGTTAACTGTATATGCGACAGATTATCGGATTGGTTGGTTTATGTTAAAGAACACCAGTGCGACCTTAGCTTGTTTGGTATAAGCATTGCCCCTAAATAATACGGGGCTTTTTTTCAGGTTTTTTTTCTGTGGATATTGATATATGGTATCAGAAATGATATAATAAAGACGCGTTTATAAAAGAGAATGTATATGTCAAAATCCCAAGAAAATATTATTTCTATGAAGCATATAAACAAAAGCTTCCCACTGGAACTGGGTGGTGTGCAACAGGTATTGTTTGATATAAACTTTACGATAAAGTCTGGTGAATTTGTTGCGATTATGGGGCCGTCTGGATCTGGGAAATCAACGTGTATGAATATTATTGGTGCCTTAGATACACCAACATCTGGTGTGTATGAGTTATATGACAGTGATGTAACAGGTCTGACAACAGATGAATTGGCGACATTTAGAAATGAATATATTGGATTTGTTTTTCAGCAGTTTAATTTATTGCCAAAGCGCAGTGTTTTGGACAATGTTATGTTGCCATTGATGTATCGTGGCCTTCCTATGGGTGAACGTATAACCCGTGCGCGTGAAATGTTAAAGCGTGTCGGGCTAGAGAATTTTGAATCATATCTGCCAACGCAATTATCAGGCGGAATGAAGCAAAGGGTTGCGATTGCGCGTGCGCTGGCTGGGAATCCAAAGTTAATTCTTGCGGACGAACCGACTGGTGCCTTGGACAGCAAAATGGGGAATGAAATTTTAAAGTTTTTCAAGCAGTTAAATAAAGACTTGGGTATTACGATTGTTATGATTACCCATGAATTTGACATTGCCAAATATGCAGACCGGCTAATTCATATTCGTGACGGCAAGATTAATTATGATGGCCCTGTTCCACGTGATGACAAGAATTTATAACAATTATACAAGGATTAAAAGATGACATTTAACGACATATTAAAAGAATCTTGGCTGTCAATCAGTGGTAATAAGATACGTTCATTTTTGACGGTTTTGGGTATTATAATTGGTGTTATGGCGGTTGTTATAATGGTTGCGGTTGGTGAAACGGTTCAAAAATCGATAACAGACCAGTTTTCATCTCTTGGTACGAATACGATAATGATACGTGCTGGGGCTGCGCAACAGGCGGGTGTCAGAACGGGCAGCAGAAATACCTTGACCATACAAGATGCAGAATTTATTGCGCGATTACCTGATGTAATGGCTGTTACTCCTGTACAAAATGGTGCGGCTCAGGCGATTTATGGTAACAAGAACTGGGGCACATCGATGGTTGGTGTTTATCCAGATTATGCGATTGTTCAGAATATAGAGGTTGAATATGGCACATTTTTTGATATGTCCGCGGTTCGGAACGCATCGACATATGCTGTTATTGGCCCAGAAACCGCCGAAGAACTTGGGTTGCCTAAAAATCCTGTTGGCGAAGTTATCCGAATTCAAAATACACCATTTGTGATTGTCGGTGTCACCAAGGCAAAGGGCGACAGTGCGATGGGCAGTCAAGACGATATGATAATTATTCCCATTACCACGCTTAAAAAGCGTCTGCAGGGTTCGCGTTTTCCAAATTCTGTTGGAATGGTTGCGATAAAATTATTGCCAGATTCTGATAATAATATGGCGATTGAGCAAATGACAGCGCTTTTGCGTCAAAGACATAGACTAAAAGAAGATGCTGTTGATGACTTTCAGATTATGGATATGAAGCAAATTATGGAAACTATGACGACAGTTACTGGGTATTTAAAATTGTTATTGATTGCGATTGCAGCGGTATCGCTATTGGTTGGTGCGATTGGTATTATGAATATGATGCTGGTGTCTGTTGCAGAACGCACACGTGAAATTGGCATACGCAAGGCCATTGGTGCCCAAGAGAAAATGATTATAATTCAGTTTTTATCAGAATCAGTATTGATATCATTTATTGGTTCGATGATTGGATTATTGATTGGCGTTGGTTTATCCCAAGGTGTCGGGCGCTTTATACTTGGCTATAACGTTCCATTCAGTATGTGGCCGGTTGTGTTATCTGTATCGGTTGCTGTTATTGTTGGATTATCGTCTGGTGTTATGCCTGCGATGAAGGCTGCAAAATTAAATCCGATTGACAGTTTACGGTATGAATAGAAAATCCCGCTAAAAATAGCGGGATATTTATTGTAAAAAAAATAATTGTTTTTTTATGTATTTTCATATAGAATTCAAATGTCATCAATGGTCTTGTTGATGATGGGGTGTCAGAACCCTTGCAATACGCGTCCAATATAATTTTGGCGCGCCGTTTGGCGTGTTTTTTATATGTTGGAAAACTTATCTCCTGACCGATATGGGTCAGGAGGGCTTGCGAATATACTGAATAAGCAGCACAATACGTATTGATTGTTCTGAACCTCCTGACCACTAAAAGAAAGACTTTCAGTGGTTTTTTAATTAACAACCAACCAAGCAGGAGGGCACAAATGAAAAAGACATTTATATTAACACTTACACTAATTTCAACAACTGCGCCGGCAATTGCCAGTATTCCATCCAGTGCATATATGCGCGAACAGGTCGCATCACAAATCGCAACCGCTATATCGTCTAAGGTTGACACATCGGCATCCGCAAATCAAACAATGGCGGGAACCTATACGGTTACTGGCACAATGTATGCAACAACACCAACTCTGCCAACTGCGGAATAAAGGGGGGCAGATATGAAAAAGATATTGGTTAGTCTGATTGGCTGCTTTGTGGCGATATGTGCGCACGCAGCACAGATTGTAAATGTGGACTATGTGCATAAATTAATTGCACAGAAATGGGATATTTCTGTACCAATAAAGGCGGACAATCCAATGCAAGTTGCAAATATGAAATACTTGCTGACGGCGGTTGATGTCGCAAATGAAATTTTAAACGGTGAAAAGACCACCGATTACGGTAATGGCGAATTCGCGACACTTCAGGTCGCCGACACCACCGCCACAATTCAAGCAGTCGAAACGTTGATAAAGAAAGAAATTGAATACAAATTTTCTTTAAAATACGATACAAATTATACTGAAAACCATGTAACAACATTTATATTTGATATCAGTGCTGCAGGCGAATTTATTGTTGACTGGGGCGATGGAAATATAGAAACTATATCAAGAAATAATGATACTAAGTTGACATCATATTCTCATACATATCTGTCAGACGGTGTTTACACAATCAAATTTGCAGGTAAAGCCACAAAGTATAACACTGCATCTAATATAACAACAATATCATTTAATCATACAGAAAGCTATATGGATATGAACGCAGCGAGTATTATAGAAATAAATGGTTCACTGGGGGCGATATTTGGAACATTGGCAGATGGTTCGCAACCACGATTTATGTACACGTTTTTTAGTACAGGATTTGGTATTATACCTGATACGCTATTTGATGGAATTTTTGGATGTCCAACAGAAAATATGTTTAAAAGTACGTTTCTGGGTACATCTATAGACTATATTCCAGAAAATTTATTTTCTGGAATTTCAACAGATTGTATATTGCCGTCAGGCGTTTTTATGCGTACATTTATGTATGCTGATTATAATGATAATTTTTTTATAACCGGCCCATCTGCACGTATAAATGGACAATACCTGTATGAAATCTGGCCAGATGCAACGTGTGAGCAAGTTGGTGGAATGTATCATAACACAAGCGGCCTGTCTGATTATTCTAGCATGCCTAATGTTTGGAAATACAAGTGCGATTAAAAATAAATTATTAACAGTTTCTGTGGCAAAACACAGAAAGAACACCGGCGGTTTTGCCTCCTCCCCCGCCGGTGTTTTTATATATTAACCGCATTCATTAAAATAATTTTTTTTGCAAAAAAATTGTCATTATATGGTCAATCCACATTGATGACAAGGATGCTTAACATACCCATCCCCCCACCTTTTTTATCGGGCTTCAAAAAACCTTTCAAGAAATTTTCTTTGCATTATTTAAGCGCAATTGACCACAGGCAGAACCAATATCAGTTCCGCGTTCACGGCGAATGCGTGTATGTATCCCATTTTTGATTAGAATGTCTTGAAATCTGTGAACTGCATTTCCAGACAAAGACGCAAAGTCGCGCTCATCAACTGTATTCCATGGTATTAAATTCACCATACAATTTTTTCCACGTAATAATTCTGATAGCTTTTCTGCATATTCTGGTGTTGCATTATACAGGACTGTTTCGCCATCTTTATTTTTTCGCCCCAGTAATATATATTCAATCATCAGCTGGCGATTATGCAGTTCTGTAAACCGCCATGCCGCAGATAAAACATCTGATATTTTATATCGATTATTTATCGGCATTATTTGTGCGCGTAATTCATCAGTTGGTGCATGCAACGATATTGCAAGATTGATTGGCCGCCCCCATTCAATTAAGCGGTCAATCCCATCAACAATCCCACACGTAGATACAGTTATCCTGCGCCAAGATATACCAAGTATTGAATTTGCACGTTCCATAAAATCAATAACATTTTCTGTATTTTGCAGTGGCTCACCTGTCCCCATAATAACAATATGCGACACGTCACCATTATTAGCATCACCATTTGGTCTGATATTACTTTCGTTACCTTTGTTCGTGCGTAATTCCCACTGTGCGGTCAATACCTGTGCCAGAATTTCATTTGATGTTAAGTTACGTTTAAGTCCCAACAATGTGCTGGCACAAAATTTACAACCCATTGCACATCCTGCCTGTGAACTGACGCACACACTGTTGCCATATGTTGTTCGCATCAGAACAGATTCAATCTGTTCGCCATCACATAATTCTAATAAAAATTTAGTTGTTTCGCCGTCTGACGATTCAAGTTTTTTTATAATTCTAACTGGCAATGTTTGCGCGATATTGTCCAGTTCTTTACGTAAATTTTCAGGAATATTTTTCATTACAGAAAAATTTGGTGCGCCACGCATCAACCATTCACGCACTTGTTTTGCGCGAAATTTTGGTTGTCCCATTTCTGTGATAAAGGCTTCTAATTCTGCGTTTGTGAAATTAAATAAAATTGGCTTCATAATTTATACCTGTTGTCATTTACAACAATTACAGCCTTGCGGCGCAGTTGTTTTAAGTGCTGGTCTGCCAAGAACAAGGCCTGCTTATAAGTTGCATTTTGTTTAATTATTTCATCAAGGTTTTTATATTCATCTGTTTTTTTTGTACTGCACACCAACAAGACAGAATCGTCTTCGTGCTTTGACCATTTCATCAGTGGCAGTGTTGCAACACGATTACGAATTTCTGGTGATAATTCATATTGTAATGCTGTAAATTTTTGTGGTATGCCACCCATTGCGCGCGCCATTTCCACGGCATCATCACATGATTTTGGTTTTGTTAATTTGTTTGCAACATCCACTGGAATATCTGTCAATCGCACCAAAGTCATCTCTATCGGCAGACCGTGTTCACGTGCTAAATTATTTCTTTCGTTTGTGATATCTTCTGTTGAAATACTGACGGTTGGCAAAACAGTGCGTCCAACAATAATTTGCCATGCGATTTCAGCGCGTAATGCATTCTGTGCCATTTGTTTTTCTGATAATGTCATTTCGCCCAGATTCATTTTTTTTAATTCTGTATCTATTATTTTATCTTCGGGGATTGCGTTAAAGTTTTTTGCATATTCTAATTTGATTGCATCATCAATTATATTTTGCAGTGCAACGCGGCGATTATCAGTTGAAGTTTTGCCCTGACGTGCCATCAGTTTTGTGCGTGCTGTGATATCAGTATCTGTAATTGGTGTTCCATTTACAGTGGCGACAACAGACGCGCCAAGAACAGGTGACACAAAAAACACAGAAAATAAAATGGTTAAAGAATTAAAAAATTTCATACTTTTTTCCTTTGCTAATTAATATTGTTGCCCATTTATTGCCATTCCGAATCTGAATTGGAAAGTGGTATTTCCAACATAGTCCTCTTTGATTGCGTTGTCATGTCTGTATTCAACAGACAAGTAATAACATGGATGATTATAAAAGAAACCACCCGTATGACGCAAGAACTGACCATAGGACATATTGTATATTGCATTCCAACGCAATGACCATCGATTAGTTAATTGAAGTCCCATACCGACAATTGCTTCATTAACATCATTGTTTTCTGTCAGGTTTGTATTTAAATCTTGGGACCATATATGCCCGACATTTAAAAAGTTTCTTGCTGTACCGATATTTGCAGTGGTTTCCATATGGTTTAATGCAAGTGTATCTTGATTCAATCGGAATCGTGCCGCGACATTCAGCCATTTTGCATTATTATAACTTATGCGACCGACATAATCTGACAGACCATTATGAAATCCGCTATTTAAATCAATCGATGGTCTTTCTGTAAAATCATACGACTGTCCCAAAAAAAGCTCTATATTATCACCGTTGTCACTAAATGCAGCCCAACGCAAGCCATAGTCTGCATATGTTCCATTTTCCCACAAATCTAAACCAGATAATCGGTTGGTTGAAAACAAAGCGCTATCTGTTAATATTGTCCCAGCAGAATCGTTATTTAAAGCCAATTCTTCTTCATCCATATGGCGCATCATTGTGATTCTGGCGCGTGGTTCCAGTATTTGTGTCCATTTTTCTGATGGGCGATACATTGGCAGTCCCCATTCCAAATAACCGCTGGGCAAGAAACGGTTTTTAAAACCAGAAAAACGCCCACCATCAACCATTTCTGTATTATCGAAATGATATAAATCATATCGTGCAGAAATACTTGCAGTCAGACGGTTCCCACCCCACAAAGTCCACGGTGTTGTCAGGCGCGCATCACCAATAATTCGTTGTGTTGATGTTCCATCACCAGATATTCCTAAAACATCACCAGAAAATGTAGCATAAGTTTCACCAAACAAAGGCGCTGTTTGATGTATTGCGCGTATATTTGGCAATATATTACCATCTGGCGCAGTATAAACACCACTGACATCACGCAGTTCTTGGAATATATGTGCATCTGCAACAACATAACTACTTTGTCCAAACAGTTCAAATTTTGCACCGGAATCTAAATACGGCTGATCTTCATAGAAACCATATTTTTGCAAATAAGTCTTATCTGATGTGCGTTCCAAGAATATAGTTGCACGCGCATATTCACCAAGTTCAATTACATCATCATTAAAAATATGCCAACGATTTTCGCCTATGCGATTATGGGTAAAAGAACCCTGAGTCCTGTATTCTGAATGTGGTGCATTAAGGCGGTGCTGTAATTGAAATAATGGGTTTTCTTGGGTTAAATAAGATAGTGTGACCGTCATATCGTGTGTATCAGACAGTGATATATAGAACGGTACATTTATTTGTGTTCCCATATTATTCGTCGATTCAAAATCAGGCATTAAAAAACCTGTCTTGTATTTAACCCCTGGGTCTGGCATTTCAAAGTATGGCCACCATAATACAGGTATGTCATATGCACGCAAAACAGGACTAAAAAACTTTAACATACGTGAATCCATATCGTGGATTATTTTATATGTTGATATTTGCCATGCGTTACCAAACGAATCGCAATCATCACATGCAGTAAATGTTGCCTGTCGTGCAATTGTTATATCGCCTTCGCGAACAATATTATCTGATTCCACATAAACGTGATTTCCCAACCATAATTTTATATCATCACCAGACAACTCTTCGCCTTGTTGAGTGATATATGAATCAACCAGTGTTAATCGTTGACCTGCTGAATTTGTGATTTCTGTTTGACCAACGGTTTTTATGGTTTCGGATTTTACATCATATTCTATACGTGGTGCAGTAATTGTTCTGGGCTGATTTAAGTCAACAGAAAACGAGTGCGCATCAGCACAAGCAAAAAATAGAACTGTTAAAGTCAGATAGTTTTTGATTCTCATTTTTTTGCCAAAACCATTAATATTATAATTAATACAAGACCGACACCAAGGCCCAACATACATAAATCTGTCAGACTTGTAATCATATTAGATGACGACATATACAGTGCCATAACACATGCCATAGATGCAACTGCAATAATTGGTGCAAAACTAGTACGGCGGCGCAATAACGAAGAACGCAACAAAATAACTGCACACAATGCTGCCAATACTAAGTTCATTACGGGACTAATAAACCGATTCGCCAGTTCTGTCAACACCATCTTGTGTTGTTTTTCTGTTGCTGCATCAAATGCCACCTTCAGCAAATCAAGCGTTGGTATTCGTCTAACACGAAATGAATTATTTCCTGCTTTATCAACCACATTCAAGTCCATATCAAATGTTTCAAACGTTCCAGTTATCATCGCATCGCCTGACGACTGTAACGAACCGTTCATCATTGCCAATGACAGGCCACGAACGGTTGATATCAGTTTACCTTTTTCTGCGAAAATCATACTTGGGTTTTCTTCATCGCGCATATCAGATAACATAACCTGACCCAAATCATGACCAGACACACTATCTACATACACGACTAAGCCATGGGATATTTCTGTAAATGCGCTTTCCTGTAATTTCATATGCGCCATTCCATACTGCAGATTCCATTGTGTATCATAGAACAGGGCTTGTGTTTTTGGTACAATCCACAGGTTTAACACCAGATTAAAAATCATCAATACGATACCCAGACGTAATGCAGGGCGTGCGATTTGCCATGGCGACAGACCAGACGCAGCCATAACAGTGATTTCATTATCTGCAATCATCTTATTATAAACAAAGATAACAGAAATAAAGCACACAAACGGGACAATAATTGACGCAATAAAAGGAATCATCAAGGATGTTAATCCTAAGAAATCGCTAATATTTATGCCGTATTTTAATAAAAACTTCATCATAGACATAATCTGCATCATCCAGGCCAGACCAGTTAATATTAAAAACAGCATTATGAATATAGCAATTAACTGCTTTGAAAAATATCTTTTTAAAATCTTCATATTGTGCAGTATAAAATATAACTTTTCAGTTTTCAAGGTATAGATAACATATAAAAAACTTGTTTAACCAGATTAAAATTCAACTTTTATGAAAATATCATAAAAATTGTGAATAAAGAATACTTATTCTTCGCCAAAATCCATATCGCGTAATTTTTCTGCGCGTGGCGATATTTTTGCGATTGATGTTTGCAGTTGTTCTATATCGGTCTGTGCCTGACCAAAATGGCGTGCGACATTTCCTGTGCGGTCAGCCAGTCTTGATAAATCAGTTAACAGATATTCCAATTCCTTTTTTATTTTTGTTGCGACACGTTTTATTTTTATATCTGACAGTACGGCGCGAATAGTATTTAATGTTGCCCACAGTGTTGATGGTGACACAATAAAAACCTTGCGCTTTGCGGCATATTCAATTGTGTTTGGGAATTCACGATGCAGTGTTTCAAATATAGATTCAGACGCAATAAACATCATTGCGGATTCTGCTGTTTGTCCAGTGATGATATATTTTTCACCAATTGCATCAATATGTTTTCGCACATCTAATTCAAATTGTTTTTTTGCCATACCATCATTTTGGTTATCAATCATTCTGTTATAACTTTCCAGTGGGAATTTGCTGTCTATAATCATATCGCCTGGCGGATATGGCAGTCTAATTATACAGTCTGGTCGTACACCAGAATCCATTACGTGTTGGAAAAGGTATGTTTCTGGTGGCATAATGTCCATAACAATATCTTCCAATTGTCTTTCGCCAAATGTGCCACGTGCTTGTTTATTTCCCATCAAAATATTTTTAAAGTTCGCAATGTCGCCGCTAATATTTTTTAATTCAATCGCATTTTGACTAAGCGCCCCCAGTCTTTCTGCCAATCTTTCGCGCAGTCTGGCATTATCTTCACGCAGTGCAGATATATCCACTGTTGGTTTTCGCATTAAAATTGCGACTAATAAAATGATAATTATAAACAATAATACAAAAATATAAGTTGTCATTTCCTAATCCTTTGCTATTATTATTATAAAAAGGTTTTAAATATGTTGCAAATGAAACTTTGTGGTGATGTTGTTTTACGTACTGTTTGTGCGCCTGTATCGAACATAGATGATGATTTATTGGCGACATTGGATGATATGGTTGAATTAATGCGTGCCCAAAATGGTGTTGGTCTTGCTGCGCCTCAGGTTGGGATATTGTCGCGTTTTTTGGTCATGATGGATCCTGATACAGAAATAGTATATCGTATGATAAATCCAAAAATTTTATCGTTCAGTGATGATGTATGCACAATGGAAGAAGGTTGTTTATCAGTACTTGGTAACGACAATTTACCGATTTTTGCGAATGTATCACGTCCGCAATCTGTTGTTGTTGAATGGACTGACCAGAATGGTGATAAAAAGACCGCGCAAATGTCTGGTGTTCCTGCCCGAATTGTTCAGCATGAAACGGATCATTTGGATGGTAAATTGTTTATCGATTATTTGTCACCGGTGCGTCGTGAAATGGTCACCAGAAAAATAAAAAAGCGTAAATAAATATGAAACTTGTATTAATGGGAACAAATTCTTTTGTTGTTCCAATTTTTGAAGCGATAAAAAATTCAGGTCACGAAATAATGGCCGTGTTTACACGTGCGCCAAAGCCTGTTGGTCGAAAACAAGTTTTGACACCGTCACCCGTACATAATTGGGCGACAGAGAATAATTTACCGGTTCATACCAGAATATCAGAATACAATTACACCCCTGATATGATTATTGTTATTTCTTATGGTGTTATATTACGTGACAGTGTATTAAATTCTGCGCCGTGTATAAATTTACACCCCAGTTTATTGCCAAAATATCGCGGCCCATCACCAATCAGAACTGCGCTATATAATGGTGACAAAAAATCAGCTGTATGCTTAATGCGGGTTGTTCCGGAACTTGATTCAGGAGATATTTTGATGTGTCGCGAATTTGATATAGATATTAATGATACGAACGAAAGTCTTGAACATTGTATTTCAAAAATAGGTTCAGAAATGTTGATTGAATATTTGTCATCGCCTGACAATTATACTGGTGTACCGCAAATTGGTATACCGACATTCACCCATAAATGGACTGGCGCTGATATGAATATTGATTGGTCGCGCACACCAATTGAAATACATAATCAGATACGTGCGCTGGGGGCGGGTCGTACAAAGATAAATGGCACAGATGTCAAGATTCTTGAAACCCGAATCAACAATAATTGTGAATTAGAAATTTTAAAATTGCAACCATCGGGCAAAAAACCAATGGATTGGAAAAGTTTTGTAAATGGTTTGCATGGTGCAGAAATAAAGTATGGGGAATAAAAGATGGAACATAAATGTAAATATTGTAAATATTACTATTTGCACAAGAATCAGCAATCATTGTGTTATTACGGTGACGAATTGAATGTATTCATATTTGGTCCCAAGCGCACAAGTCCCAATGACTTTTGTAAAAATTTCACAGCAAAGCAAGTACAAAACACCAGATAAAAAAAGGGGTGCTAAATGTCGATTAGATTTTGTAAAAACAGTAAATGTAACATTGTTATAAACGAATATAACGCGGATTGTTCGTGTGTATTCTGTGACAAGGCGGTTAATCAGTGCAATATTTATGAATGTGCTGACAAAAGGGCGATGAAATTATCCGCTGAAAGACATGAAATGCAATCGAAAAAATGTCATGGCTGTATGCGTTTTTCGCGTTATTTAATATCACAACGAAGCAGATAATTGATGACACGATACAAGGTTGTTTTGGAATACGATGGTACAGATTTAATTGGCTGGCAGGAAAATCATCAAGGCCCATCTGTGCAGTCTTTACTAAAAGACGCAATTGAAAAATTCTGTGGTATGCGCCCAAATGTTGTTGGTGCGGGTCGTACGGATTCTGGGGTTCACGCGGTTGCCATGACGGCGCACTTTGATATTGATGGCGCACATAGTCCTGAAACAGTTATGCGCGCATTAAATTTTTATTTAACGGCACAGCCTGTATCTGTTTTATCCTGTGAAGTTGTGTCTAATGAGTTCAACGCGCGCTTTGATTGCATTGCCCGTCATTATAAGTATATTGTTTTGAATCGTGGTTCTGCACCAGTCTTGCAAAAAAATCGTGTATATTGGGTGCCGCGTAAACTTGATATTGACGCGATGCGCAGTGCGGCGGAAAAATTAATTGGAAATCACGATTTTACCAGTTTTCGTGCATCGGAATGTCAGGCAAAGTCGCCAATAAAGACGCTTGATAGAATAAGTATTTCTCAGCATAATGATTTAATAGTATTTGAATTTTCTGCGCGTTCGTTTTTGCATCATATGGTGCGCAACATTGTTGGAACATTAATTGAAATCGGTCTGGGCAAGCCATATGACATTGATAAAATTTTTGCTGCACGTAATCGTGCGGCTGCTGGTCCAACTGCGCCTGCATCAGGGTTGTATTTTATTCGTGCGGATTATTAATGGTTAATTCCATGGTCTTTCAGATTGCAGATATTTAACCTTATTGTTTGGGTATATCAAGAAACCACCACTCAGGATTTTATGTTGACACTTTGGGGCATTAATTCTGAAATAAGACACAATATATTTGATGCTATCATCGTCACAAAGTTTTTCTATATTTTTCATCAGTGGAACAAATTTTTGTATATAAACAATATTGCCATATTTATATACCCCATTATTGTGCGGGTATCGTTTGTTTGGTGTTTCTTTTTCTTCACCATTAATTCCTTTCCAGGTGTCAAAAGCAAATTTATGATTTGCGGCACGTGATTTATTAAATTCTAAAAATCCATTATCATTACGAAACGCGACTAATTCATTGTCATACGTTGCATAGAATATTGGTTCAGGCGTTTTATAAACGATAATTATTGCCAATATAATGAATAAAGAAAACAGAATATAATTTACTTTAATTTTTATAGGTTTAATAAACATTAACGACATAAAAGCCATCACAAACAATAACAGCGCAAGATTTGAAATATGTGGCACGGTCAAATTTGCACAGGGCAGGGTGGAAATCCATTTTGCTATCTCAATCAGCCAATTATAAATATTGTGTGCCCAGCATAACGGTGCGGTAAAACCAAAGATAGCACCAATAACACCAATAAAGACAAGTGGCATAATCATAACAGAAAATACGGGCAGTAAAATCAGATTACCAATTAAGCCATATATTGGTATTGCGCCAAAATGCGCCGCAACAAAAGGCGCTGTAAATATTGTTGCGACCAATGATGTCAGTATGCATGCATAAATAATTTTAAGTAGTTTATTTTGTGGCATCTTGGGGTTTACATTTTGGTATAGCCACACCAATCCGAACACAGCGGAAAAAGACAGTTGAAATCCTGCCTGCATAACACAGTATGGATTTATAAAGAAAATAACACAGAAAGAAATTGCGACATTTCGCATTGAAATAGCATTCCTGCCAAATATAAATGCACCAAACACCAGTGTTGTCATCAGAAAGGCACGCAATGTTGCAGTATCAACACCGGACAAGAACAGATAGAACATCAGTCCAATCCAGGCACAAATTGTTGCAGGAATTCTGGCTGGGATTCTGTTTGTAATTTTTGGGATAGACCGAAAAATAAAATACATAATCAAGAACAGCCAACCGCCGACCAGTGTCATATGAAATCCACTGATTGACCATACGTGTCCAATGCCTGATGCCGTCCATATTTTATTGTCATCTTTTGGAACCGCGGACTTATATCCCAGAACCAGACTGTCGGCCAGAAAAGAGTTTGCTTTTTTATGTATTTTGTCACGCCAAGATTTTATATTACTTTTATTATTGTGTTTTAATATATTGATTTCGTTTATATAACCCATTGCACTGATATTTTTAAAGTAAGCCCATTGTGCAAAATCAAATGTTTCTGGTGCGTATGCGCTATTAGTTTTAAATATTCCGCCACGCACATTGATTGTGTCGCCTATTTGTGGCAGTTTATCAAAATTTTTTACTGTCAGTCTTAAATTTGCACGGCCATCACCTGCGCCAATATCGTCTGCATTAACAGATAAAATAATTCTGGCTTTATCATCTGTATAGTCAACAGATAAAACATCGCCATTTAAACTAATATTGTGAATATCACGTGCAACAATTGGTGTATTAACAAGTTTTGTAAAACAACATGCATAACAGAACCCAAATAATACCAATACTGCGGCCCGAATTATCATTGGGACATTCTTTATGCGCAATGTGCACAGGCAGATAACAGCGATTATAGCACAATATACATAGTTTGGTTCACTGTATGCTGTAAAATAAATTGCAGCACCCCCAGCCAACAAGAAAGGCACATACAAAAATAAGTTTTGAAATTGATTATCTAACCACTGTTTCACAGAAAAATTATAGGCACTAAATCCGTATATGCGCAATAAAAACTTTTCTTTATTTTAAAAGTATGGTAAAATTATCTTTGACAACAGTTTGTGTTGTTGGGTGTGGAAACCCATATTCTAGGGTGCCGGTAAAATACCGGCACAACATAAAATGCTCCAATATTTTGTTGGAGGGCATTTGAATATACAGAATAAAATGCACTATTTCCCTAGAATAATAGTTTCCAACCTCCAACCACCTGTTGTTCGGGTGTTTTTTTTATAAAAATAGGGGCTTTTTTTATGAAGAAGATAATATTTTCATTGTGGTGTATTATGCTAACGCCAGTATTTGCAAATGATGTTTTGTTGCTTGATGATGCATTACGTGCCACCTATACCGCGTGCGTTGGCATTGATGAAGCGTTATATGATTTAAAGAAAATGGCTGGAATTAATACCGCAATAACTGCAGTTGGTACTGCAGTTGGTGCAGGCGCAACAGTTGTTGGTGTTGTCAAGACTGGTAAAGATGCCAAGGCCGAAACTTTAGAAGCGATATTAAAAGAAATAGAAGAGTTATCAAAAAAACAAACCCCAATGACAAATACAGAGGTCAGTGTATTTATGTCTGAATTTAATGCTGCATACGATACTGTTATACAGAGTGAGTTAGAAATAGAATCAGAATTAAAGAAAACGGTACAACAATCCAAGAAGCTTGGTAATTGGCGCACAGGTCTGATGGCTGGTTCTGCTGCAACAAATCTGGCCAGTGCGGTTATTGCTGGCACAAACAAGGTTGATGATGATTTAGAAGCACAAATAACCGCATGTAAAGAATCCTTATCTGTATTGCGTACCGCGATTTTGCAAGCGCGTATAAATGGCGAAGATGTTAGCGAGGCACAAACAATTGAATCGGTCTGCAAAGAATTTGAATATATTGACCTGTCCAAGATTAACAAGCGCGGTAAAGGTGCAATGGTTTCTTCTGGAATTGGTGCAACAACTGGTTTGGTTGGCACATTCACGTCTGCATCTGCCAACAGTGACAAGGTTCGTGATAATAATACTGATTTCGGTAAAAAAAAGGAAAAGAATTTAAATACTGTATCAAATGTCTTGGCGGGTGCATCAGCAGCAGCATCTGCCACAGCCACGGTGTTTAACGCAACTCAGATCAAAGCGATTAAGCAAGTTGCCGAAGTAGCATCAAAATGTACGGGGGTATTAAAATGATGAAAAGATTAATTGCATTATTTGCTTGTTTATTATTTTCTACACCGATATTGGCTGAAACATATTTTCGTGTAAAAACAGATGTCTTAGAAGTTATTACTCAACGGTATTTTTCAGAATACGAACAACAAGAATCTGTGTTGCAAAAATATCGCGACTATCTTAATAATAATAATGGTGTGGGTTTGCAAGCCGATGAAATGTGGCAGGTTTGTAATGCTGGTGGGCTTGATATAACACAACAGGCGGATAAGGAAAAATGTGTACAATTTGTTAATGCATTAGTGTCATTTGGTGATTCCTTGTTTTTCAGTGTCTGTAAATCAAAAACAGGTATAGATGCAGATAAAAG
The DNA here is from genome assembly GCA_017436325.1 of Alphaproteobacteria bacterium. Classification (GTDB taxonomy): domain Bacteria; phylum Pseudomonadota; class Alphaproteobacteria; order Rs-D84; family Rs-D84; genus Enterousia. The sequence continues at coordinate 7,381 of JAFSDI010000031.1, read as the reverse complement.
AGATATATCAAAATGTGAGGCAGACTTCTTTAATTATACAAATGTGCAACAGTCATCTGCAGTTGCCTTGTCAAAATTATACGCCAAAGAAAAATACAATGACGAAATAATTTGTTCTACAGAATACAGAAAAGCAGAAAATGATGATTTTATACAATGTAAATCATTAAAGACTGGTGCGTTCTATGAATTTAAGTTTGATGACATACGTGAAAGTTTTGACGACAAGATTCAGGGTGATATCATAAAGTCAGTCTGTGGAATTTATAACAGCGGGGCCAGTGTAACCGGTGGGGCAAATAAGCCTGGTTGTCTGCAAACAAATGCGCAAACGTGTTCCAAAATAAGAACAGCATTTCAATCAATCATAGAAGGAACAGAAGTTGACTATAAATCGGAAACAAACAAATGCGAAATTGGTTTTAGACAATTTATAAAATCTGAAAAAGATTTAAAGACCGCATGTGATATTGATTCATTTGTATTTTGTCGTGACACTCAATTCAATACGCAACTTGAATTTATTGAAGCGTTAAAAGAATATACCGCCAGAAAATGTGGCACAGATATATTTAATATCAGATGTGACAGCAGTTTCAAAACATATACCGGTTCTGGCTGTAACGTATCAACGAATGCCCCAAAAGACGATATTGTGTCTTGTTATATTGGTAATCAGCAGATAGATTATGTTTTTGATGATGTCAATGAATTAATGAAAAAACGCGCAAATGCTGGTATGCAAGCGATGACGTGCATCCTTGCCGATGGTACTTTTGATGGGAAAAATTGTGCCGCTGTCAGCAGACAAGGATGCGAAGAGTTGATTGCAAGGGCTCAGGTTGATTGCCCAGATTGCAAAGATATTTATTGGGATGATAATTCTGGTCTTTGTGTTTTACCCGTTGCAAAAAGCGTCACAAACACTGAAAAAGTAATTAAAATCGGTGGTGTTGTTGTTGCTGCTGCTGTTGCTGTTACGGCGACACTGTACAGTGGTGGTACTGCTGCGCCTGGGGCATGGGCTGTTGTGGCAAAAATAGGTTCTGGTTTAGTTATTACAGGCGCTGCAGGTAAGGTTGCATCGGAAAGTGTGATTACATTTGGAATTTTCGAACCGTTTGTAAAAAAAGCGAATCAATGTTTAATAGATGGTACATCAGAATGTGCAGAAAAATTACTTATTGATGAATTAAATCGAATGCAAAGTTATTCCGAAGAATTTGGACAGGCAGAAGCAAAAGCATTGGATGATATTTTTGTGAAATTAATAAATCAGCTGGATGATGATTCTAAATTCTGGACAGATTTTTACGGTAACTCTGAATTATTTAAATGTGATGCAAACGGCAATTGTGTTGTCAAAGAAAAAAAACAGTTTTGGCAGTATTTCAGAACTATTAGTAATGGAATGATGATTGCTGGTGGTTTGTTAAATATTATTGGAAATACAGCAAATTCTTTTGTTCAAGCCAGGGATGCAATAGAAGCAAAAGTCGTTGGAAATATGAACAACAAAAGCAATTTGTTAAAGTATGTTTCACCTGATGGCAGTAATGGCACATTGGTTTCAAACAAGTTTATTGCATCATTAGGAAGAACAGCTAAAACAAATTCGGAATTGGTCAAAGAACTTGGCTTACAGCTGGGGCAAAGTGTTTGGTTTACTAAAACTGGTCAAATTATTACAGATTGGACTGTTGCCCAAAGTCTTGGAATTGGGAATTTAGTTGCTGCAACTGTTGGAACTGGTGGGCTTGTTTGGCATGCACTGGAAGAGGATACAGATTTCTTAATAACAAGACCAAATAAATCACAGGCACAACTTGATTTGCAACCAGTTGTACCGTCAATATCAGAAATACCGGTACAACCAATACCCATTGTTACGCAACCTGTTTCACAACAAACAGTGCCAACAACACCAGCCCCTGTGGTTATACCAGCCCCTGTGGTTACACCAGACCCAGATCCTGTTGTTATACCAACCCCAGTCCCTGTGGTTACACCAGACCCTGTGGTTGTACCAACACCTGTGGTTATACCAACACCGAATGGTCGTACAATTACATCGTATGATGTGACGAAGCCCAGAACAGGACTGATTGCGGGTGCAGCTGTATTGGGTACTGTTGGTACAGGGTTCTTGGTTGGTGGCTTATTAAATCGTGATAAAGACCATGGTGCAACACAGCAAAACGTTTTGACGGGTTCAGGCATTGAAAATGAAATAAACACAATATTGAATAATGCGTATGGTATTATTGGTATCGTTGATAGTACGCAAATAAAATTGATTTCAATGGATACGACCGCGAATACGAAATCCCCCATTGTAAATATTAATAACAAAGCGGTCGTCGTTGCGGACTACAACGGTCATAATTTACCATTTTATATGGATGCTTCGACACAGTCGTGGACACCATTGCTAGGTATAGGTCAAACTGGTGGTTGGTTTAACTTGTACCTAACAAATCCAATACCTGCTTTTATAACGCAGATTCAGGCATTATTAAATCAGAAACTTGCCCCAACAACGATTTTAAAGTTTATCGGTTCAAATTCATATGGTGTGCAGATTCCTTATGCTGCTGTGGGCGCTTATTCGGTAATTAATGCAGAATTTCCTGATGGGGTGGTTCAGACATATAATGGCAGACTTGTTGGTGCAAGCAAGGTGTTACACGATAATAATTATAACAAGATAAAGAATTTATAAAAAATCCCCAAACGGGGATTTATATTATATAATTTCCAACAATTTATCTTTAATCTGTGTGACTGGGATACGTTCCTGTGCCATTGTATCACGGTGGCGCAGTGTAACGGTATTATCCTCTAATGTTTGGTGGTCAACAGTTATACAAACTGGGGTTCCGATTTCATCGTGTCTGCGATAATTTTTACCAATATTTCCAGAATTTTCTAATTCAATACGACCAATCCCCATCTTGCGCAAATCACGCACGATGTTATCAGATATGTTTAACAATTCTGGAACATTACGCGCCAATGGGATGACTGCCGCCTTGACTGGTGCCAACGCAGGTCTTAGTTTTAACACAGTACGTGTTTTTCCGTCACCTAAATCTTCTTCTTCATACGCTTCCAGCATTACAGCCAGCATAGCACGATTAATCCCCATTGCGGTTTCGATAACATATGGTACAAATGTTTTGCCACTTTGTGGGTCGCTAAAGGCCAGTTTTGTAGTGCTGTCTTTGTTTTCAAGAACATTCGCATTGATGTTCAGTTCTTTTTGTCCTTTGGTATGAGAGCCTAAATCAAAGTCTTGTCGATTGTGTATACCTTCGACCTCATCAAATCCATCAGGAAATTGATATTCTATATCTACAGCCGCCTTGGCATAATGTGCTAATTTTTCGTGTGGTGCAAAACGCAGTTTTTCTGCTGGTATCCCCAGTACATTAATCCACCAAGCCAGTCTTTCTTCCATCCACATTTTATGGAATTTTTCATCATCTGCAGGATTAACAAAGTACTGCATTTCTGCCTGTTCAAATTCACGCATACGGAACACAAATCCGCGTGGTGAAATTTCATTGCGAAACGCCTTTCCTATTTGTGCGATACCGAACGGCAGTTTGTGTGGTTTTGCATCCAATACGTTTTTAAAATTAGTATATGTTGTTGTTGCTGTTTCTGGTCGCAAATAAGCATTTATTGCGCCGTCTGCCGTTGCCCCAATTGACAGCCCCATCATCAGTTGGTATGCACGTGGTTCGGTGATTTCAGTACTGCCGCAATTGTCACATTTTGTTATATCCTTCATTTTGTCTTGACGCATACGTGCGCCACATTTTTTGCATTCGACCAATGGGTCTGAAAATCCAGCCTCGTGCCCTGAATATTTCCACATAAGGCGATTTGTAATCAGTGCTGCATCCAGTCCTTCGATATCATCGCGTGAATAAATCATCGCATTCCACCAGGCCTCACGAATATTTTTCATTAATTCGACACCGTATGGGCCATAGTCATACGCGCCCCCTAAGCCGCCATATATTTCTGAGCCCGTAAATATAAAACCGCGGCGTTTACAAAGTGCGACAATATCATTAACTGTTTTTGCTGGCATAATTTTCACCTTTATTTTGTGTTTCGACATATATATTATACTGATTTAGTTTATCTGCAAGGTTAATTTTATATATAAAAAAAATCCCCGCCAGTTGAACCGACCTCAGGATGGTTTTTATCTGTCCACTTTTTGGGATACAGTTCAAACAGCGGGGTGAATTTATGGACATTGTTCCAGTTGTTTCAGAACATTTTGCACATCATTATTAACAGACACGGTAATTTCGCGTTGCAGACCATCTTTATAAGTATAATGGAATGGTGCGTTTTTAAATTCGGGCATCTGTTGATATACTTGTTGGAATGGTGCCAGCATTGCTTTAAACCATTGTCTGCCACGGCAAAGGCATCCATTTCTAACATCTGCTGCAACAACAGCGGTTGCGGTATTTGGATATTTTGTATCAAAATCATGGTCGGTCATCATCAGGCAACGCGACCCGATGCCATAGAAGTTAGCGTCATCTACCAAGAATTTATAGACCAAGCCATCTGTTGCGCCTGCCTGCTTTAATGCGTATGCCATACCGTCTGTACAGCATGCACTTGCTGCGCGCATCAGCATTTTATATCTATCTAACAATGGTGCTGCGGCATGATGGTTTGCCTTGATTTCAACATTACAACTCGCAGCGCCCAAGAATTCATCGATATTTGTATCACGCAATTTCGCGCTACGTGGTGAAACAGTCTCACGAATTATTGGTTTTCTGCGCCATATCTCACATTCTGTTATTGTTTCAAAAGGACAACCTTCTTCGATAATCGTATTGTTGGTAAAACTCTCCTTAACCATAACGGTCATATCTTGTGCAGCATATTTTTCTGGTATATTTTCTATTGCCCCAGACGGGTTCAAATTTTCAAACCACAAATTTCCAATTGGTTTTTTTGGTGCCAACAGCTCTTCCACGCGTGCGCGTGTTGCGGCGGCATCTTCCATTGTGCTCAGATATAATTCTTTTGGGTTAATAGTGCTTGCTTCTTCTGGTGCTATATCACGCAGATATATTTCCGGTGTTGGTTTCAAGAACCAATCGCTAAAATCTTTATATTTATAACTTGCGATAGAATCATCCCAAATTGGCACGCCGTCTTTCCAGTCAACAGTCTGCACAGCATTATTTCCATCGTATTCACCAATAACCCCATCCCACAGCGGTGGTCTGTTGTCTTCTGGTACTGGTTTTATAGTCAGCAATTTTGCCTCAACCATAGTATTTTGATCTGGTAACGGCAAATTTTGTATTTCTGGTGTGTGTGCAATTGTTGCATCGGAATCAATCCACGTAGGAACACTAACAACTTCTGGTTGTTGTTCTTCTTGGATTGGTGTCGCAACAATAATTGCGGATGGTTTTTTTTCAAGTCCAATCCATTCAAACTCTTCAAAAGCCAACGGTAGAACATCACAATCTGGGCCTATGCAATCAGATGCGTAAACAGGAACCGCAGAAAATATGGCCGCCATGGACCAAAAAAATAAATTAGTGGTTTTCATACCTAATATTATATCACATTTTAAGTTATAATAAAAATGAAATTTGTCATTATTATATTTTTATTCAGGTATTTATGCCCATTGTTAAGGCATAGTATTTTTTTGTATCATTTTCATATGAAGAAAATAGTTTTATTGTTTTTTTTTATTTGCGGTCCCGCTGTTGCAGAAAATACTTTGGCAAATGGCTTGCAATTAGGTATTGGTGTATCAGCGACCACGGGACTTAATATTATTGCGGGCTATTATAATCCAGAAATTAGCTATAAATGGTTGCGTCATTTTGGTGCGCGCATAGATTTTGCGGCAACAGCCCCATTAAAGTCTGCTATTGATTCGGCGATTGATTCTTATATGCGCGATGGTCGTGATGTTGGTGATGGTGTAAAGATAGACGAAGGCAAGCTTGATGCGTGGCATGGTGCTGTTTTGATAGACTATTATCCTTTTGTTAGTTTATGGCGATTGACAGGCGGGATTGCGTGGGGTGGGGCGACACTTGATTCGGCTATTTTTGGTAATGCAGAAAATGCGCCCACAGAACGTTTTTATTTCTATCTTGCGGGCGATCACTACTACTATAACGGAAATTCATTTGATGGGACTGCAGAAATAGATTGGAATTACTTTGGTCCATATTTTGGTACAGGGCTTGATGTCCAGCTTGGCTGTGGCTTTAATTTATTCTTAGATGCAGGTGTCGTAATTACAAACAGTCCTGCAAGGATTAAAATAGATGTGCCACAGACTCAGTTATATATATATAATAAAGAAACACAAATATGGTCACCTGTTGAAATTCCACAATTAACAGCTGATATACTGCGTGCTGAACAGGATGCGAATCGAAAATTGTCTGAATTGCGCATTTATCCAATGATAAAACTAGGGTTTGTCTATCGATTTTAGGCGAATCGAGTGAAAAAATACGAATCGTAGCCTAATACGAATCAAGAAAAACACAAAACCGAATCATATTTAGACGAATAAATAGAAAAAATATAAAAAAAATTAAGATAAAAAACCGCAGAAAACTAGGGAAAATTCCTAAAAATAAAATTTTCTGAAAATTATTTTTTAAAATCCGCTTGACTTTTTGAAAGTTTAAGCGCATACTAATCGGGCTTTCAAGTTGAGACAACAAAAACGAAAAGAAACTCAACCCCTGAAATTCTGCGGATTTACAGAAATAAAAATCGAAATAACTCTGTAAGAAACGCAAACATTGTGAATAAAAGCAGCTCATCAAAAAATTCAAGAAGGGATGTGCAGACAGTTGAATTTGGAAATATCCAAACTTTGACTAAGTCAAAAGTGCATATCCTAGACAGGTAGTAGGTTTACATATTAAACCTCGTTAAAACTTGTCTTGCGAATAAATATATATGTAAAGACGAACTGATTTTTAAAAGTCAGCTTTTGTTTAATATGCACGGGACTTAACTACAGGTTTTTTTAGAACTTGAGAGTTTGATCCTGGCTCAGAACGAACGCTGGCGGCAGGTCTTAGGCATGCAAGTCGAACGGGTGAAGCAGGTGCTTGCACTTGTGGATCTAGTGGCGCACGAGTGAGTAACGCGTGGGAAACTGCCCATCACTGGGGAATAACGTTTGGAAACGAACGCTAATACCGCATACGCCGGAAACGGGAAAGATTTATCGGTGATGGATGTGCCCGCGTTGGATTAGCTTGTTGGTGGGGTAATGGCCTACCAAGGCGATGATCCATAGCTGGTCTGAGAGGACGATCAGCCACGCTGGAACTGAGACACGGTC